>JBDTCO010000042.1:0-101070 GCA_039923495.1 Polyangia bacterium
GGTCAATCCCCCTCCGCCCATCTACGTCGCGCCGCCTGCGCCCGTCTACGTGCCTCAGCCCGTGTACGTACCTCCGCCTCGTCGCTACTACACCGGCCCGCGTCGTCGCTACTACCAGGAACCGCCGCAGCGCAGGTACGTGCGCCGCGAGGCCCCATGGATCCGTCCCGCGCCCATCCGGGGCACGTTCGGCGTCTCCGGCTTCGGGACGCTCGTCGTGGGGCAAAGTGGTGGCGTCGAGTACCTCTCGCACGGTGGAGGCTTCTCGATCTGGGGCGGCGTCGAGATCGGTCGAATCGTCGGCATCGAGGCCAAGTACGCCGCGAGCTTCCACAACCCCGCGTCCGACTGCGGCGGCGGCCCGTACGTGTGGTGCGACGTCAGCTACCTCGTCGTGCAGACGCTGAGCCTCGACCTCAAGCTCCACATCCCGACCAACACGCGCGTCGTGCCCTACGCCGTCGTCGGCCCGATGGTCGGCTGGATCGGCCGTCAGGGCTACCTCGCCGACGCCATCGGCGGTGGCTTCGAGGCGGGCGGCGGCATCGATGTGTGGTTCTCGCGCCACGGCACCTTCGGCGCCGAGGTCCTCTACCGCGGCCTCCGCATGGGTGACTACGGCACCTACACCAACAGCAACACCTACCTCAGCTTCGTCCAGGTCGGCATCACGCTCGCGGCCCATTTCCCGTAACGTGCGCAGGCCATGAAGCTCAGCGCTCTCCCAGCAGTGCTCGTGCTCGCGGGCTGCGCCCATCACCCGCACGTCGTGGCGCCTCGGCAGGCAGCGGTGCCGGGTGCGAGCGGCGTGAGGCTCGCGGCGGTGATGTGGCCGACGCGCAAGGCGATCATCACGTGCACGCGGCGCATCGACGACGAGGCGCATGCCGTCGGGGTCGCGGGGCCGTGCATGCGCCTCGAGGCCGGCGAGCCCGGGCCCGTGAAGGTGATGTCGTGGGCCACGCTCGGCCGCTTCGACGACGACGCGCCCGATCGCGTGCCGGCGTCGTTCGGTGGTCGCTGCAAGCTCGAGATCACGCAGGGCCAGAGCGCACCGCTGCGCGAGGCGACGCTCACGTGGGTCACGCCGACCAAGCGTGTGAAGCTCGACGACTGGATGCCCAGCGACGAGGCCGCTGCCATCGACGCCGACCGTTTCACCATCGAGGCCACGTTCGCCCCCGAGGGCGAGTGGCTCGCGATCCTCCGCGTCGGCGTGGGCATCGGCGAGGGCGACCGTATCGTGCAGGTCGCGAGCGCGAAGCTCATCCCCACCCCAGCCTGCGAGTGACGGCGTTCTGACACCCCTCTTCGGGTCAGAAGAGCGTGTAGAGAAACGGGGCGACGTAGCTGAGGCCGCCGGTCAGGACGAGCAGCACGGCGCCGAGCAACAGCACGCCGAGCAGCGGCAGGAAGAAGAGCTTCTCGCGCACCGCGAAGTGCGCGACCAGCGCTCCGATCGTGCGGGCGCGGCCGACGAGGCTCATGACCGTCTCCGGATCTCGACGTCCTCGACGAGCAGCAAGTCGATGGGGCGGCGCGCGAAGAGGGCGAGGGCATCGATGGCGCCGGCCACGATGGGCTCGGCCGCGGCATTGAGCGAGGTGTTGACGACGACCGGTGCGACGTCGCGTTGTTCGAGCGCGTGGAGCAGGGGTGCGAGTGCGCCGTCCTCGGCGACGGTCTGCAGGCGCGCCGTACCGTCGACATGCACCGCGGCAGGAAACCTCTCGACGGCCTCTTTACGCGCGCGCTCGACGGTCGTCATGAATGGCGTGCGATCGTTGGGCGTGTGCTCGAACCAGCGCGCGGCGTGGCTCTCCAGCGTCGCGGGCGCGAAGGGGCGGAAGGGCTCGCGCTCCTTCACGAGGCGGTTGAGGCGCTCGCGCGTGGCTGCCTCCGCGGGCAGCGCGAGCAACGAGCGCTGGCCGAGCGCGCGTGGTCCCCACTCGAAGCGGCCTTGCACCCAGGCGACGACGTCGCCGCGAACGAGCGCGTCGGCCGCCACCCCCGCAACGTCGTCGATACGGCGCGCGTCGTAGCCGAGTGACGCCGCGAGCGCGAGCGCTTCTCCACCATCGGCGACAAGCCCCAGCGCGCAGTCCCTGAGCGGTGCACAGCGCGGATCCCCGAGCGAGCGAGCGTGCATGAGCGCGGCACCCAGCGCACCACCGGCGTCACCGGCGGCGGGCTGAACATACACGCGTGCGAAGCCCGCCTCGGCGGCGATGCGTGCGTTCGCCACGGCGTTGAGCGCCACGCCGCCTGCGAGACACAGCGCGTCCTCGCCAGTACGCGCGCGCGCACGACGCGCGAGCCCGAGCAGCGCCTCCTCGAGGCGACGCTGCACCGACGCGGCGACGTCCGCATACTTGCGATCCTCCCCGGTCGGATCCCACGGGCGCCGGGGATCTCGACGCGCGCCGAACAGTCTCTCGAGCGCGGGCGAGAAGCCGAGCTCGGCGTCGTGCGTGTGGGCGAAGTAGTCGAGGTCGAGCGTGAAGCTGCCGTCGGCGTCGAGCCGCAGCGTGCGCGCGACCTCCGTGTCGTGGCGAGGCGCGCCGAACGCGGCGAGCCCCATCACCTTGTACTCGCCCTCGTTCACGGCGAAGCCGAGCCACGCGGTGAACGCTGCATAGAAGAGGCCGAGCGAGTGCGGATAATCGATCGACTCGACCAGCGACAGGGCGCTCTCCCGACCGTGCCACAGCGCCGTCGTCGTGCGCTCACCGACGCCGTCGACGGTGAGCACGGCCGCGTGCGCATACGGGCTCGTGTAGTACGCGCTCGCGGCGTGGCTCGTGTGGTGATCGCCGAGGTGCACCTTGTTGCGACCGACGCCGATCCGCTCGGCGATCTCGTCGACGATCCAGATCTTCGAGCCGAGCTGCGACGCGAGCGCGTTCACGAACTGACCGCGGCCTCGCGGGAACGCACGCACGAGCGAGAGCAGCACGCGCTCGAGCTTGCCGAAGGGATTCTCGTAGAAGACGACGGCGTCGAGCGCCCGCGCATCTATCCCGGCCTGTGCGAGGCACGCGCGCGCTGCTCGTACTGGCAAAGAGGCATCGTGCTTGATGCGTGACAGGCGCTCTTCCTGGATGGCCGCGACGATCTCGCCGTCGACGACCAGCGCCGCCGCCGCGTCGTGGAAGTGAGCCGAGAGGCCGAGCACGGCCGCCACTACGGCACGCGCCAGCCCGTGTGCCGCGCGCGCAGGCGGTCGGCGAGCGAGAAAGGCAGCAGCAGCACGAACAGCACCGACGCGAGCACCGCGAACACGAGGCCCGAGAGGAAGCGGCCGACACGACGCCAGCGCCACAGCGCGTCTCGGAGGGCGGCGGCACGCAGCGCACGACGGGGCGTCGTGGTGAGCGCCGAGAGCAGGTCGCCCGTGTAGCGCTCGTGCCGCTCCTCGTCGACGAGGATGGCCTCGAACTGCCGCGCGCCTTGCTCGTCACCGCGCGAGAGGAGCACGCGGCGATGTTCGGCGAACTGCGCTCGACCGCGCGCCTCGCCGCGGTGAACGAACGCGAGGAAGCCGACCTCACCGAGTCTCTCGTAGAGATCATCGAAGTCCGCTGCGCCGGGATCACGGAGACCGAGCTGGCGCGCCCGGGCCGCGAAGCTGCGCGCGTGGCGCTCCTCGTCGAGCGCGTGAGAGAGGTACAGCGCGCGTCGCTCTGCAGATGGCGTGGCGCGCGCAGCCGCGAGGAGGTCGAGCATGCTGGACGCCTCTGCACGACTGAACGAGCCGAGGAGGCGGGCGGCACGTACGGGGCTGCGCCACACCAACGGTGCCGTGAGCCGCGTGAGCCATCTCGTGAGCATCACGGACAGCGCCGCGTGACGCCCGTCGGTACGCCGTGCTTGCATTCGCGCGAGCTCGACGCGTCGCCGCGCGCGCACGCGAGGAACGTGCCGCAGTCGGCGGTGTAGGGCGCGCAGCCCTCGTCCGCAGCGCCAACGAGATCGGAGCAGTCGGCATGGCCCAGGCTCTTCCAGCAGGCGCACAGCGCGTCCTCCGCGGCAGTGGGCGTGGGCATCGCCTTGAGCGCGCGCTTGCCCTCGAGCTCGGACACGTACGTCTCCGGCGCGTCCTCACCGAACGCCCAGAGGGAGCCGATGCGATAGGAGCGCTTCGCTGATCGCACGTTCACGCTCCAGGAGTCGGCCTCGAGCATCGCCACCACGAGGACGCCGGCATCGGCCGTGTCCAGGATCATCGGCTCGGCGCGTCCAGGCGACGCGAGCTCGAAGCGCGCCTTCTTGCAAGACAGGCGCAGCCACTCGCGAACGATCGAGCCCTTGCAGCCGAGCTGCTGCAGATCGCTCATGAAGTAGTAGCTCTCCGGCAGCGGTGCGCCGTGCGAGAAGTCGTCCGCGGTCGGCACCGCGGAGCGACCGAACGGCAGAGCCTGCGTCTCGAGGGTCGCGCGCGCGGGCTTCGACAGCGACAGCGCGATGGCGTCCGCGACGGCCTGGTGACCCTTCGGGCTCATGTGCAGATCCCCATCGAGGAACGCACCCGGCTCCGCCTTTTCGAGCGCCGGCCACGCATCCACCGTGCGTGCGCCGAGCCGCGCTGCGACGCCGAGCACGTCCTCGACGAGCGAGCGCGACGCGGCGAGGTCGATGGGCTCCGCGTGGTACTTCGCCCACTCCGTCTTCGACACCTGCACGTCGAGCGGGAGCACGACGACCACGAGCTCCGCGCCAGCCGCCTTGCACAGCGCCGCGACTCGCTCGAGATGAGCGCGCAGCGGCGAGCGCGACTGCAGCTCGTCGGCCACCTGCTGGCCATCGACCGCGCGCAGCTCCGTGTCGAGGCGCGGCAGGCGCGCGAGCGCCGCGAGGCCCTCCTTGTCGTGGCGTGCGCGCAGCGTCGCGGCGAACGCGTCGCGCACGTCGGCAGCCCGCTTGATCTCCGCGGCCACCGCGGCCACCGGACGGGAGCCCTCGCCGTAGCTGGTGCGCACGATGTCGCCGGGCTGAGCCTGCGCCGCGTGGAGCACGCCGACTCCGAGGTCCTCGCTGTCCTCGTCGCCCTGCGCGATCGCCTTCTGCAGGAGCGCGTCGATCTCCTTCTGCTCCGCGTGCAGCGCGGCGCGCTGCTGCTCGCGCCGGACGCGCTGCACATCGCTCTGCTTCTTCGCCTCGTCGCGCTCATGCTCGTCCCGGAGGCCGGCCCGCGCCAGCTCCTGCCAGCCACCCTCCGATGGCACCGAGCCGTCCTCGCTGTCTCCGAGGTGGTACCACGCGCCGCGCAGCGCGAAGAAGGCGTGCGAGTCGCGGAACAGGAGCGCACGACCGGGGAACCGCGTGATGTGTGCCGGAGCGGTCTCCTTGCGCACCGCCCAGCCGTCCCACACCGTGTGTCGCTGAGGGTTGGGGTGCGAGGCCTCGAACAGATCGTTCGCGATGTTGATGGTGTAGAGCACCGTCCTCGGCTTGCGGCGCAAGAGCTCGTTGCGCAGCACGGCCTCGTACTCGTCGGGTCCGTAGGTCGGCACCGCGGCGTTCGCGACCGGGCGGTGCAGCTGCTCACCGAGGCGCGACGCGAAGCTCTGCTGCTCGTTCACCCCCAGCCCGAACGCCTGCGAGTCGCCAACGACGAAGATCTCGTTGTCGGCGTGCGCCGGCCAGTCGGCGCCGCGATAGCCGGCAGAGTTGATGCGCACGTCCGAAGGTGGGTTGCCCGAGAACGAGATGCGCTCCGTCGAGCCGGGCCGGAGGCGCACGCCGAGCTTGGCGTCGCGGACGTAGATATTGAGGTGCGGGAACGCGCCGTGATCGCGGACGTGGAACCCGACCTCGACGAGCCCGAGCCCGAGCGCGGTGCCGAGCGAGGCGAGGAGCAGCGGACGGAGTCTCACGCCTTCATCGTACGCGCGTGATGCGGCGCCCTTCCTGAAGAGGAAGGGGCGGAACCCTCTCGGGGTTCTGCGATCAAAGGATCCGGATGGTGAGGTAGGTCATGTCGTCCATGAGCTCCTTGCCGCGCGCGAACTGCATGCAGCTGTCGAGCAGCTTCTGGCGCACGCCCTCGACGGTGTCGGTGCGGCAGCCGCGCAGCACGGTGATGAGCTTGCGGACACCCCACTGCATGCCGGCAGGGTTCTCGACCTCGGTGAGCCCATCGGTGTAGGCGAGCACGATGGCGGAGGGCGGGAGCTCGACCGTGTAGTCCTCGTACACGGGCTTGTCCGCCGAGCCGATGGACGACGACGGGTTGCAGGTGAGGATGTTGGCCTTCATCTCGCCGTCCTCGCCCCAGCGCGCGACGATCGGTGGGTTGTGGCCCGCGGACGAGTAGACCATCTTGCGCGTGCCATGGTGCAGCACGCCGACGAACGCGGTCGCGGTGATGGTGCCGTGGGCGGAGTTGAGGACGACGGAGTTGAGCATGGACAGGATCGTCGATGGAGGGATGCGCGAGAGCGCCGCATCGCCGCCCTGCCTGGCGGTCCACATCGTCTGGAAAAAGCCGTGCGTGATGGCGGTGAGCAGGGCGGCGGACGCGCCATGCCCGGTGGCGTCGAGGACGACGAAGATGGTTCGCTTCGTCTCGAGATCGTCGAACACGGCGTACCAGTCGCCGGACGTCTCGGTGAGCGTGGAGGTGTACGCGGCGACCTCGCACGCGCCGTTGTGCGGCATGTCCTTCTGGAAGAGCATGTCCTGGACGGTCGATGCCATCTGCAGCTCCTTGCGCATGCGCTCCTCGGCCACGACGACGCGACCGTGAAGCTGCTCGACACGTTGCTGCATGCCATTGAACGACCGCGCCATGTCACCGATCTCGTTTTCGAGGTTCTCCTGCACGCGCAGCGAGAGATCGCCGGACGCGGAGATCCTGCTGAACTGCTCGGCCATCGCGGAGATGGGGCGCGCGATCTGGTTGGCGAGCGCGAGCGCTGCGGCGCCGAAGAGCAGCGTGAGCAGCACGGCGGGAACGACGGAGTTGATGAGGGTCTTGCGCTGCGCCTGCGCGATCTGCTTCTCGGGGATGGCGAACGCGATGGCTGCGCGCACCGCGGTGGGCTCGACGCGAGCGTTCGGTGACGTCGCGAGCGCGAACGCCGCGATGAAGTAGCTCTCCTCGTTCACCCTCGTGGAGCCGATCGTGACGAGGCCCTTCGCGGGGAGCCGACCGAACGTACGCGTGAGTGGATCGACGATCTCGGTGGACGTCTTGAACGACGACGCCTTGGGCCCCGTGGCCGTGAACGCGATGACCTGCGCGTCGATCTTCTTCTGGATGTCGGACGCGAGCGCGTCGTTGAACGCCTCGAACAGCACGAGCTCGCCGCGCTCGTTGCCGAAGTAATCGATCTTCTGACAGCCGACGATGTAGATGCTCTCGCCAATCGGCTCGATGAGCGACTGCGGTGCGCCGTGCTCCAGCTTGGCGCGCGCGTGTGCGCTGGCGAACGCGGCGGCCTTGTCGCGCGACACGCCGGACACCGCCGAGATCTTTCCCTCGGAGTCGAGGACGATGCCGACGTCGAGCTTGCGAGCCTTGAGGATCTCACCGAGCGACTTCTCGACGGCGTCCCACTGTTCGTTGTGCACGTCGCTGCGGAACTGCTCGTTGGTGCTCCACAGCTCGACGACATGCTCGATGTCGCGCTGACGCAGCTGCAGCTGCCCTTCGACGACGGAGGCGACCTGCGCCGTGCGATCGGCGACCTGACCGCTCAGCGTCCGCCGCAGCGTCCACCACGAGATGCTGATCAGCGACAGCGCGACGAGGATGATCACGCCGACCGAGATCGAGACCATTTGAGTACGAATGCCGATACGCATGAGGCTCCCGCTCTTGCCGTCGAGTTCTTGGGGGGAACGAGCATACAATAACCGCCCGCCATGCGCCCCTTCGTCATCGCGCTGATGCTTTGTGCAGGTGGGTGCGCGACGGTCCCTGGCGCCAGTCGTACGCCCGGCGACCTCCGGACAAAGGGCGTGGCGCTCGGCTTCGTGGTGCCGGGCGCACAGCTCGAGCGCGCGCTTTCGGAGGTGCACAGGCTCGGCGCCGACGAGGTCTCGATCCTCGTGCCGCTCTACACCGAAGGAATCGACGGGACGACCGTGCAGCGCGGCGCGCTCGACGACGCACGCGGTGGCGACGGCGATCTGCACCCTGCGCCGCTGCAGACGAACGTCGACGAGACGCAGCGCTCGGACGCGCAGCTCGCCGAGGTGATCACGCGCGCCCGCGCGCACGGGCTGTCGGTGCTGGTGTTCCCGATCGTGCGGCTGCGCGTGCGTCGCGCGGGCGAGTGGCGCGGCAAGCTCGCGCCGCCGGATCGCGACGGCTGGTGGGATGCCTACACGGCGCAGCTCCGAGCGATCGCCACCGTCGCTGCGCGCGCGGGCGCGACCCGCCTGGCGATCGGCTCGGAGCTCGTGTCGTTCGAGGGCGACGTGCAGCGCTGGTGCGCGCTCGCGGCCTCGCTACGCCGGATCTTTCCGGGCCGTCTTTGCTACAGCGCCAACTGGGATCGCTATCGTGACGTGCAGTTCTGGAGCGCTGTCGACGACATCGGGATCTCCGCGTACTTCTCGCTGGCCGAGCGCGGCACGTCGCCGTCGATCGCGGCGCTCACGAAGGCGTGGCGCCCGATCGTCGACGAGCTGCGCGCGTTCGCCACCCGGATTGGTCGACCCGTGCTCTTCACGGAGGTCGGCTTTCCTTCGGTGAAAGGCGCCGC
Organism: Polyangia bacterium; assembly: GCA_039923495.1. Classification (GTDB taxonomy): domain Bacteria; phylum Myxococcota_A; class Polyangia; order Palsa-1104; family Palsa-1104; genus JBDTCO01. Next base: position 8,715 of record JBDTCO010000042.1, read on the forward strand.
GTACTGGCCCTGGAACGATCACCAGCTCAAGACCGCTTGCAACGCCGGCGAGGGCTGTGAAGGCGCGCTCGATCTCGAGGGACAGCGGCGGCTGTGGTCGGCCTTCGTGCGCGTGTTCGGCGCGGGTCAGACGCCGTTCCTGCGCGGCACCTACGTGTGGTTGTGGGCGGGTCGGGGTGGCCTGTGCGATCGTGGCTACACGCCCCACGGTAAGCCCGCCGAGGCGGTGCTGAAGTCATGGTACGGTGGGACGCGCTCGCTGCCGATCCCCTGAGCGCACGACCCCCGGAGGCCCTCATGACGAAGCTCATCCTGTTCACGCTCGCGATGCTGTGCACGCTCCAGGTCGCGTGTGGCGGCGGTGCCAAGCAGACCAACACCACGACCACTGGCGCCACGACCGCGACCCCGGAGAACGCGGGCGGCTCGGCCGAGTCGCAGCCGAGCAAGTAGCGCTGCGCCTCGCCCGGTACCGGTGCGGGCTCGCGACCCTGCTCGTCTTGCTGGCGACGCACGCGGGGACCGCGCACGCGGGCGCGTGGGTGCCCGAGCCGGGCCATTTCTACCTCGAGCTGCGCGGGCTGTTCGTCACGGCGACGCAGGGCTTCTCTCCGGACGGCGGTCGGCGTCAGCTGAAGGCCGGCTCGAGCCTCACTCTTTCGGGCGCGCCCGGTGGTGCGACACCCGCGCGGCTGCGCGACGGCGCGGCGCTGGTCTACGGCGAGATCGGGCTCGCGACGCGGCTCGCGGTCGTCGTCGACTTCACGCTCGTGCGCTCGGTCACCGTCGAGCGGCAGGACACGCGCGCGCTCTCGTCGGTGGGTGTGGGTGACCTGCATGCGGGCTTGCGGCTCGTGCTGCTCGACGAGGAGGTGAGCTGCGCAATCGAGGCCAAGCTCGGCATCCCGACCGGTCGCTCCGATGGGGAGGTACCGCTCGGCACCGGCGACCTGCGGGGCGAGCTCACGCTGCACCTCGGGCACGTGTGGGAGCGCGTGCCGTTCTTCGTGCAGGTCGCGCTCGGTGCCGAGCTGCGTGGGAGCGGCACGCAGCGCGTCGAGAGCCCGAGCTTCATGAGCTCCGTCCACGATGTGAACGTCGACTACGCGTCGGAGCTCGTCTATGCGGCCGAGGTGGGCTACCTCGCGCGCATCGGTGAGCGCGTGCGCCTCTCGCCGTCGATCCGAGTCGACGGGGTGTACGGGACGCGCAAGCCCACGACGGACGAGCCCGCGTCCCTCGAAGTCGACCCCATCGCACCGGCCTCGATGCGCTACCTGCGCCTCACAGCGCAGCTCGCCGCGGAGATCCGGCCCTCTCCGAAGAAGCCTGGCGCCGTCGTCGTCGGCCTCGGCGGAGGCGCGTTCGTGTGGGGCCAGGGGCTGCCCGCTGAAGGACAGGTCACCCTCGCGCTCGGGTACAAGCGGTAGCCGCAGATCGTGGCTCGGTCGTTTGCGCCGTGGTATCGTCATGGCGCCAGCGTGAATCGACCTCCAGACAAAGACGGCATCGACGAGCACACGAACCCGGGCATGGCGCCGCCAGGGCGTGGGGAGTCGTCGGTCATCGTCGACGGCGTGGATCCTTCCCCGGGTGCGGCCGCGGCGGCGCCGGACGACGAGGACGAGTTTCCATCGGAGACGACGCGTATCGATCCGAACTTCATGTCGGGCGGCAAGCCTGCGGGCTCGCCCGTGCGTACCGTCGCGTCGCTCGATCAACTGGCGGCACAGCGCGCGCAGAACGCCCGCTCGTCGGGCTCGAACAGCGCGCCCCCACCCAGCGATCGCAGCGATCGCGCGGGCAAGCAGCAGAACGCCAAGCTCGCGGCGCTCAAGTCGCTCTCGCTCGGTGGCGATGGAGGCTCGGGCACCTCGCGTCTGCCGCCTGCGCCGCGTCCGCAGAGCTCGAGCAAGCTGCCGTGGTTGCTCGTCGTCGCGATGGGCGGTGCCATCGGTGGCAACTACTACTGGACGCACCGGACCCCGTCGGGGCCCATCGTGCCGTCGGGGCCGGTGCTGCGTACCGAGCGCATCGCGATGACGGGTGGAAGCGGCCAGTCGCATGTCGCGGCCGGCTACACCAACGCCATGTTCATCGTGCAGATCGGCACCCCCGTCTCCGGCACCGTCAAGACGCTCGACGTCGACAACAACGACAAGGTGAAGCGCGGTCAGATCGTCGTCACGCTCGACGCGTCGGCTGCGCAGGCCGAGCTCGCGCCCGCCATCGCCGCCGTGCGGGACGCCGAGCGCTTGCTCACGCAGACCAACCAGCTCTTCAAGGCGCAGGCCGCCACCGCCGTCGAGGTCTCGAACGCGCGCGGCGCCGTCGATGTCGCGCGCTCGAAGCTCCGTCCCATCGAGCAGCGCATCGATCAGGCACGCATCCACGCGCCCAGTGATGCCACGGTCATGGAGGTCCTCGTGCATCCGGGCGAGGCCGTCAACGCGGGCGCGCCGCTGCTCAAGGTCGCCGACCTCACCAAGCTCGTCGCGGAGGTCGACATCAACGAGAGCGACCTCGTGAAGATCCGTCGTGGCCAGAACGTCGACATCACCTCCGACGCGGCTGCCGACACGTACCACGGCAAGGTCCGCGAGATCTCCGCGCAGGCCGATCGCGCGAAGGGCACCGTGCTCGTCAAGGTCGACCTCCAGGTTCCCGACCAGGCGCTGCGTCCGAACATGAGCGTCAAGTGCACGTTCCTGCCGATGCAGGGCGAGCAGCCGCGCATGTACATCTCGAAGACCTCGATCAACTCGCAAGGCAACGTCTGGATCATCGGTCCCGATCACTACACGAGCGCGCGCCCCGTGAAGGTGGGCCAGGTCGTCGGGAGCACCGTGGAGGTGCTCTCGGGGCTCAAGGAAGGCGACGAGATCGTCTCCGACTCGAGCCTCGTGCGCGATCACCAGCTCATCGCCCCACCAGCGCCGCCACCGCCGGCGCAGTAGCCACGACGCTCAGAGCTTGATCGTGCCCTCTGCGAAGAGCAGCTGGTACGCGGCGAGCTCGCGCTGGTACTGCGACTGCGCCTTGTTGGTCTCGGCCTCGAACACCGCGACCTGCGCGGTGAGCACGTCGATCGGGAGCGCCTTGCCGAGCTTGTACTGGAGCGAGACGAGCTCGTAGTTCTTCTGCGCGGCCGCCTGCTGCGCGGTCGCGATCTCGATGGCCTTGTTGGCGGTCTGCAGCAGGGCGAGCGCCTGGCGCACGTCGTCGCCGACGTGGCGGCGTTGCAGCGACTCCTGGTAGGCGGCGACATACGTGTGCTCCTTCTGGAGCTTCACGTTGATCCACTCGGTGCCCGCCTGGAAGATCGGCAGCGTGAACGTGCCGAAGATGCCGTACGTCGGGAAACGGAAGTCCGTGGGACTGCTCGAGAGCGCCGTGACGACGTAGCCGCCCTGGAGGGTGATGTCGAGGGTGGGCCACAGGATCTGCGACTCGAGCTGGCTCACCGTCGCCCGCGATTGCAGCGTCGCGAAGTGCAGCGCGCGGAGGTCTGCACGATTGTTGGGCGCGCGCTCCATGGCCTCGGTGAGCGCAGCCTGCGATGGCGTCGGCGGCAGCGTGAGGATGCCCGGCGGCGGGACGCCGATGAGGCGCTGGAACTGCGACGCCTGTATCTTCAGCGCGCCCTCGGCGCTGTTGACGCTGATCTGCGCACGGTTGAGGTCGATCTGCGCGAGCAGGACGGCGGTGACGAGCGCGGCACCGGCGCGCTGCTTGTCGGTGGCCGATTGCACCTGCTGCTCGCCGCGCTGCACGGCACCCTGCGCGATGATCACCTGCGTGCGTGCCTGGAGCACCCCGATGAACACCGTCGCGACATCGAACATGAGCTGCTGCTTGGCGCGCAGCAGCAACTGCTCGGCGCCCTGGATGCCGAGCGCGGCTTGCCGACGCGCGTCGAAGATCGCCCGGCGGAACACCGGCTGCGCGATCGAGGCGATCGCGCTGAACTGGTACGGCGCCTGGATGCCGAGGCCTGCCGCGATCCCCGCGACCGGCTGCGCCTTCGCGTTGTTCTGGTAGCGACCCGTGAGGACGCCCGTGATGGTGGGCGCCACCATCGTGAGCTGCTGCGTGTACGTCGTGTCCGCGATGTCGCGGTTGCCGACTGCGACCTGCACCTGCTGGCTGGTGCTGAGGGCGAGCTCGTAGGCCTCGCTGAGGCTGAGCTCCTTCGGTCGCGAGTCCGCACGCGCAACGTCGTGCGCCGCGCTCAACCCGCAGAAGGCCAGGCCGACAGAGAAGAGTAGCGCCGTGAGGCTAGCCCTTCGGAGCAACTTTGGAGCGCTCGAACGTGTGGAGGAGAGTGTGCTCCTTGAGGCCAAGTCGGAAGGACTCCAGCGTGAGGAGATCGGTGGGGGGGATGTTGCCGAGGTTCACGTTCGGCCCGAAGCGCTTGATCATCCAGACCTGTTGTTTGCGCTCGAACGCCTCGAACACGAGCTTGTCGAGGCTCGTGGCCTCGATGACCTCGTCGACGAAGTCGGAGCGGATGTCGTGACCGACCGGACCGATCTCGCGACCCTCGACGACGATCTTGTGCGCGCCGGCCGCGAGCTCCTCGTGCACGACGGTCTTCCAGTCGCGCACCTGGCGATCGATCTTGCCGCCGATCTCGGAGAAGACCTCGACGTGCTTCGCGAACTTCTCGAGCCACATCAGCTTGTCCTTGTGCGACATGTCGATGACGCCATCGGAGAGCTCGATGTGCAGCTTGTGGTGCACCGCGAAGTCGAGCAGCTGCGGCACTCGATTGCGGAGGTAGGCGTACTCGAAGAGCGTGCCACCGAGCATCGGCGTGATGCCGTGGTGGCGGTAGCGCTCGAGCTTGGCCTCGAGGTTCGCCGTGATGAGCGACGAGCCCCAGGCAATCTTCGCGTAGTCGCAGTAAGGACCTGCTACCTCGGCAAAGTCGTCGATGCCCCTGATGCCCATCTGACCCTTGTCGATCATGAGCGTCAGACCGTTGGTTCGCGGCTTCGCCGTACGCTCACCGCGGTCGAGCAGTGCGTTGGTCAGCTGTGCTGTCACGAGAACTCCTTCGCGATACCGTATCGGCTTTTTCTGGACGACGAAAGATTATTAAGCTGGCCGACGCTCTGTACAGAATGGCTTGGGCCCGGGGTGGATTGGGATTGTCGTCAGGTGCTCAGGCAGGGCACGCGGCGATGAGCCCCGCGGTTCGCGCGCTGATGATTGTCGTGTCGGCGGAGCGTACGAGGATGCCCCCTTGTGTGCCGAGGTAGTCGTAGATGCCGTACGAGAGCTGCGCGCCGGTGAGGAGGTCTCTGTTCGGCTCGATGAAGTCCTGTAGCACCCACTCGGGGTCGGACCACACCTCGTCGAGCTTGTGCGCCCACGCATCGGGGCCGACGTCGCGGCCGATGAGGACGCCGTGCGAGCCGCCGAAGCGACAGGGCTTGAGCACGAGCTCCGCGCGCCGGCGTCGGGCTTCCTCGGGCGTGAAGGCCGAGTGCCGCGCGCGATGATCGATCGTCTCGGCGACGTGCGCGTGGAGGTACGCGCGATCGTCGGTGGTCAGGGGCAGCTCGGGGCGGTCGATCCACGCGAGCAGCGCCTTCGACAGCGCGCGATACGAGCGCAGCGGCGAGAAGATCGTGAAGGTGCGCTCCGCCAGTGCCTCGGCGAAGCCGGGCAGCGAGAGCACGGCCTCCGTCGAGCTGCCGGCGTTCGAGTAGTCGCCGACCTTCGACGCGAAGCGTGTCTGCTCGTACCTTTGCTGCTGGTAGCCGAGATAGAAGACCCAGTCCGCCCACAGCGCATCGACGCGTGTCGCCCCCACGTACAGACCACCCCCATCGACTCGTACGTCACCGGGCCTGCCGAGCACGGGCTCCAGCCCCGCCCGACGCAGCTCGTGCGCCCACTGGAGCTTCGAGCCCCGGTGCATGCCCGGCATGAGCAACAGGCCGACGGTGGGACGCTCGGGCTTGCTCGCCACGGTCTCGTCGATGAAGCGGCGCATGCTCGCGGTCTTGTCGCGCGAGAACGCATCGAGCGACGCCGCGAACGGGTCGCCCTGCCTGTGGAGCGCGTGCGCCATGTACGCGATGCCGCGCTGGTGCAGGGTCGAGACGCCGATGGGGTTCAGCTCGATGACGCGGAGCTTGCCGTCGGCGTCGAGGACGCAGTCGTAGCGCCCGAGCACGAGCGGCGAGCGATCGCCCTCGGCCTCCGCGATGCGCTCGTACGGCTGGCCGATCTGGCGCGCGGGCTCGGCAGCGAGCGCGCCCTTCGCGTCGACGATCGCGCGATAGAACCTGTCGAAGCGGGTGACGAGCTCGTTCGCTTTCTCGACGAGCCACGAGGCCGCCGTGGCGGGCCGGCTCAGCGCCGCGGCGAGGCCTTCCGAGCGCAAGAAGGGCCGATCGCGCAGCTCCTCTTCGAGCGCCGTCCACACCCCGTCTGCCAGCGCGGGTCGAAGGCCCGTGTCATCGGACGACGCTGAACGTGGATCGGAGTCATCGGAAGGCTTCATCGGCCCGCATGATATCGTCTCGCGGGCCATGCGTCCCAGCTCACCGCAGCCGACAGCCAACCTTGCGAACGGCTGCGTCGTCTCGTACTGCGCGAACGCGTCGGCGGTGGGCGCGCGGGTCCTGCGCCAGGGCGGCAACGCCATGGACGCGGCCGTCGCCACGTCGCTCGCGCTCGCGGTCACCTACCCGCAGGCCGGAAACCTCGGCGGGGGTGGCTTCCTCCTTCACAAGCCGAAGGGCGGCGAGGCGAGCTTCCTCGACTATCGGGAGACCGCGCCGCGCCGCCTCACCTCCGAGCTGTTCCTGCACGAGGGCGCGCGCGACGAGCGCCGTGCGACGCGCGGAGGCCTCCCCGTCGCCACACCCGGCACGGTCGCGGGGCTCGCGGAGGCGCTCGCGAAGCACGGCAGCTGGAGCTGGAAGGACGTGGTCACGCCGGCGCTCGAGCTCGCGCGTCGCGGTGTGTGGCTGACGACGCGACAGTCGCGCTACCTCGAGCTCTACACCGATGTGTTCTCCGAGTTCGAGCCGACCGCGCGCACGTTTCTGCCGGGTGGGGTGCCGCTGCTGCCGGGCGAGCTCTTCGTGCAGCCCGAGCTCGCGTGGACGCTCGAGCGCCTCGCGGAAGAAGGTCCGCGCACGTTCTACGAGGGCGAGCTGGGCGAGCGCGTCGTCCGCACCGTGCGGGCGTACGGCGGCGTGCTCGACATGGACGATCTGCGTGACTACACGCCCGTGTGGCGCGAGCCGTTGCACCGCACGTTCCTCGGTCGCGCGGTGGTGGCACCATCGCTGCCGTCGGGTGGTGGCATCGTGCTGCTCGCGTGCCTCGGTCTGTTCGAGGCCGAGGGACTCTCGTCGACCCCCCCGAACAGCGTCGAGCGCCTCAGCGCGTACGGTCGCGTGATGCGCGTGGCGTTCAAGCTGCGCGGCGCGCTGCTCGGTGACCCCGATCGTCTCGCGCCGGCCACGCAGGCGCGCGCGAGAGAGATCGCCGAGCGAGGCTTTGCGCGTGGCGACCTCGGCAGGCTCGAGCGCTCGCTCGCCGAGGTCGACTCGCGGCTCGGTGGAGAGCAGAACACCACCCATCTGTGTGTCATCGACTCTGCGGGCAACGCGGTGTCGAACACGTACAGCCTCAACACGATCTTCGGCGCGAAGCTCGTCGTCGATGGCGGCGGCTTCTTCCTCAACAACAGCATCGACGACTTCAGTCTCGCCGATGGTGCGCCCAACTGGTACGAGCTCGCCGATGGCAAGGACAACCGCCTCGAACCCGGCAAGCGCCCGGTCAGCTCGATGACCCCGTCGCTGTTCCTGCGCGACGAGCAGCGTACCTCCCCGGTCGAGCTCGTGATCGGCGGCTCGGGTGGCCCCCGCATCCCGACGCTCATCTTCCAGATCGCGCAGGCGACGCTAGGCGATGGCCTCCCGCTCGAGGAGTCGGTGCGTCAGCCGCGCGTGCACCATCAGGACGCACCGCACGAGCTCGCGGTCGAAGAGGCGCTGCGTCCGGCGATCCGGCAGGCGGTCGAAGCAGGCAGCAAGGCGACGCTCGGCCCCGTCGTCACGACGCCGGTGCTCGGCGTCTGCGCGGCGCTCCACGTCGCGCAGGCGGGCCCACAGACCGGCTCGCCCACGCTCTCCGCGGTTCTGGATTCTCGCTTCACGCTGGTCTAAGCTGCTCACGCGATGAGTGCAGACGACGAAGACAACCGCACCTACAAGGTGGTTGTGAACCACGAGGAGCAGTACTCCGTGTGGCTCGCCGATCGCGAGGCGCCGGCGGGCTGGAGAGAGGTCGGCAAATCGGGAACCAAGGCCGAGTGCCTGTCGCACATCAAAGACGTATGGACCGACATGCGCCCGCTCAGCCTTCGCAAGCACATGGAAGCCGACGCGCAGAAGCAGTGATTGTCTCCTGTGACGCCAGCGCCCCCGGGGTGACTCCTTGACCCCGGTGCGCGCGCATCTCGAGAGCATCGTCGAGGGTCAGCGACGCAAGCAGCTGCTTGCGACGGTGATCGCGGCGATCGCCGAGGCGTTGCTGTTCGGGGCGCTCGTGTTCGCCGTGTTCCGGCTCGGCATGCCGAACCTGGTGCTGTCGAAGCCGCGGCGGCTCGCACTCGTGGCGCTCGTGCTCATCGCGTTCGCGCTCGCGTTCCTCGTCGAGCAGCGTCGCCAGGCGCGCTCGACGCTCTACTGGGCCAAGCTCATCGACGACACCAACCAGCTCGGCGATCACCTCGTCTCCGCGCTCGCGTTCGCCGATCCCGCGGAGACTGGCTTCGAGCAGGCGTGCGTGAACTCGCTCGTCGGCCGCCTCTCCCACATGCAGCTGCGGCTGCCCGACGTGCGCATCGAGCGCCTCTGGCTCATCGCGCCCGCGATCCTGCTCGCCTGTGCGACCGCCGGCATCGACTACCAGCGGCGCAAGCGCCCGCAGGACGACGGTCACCAGGTGGTCGTCCTGTCTACCGACTTCACGCAGCGCTGGGAGAAGTCGCTCGATGATGCCTCGGGCTCGGCGACGAAGGCCGATGCGCGCCTCGTCGATGCGGCGCGCGAGGCGAAGAAGCTGCTCGGGGATCTGGGCGGTCAGTCGGTGTCGAAGGAGTCGATCGTCGCGCGCACCTCCGCGGAGACGGCGGCGCTCGACGAGTTCGAGCGCGACAACCCGAGCATCATCCAGGCCGCGCTGCAGATCGGCAACCCGAGCACGCAGCGCGCGCGTGCGTTCGTCAACGGCGTGCAGTCGGGTCAGACCGCGGCGGTGAACGACGCGCTCGAGAACATCGAGAAGGCGCTGAGCGGCCAGAGCCCGCCGGCGCTATCGCCCGAGGAGCGCGACGAGCTCAAGGGCGCCATGAAGGAGCTCGCGCGCGCCACCGGCAATCACGCGCTCGCCGAGGCGCTCGACCAGGTGGGCGACACCATCACGGATCAGACGCAGGACGCTGCGACCGCGAAGGCAGTCGGTGCGCTGCGCCCGGTGATGTCCAACCAGGTCGCAGCCGAGGTCGACGCGAAGAAGCTCATCCAGCAGGTGCGTCAGATGATCGCCGCGACCAACCGCAGCGTGAACCTGCAGACGAAGCAGTTCGTCGCGAGCACCACGCCGCGGCAGCCCGGCAGCGAAGGCAGCGCGGATGCGGGTCCCGCGGGCGTGGCGCAAAAGGGCGAGCCCGGTGGCGAGGTCACGCCGGGAAGTGGCGTGGACGATGCGCCCGGTGAGAAGCCCAGCGGCGGTCCATCCGCAGGCAGCGCGACCGATCCGAACTTCCGCAACGGGAGCCCCGAGGCGCCGGCGAACAGTGGCGACGAGCGCGTGAGCTCGCCGTGGGTCGGTGCGCCGGTCCGTCAGCTCGTCGCGGCGGCATCTGCCAGCGACAAGGGTGCGCAAAATGCATATCGTGAGCAGCTCGCTGCCACGCGTCGTGTCGCAGAGAACGAAGTGCAACGAGAGCAGATCCCCGCGGAGTACGCGGGAGCCATCCGGACTTACTTCTTCAACCTCCAGCAGGACTGGGATCAAAAATGGAAGCCGAGCAAGTAGAGCGCAACGTACAGGCCTTCGGAGAGCTGTTCCGGAGCATCGAGACCTCGCTCGGGAAGACCATCGTCGGTCAACGCGACGTGGTGCAGAGCCTCGTGGTCGGTGTCCTCGCGGGAGGACACGTCCTCCTCGAGGGGGCACCCGGCCTCGGAAAGACGAAGCTGGTCAAGGCGCTGTCCGACATCTTCTCGCTGAAGTTCGGGCGCATCCAGTGCACGCCCGACCTCATGCCCGTCGACATCCTCGGCACGAACGTGCTGTCGACCGAGGGGAACACGCGCTTCCAGCCGGGACCGGTGTTCGTCAACATCCTCCTCGCCGACGAGGTGAACCGAGCCACGCCGAAGACGCAGTCGGCGCTGCTCGAGGCCATGGAAGAGCGAACCGTCACGCTCTACGGCCAGACGCATCCGCTCCCGCGCCCCTTCTTCGTCGTCGCGACGCAGAACCCGCTCGAGATGGAAGGCACGTACCCGCTGCCGGAAGCGCAGCTCGATCGCTTCCTCTTCAAGCTCGTCATCGACCACCCGCCGATGGCCGACATGCGACAGATCCTCGATCCCTCGATGATGACGCCGCACCACCCGAAGCCGATCCCCGGTGATCAGCTCGTGAAGATGCAGGAGACCATCACGCGCATGCCGATTGCCGCGCCCGTGCGCGACTACGCGATCCGCCTTTATCGTGCAACCAACCCGCAGTTCGAGGAGTCGAGCCCGGTCGTCAAGAAGTACGTCCGCTACGGCGCCAGCCCGCGTGGCGCGCAGGCGCTCGTGTTCGCCGGTCGCGTGTGGGCGATGACGCAGGGCCGCTATCACGTGTCGTCGGCGGACATCAAGAAGTCAGCTGTCGCCGTGCTGCGCCACCGCATGGTCCTCAACTTCGAGGCCGAGGCGGACAGCGTCACGGCGCTGCAGATCGTCGAGCAGATCCTCGAGCAGGTCCAGGAAGGCCCGGCGCGCTAGCTCGTAGATGGAGCGCCTCAGCGACAACGTCGATTTCCTCGGCCAGCTCGAGTACGTGAACATCGCCGCCCGGCGACTGTTCGGTGGTCAGCTGCTGGGCTTTCGGCGGTCGCGGCGCTTCGGCACCGGCCAGGAGTACGCCGACTTCCGTCCGTACTCGACGGGCGACGACATCCGTCAGCTCTACTGGCAGGCGTACCTCCAGCACCGTCGCCTCATCATCAAGCTGTTCGAGGAGTCGGCCGAGATCAACATCTACCTCCTCATCGACACGTCGGCGTCGATGGGGCGCGGCAAGCCGGAGAAGCTGCTCTACGCGAAGAAGATCGCCGCCTCGCTCGCGTACATCGCGCTCGGCTCGCAGGACCGCGTCACCATCGTCCCGTTCGCGCGGGACGTCGACGTCAGCGCGCGCCCGCTGCACGGACGTGGTCGCTTCGTCGATGTGCTCAGGCGCCTCGACGGCATCGAGCCGACGGGGCAGACCGATCTCACCTACGCGGTACGCCACTTCGCGCAGCGCTACACCCGTCGCGGGCTCGTCGTCATCCTCAGCGACTTCTTCGATCCTGCCGACTACAGCCAGGCCATCAAGATCCTCCATCACAACCACTTCCTCGTGACGTCGATGACCATCAACGAGAAGGAAGAGGTGGAGCCCACGCTGCGCGGCGACTTCGAGCTCGTCGACTGCGAGACGGGCAGCTTCGAGACCGCACGCATGACGCCCGGCACCATCGCAGCGTACAAGGTCGCGCTCGCCCACCACTACGGCGAGCTGCAGCGGCTCTCGGCCGCGTTCGGCTACCAGACCGTCGCCGCGCGCACCGACCAGCCGTTCCAGGACTTCCTCATCGACATGTTCCGTCGCGGCGTACTCGTCCGATGAGTTGCCCGATGAGTTGCCCGATGAGTTGCCGATGACGCTCCTCGGACTCGGTCCCGTCTGGGTGGGCGTGCTCGCCGCCCTCGGCGTCGTCGCCTCGGTGCTGCTCTACCTGCGCCAGTGGGGACGTCGGCGTGTCGTGGTCGCGTTCTCGCCGCTGTGGAAGCGCGTGCTCGCGGAGGCCGACGTCGGCACACGGCGTCGGCGCGTCCTCGAGCTGCTCTCGCTCGTGCTGCAGGTCGCGGTCGTGCTGCTGCTCGTGCTCGCGCTCGGTCGTCCGCTGGTCGGTCGCAAGCCGAGCGTGCAGGTCATCGTCATCGACACGTCCGCGTCGATGCTCGCCAGGCGCCAGCCGCGCGGGGATCGTCTGTCGGCCGCGAAGCAGAAGGCGCTCGAGCTGATGGACCGCGTGTCCGACGCGGACGAGGTCGCCCTCGTGACCTCCGGTGGCGAGCCGCGCCTCCTGTCGGCGCCGACCCGCGACCACTACAGCGTGCGCAGCCGCATCGTGCAGCTCGAGGGCTGCGCGTGCGAGGGGCGCCTGCGCGAGGCCGTGAACATCGCGCATGCGCTCGTCACCGATCCCCACCAGATCTCCGTCTTCACCGATGGTGACGAGGCGCTCGACGAGGCCGAGGAAGCGCGCGTGCTGTCGTTCGGCAAGGCGGCGTCCAACATCGGGATCACGCTGCTCGGTGCGCGGGCGGCACCGGCGAACCCGGGTCGCTACGACGTGCTGCTCGAGATCCGCAGCTTCGCGGCAACGAAGGCGCATGCGCAGCTCCGCGTCACGGTCGATGGCCAGCTCGTGCAGCTCGACGACGTCCGCCTCGAGCCGGGCGAGCGCAAGATCGTCGCGCTCCCCACGCTCGTGCAGGAGCGCGGCGTCGGGCTCCTCAAGGCCGAGCTCTACAACATCGAGATCGAGGGTGCGATCGATGCGCTGGCGCAGGACGATGTCGGCTACACGCTGCTCGCGCCCGAGGCCGAGTATCCGGTTCGCCTCTACACCGACAGCCCGAGCGGGCGCTACGTGCGCGAGGTGCTGCGCGCCAACCCGCGCTACCGCGTCGTCGACATCGATCGTGGCCAGTCGCAGGAGGCCGCGGGCAGCATCACGGTCCTCGTTGGTGAGGCTGCGCCGAAGTTGCCCGGGCGTTACCTCGTTCTCGGCGCTGCTGCGGCGGATCGCAAGCCGCTCGCGGACGCGATGTTCACCGACTGGCGCAGTGATCACCCGATCCTCAAGCAGGTGTCGCTGCTCGACATCGTCATCAAGGCAGGCAGCGCCGGTGATGCCCCGGAGGGCGCGCAGGTGCTGGGCCGCTTCGGCGAGGTCCCGCTCCTCTACGTGAGCCAGCGCTCCGATCGCACCGAGGTCGGCATCACGTTCGACCTCTCGGACTCCAACCTCCCGCTGCGTGTCGCGTTCCCGGTCCTCGTCTACAACGCGATCGACTGGATGCTCGGCTCCGACGAGCTCGAGGCCGCGCGCTCGCTCGGCCGTCGCTGGCACATCGAGCGCGTTGGCGGTGGGCCGGTGAAGAAGCTGTCGGTCACCGGCCCGTCGCCGCACGTCGAGGCCACCGCGCAGGGCAGCGTCATCGTGGTCGATGGCGCGAACGCCGCGGGCCTCTACGAGATCCGCGCCGACGACGAGACGTTCCGCGTCGCGGCGAGCCTCACCTCCAGCCACGAGTCCGATCTGCGCACGGTCACGAAAGGCAACGGCAATACGAGCACGCTCCCGCGCGCCTCTGACCTCTGGTCCTGGCTCGTGTACGCGGCGTTCGGCGTGCTGGTCCTCGAGTGGTTCCTCTATCACCGGAGGATCACGTCGTGACGTTGTCCGCCCCGATCTTCCTCCTGCTCGTCCCGCTCGTCGGCTGGTACGCGTGGCGCGTCTGGAAGGCGTCCTTCGTCGATCCGCGTCGCGCGATGCTCGGCACGCGCATCGCGCTCTTCGCGCTGCTGGCCATGGCGCTCGCCCGCCCCGAGGTGTCGCTGCCTACACGCAACGTCGGCGTGCTCGCGCTCGTCGACGATTCGGTGAGCATGTTGCCGAGCCGCCGCGCCGCAGTGAAGGCCGCGCTCGGACAGCTCGCCGCGACGCACCCTGACCTCAGGGTCTGGCGCTTCGGTGCCGACGTCGCGAAGGCCACGGTCGCGGAGCCCTTTGGTCCGAAGCCGCAGACGGAGACGCGGCTCGAGCGCGCGCTGTTCGCCGCTGAAGGAGCGTTCGGCGACGCGGGGGCGCGACGCATCGTGCTGTTCTCCGACGGTCGCGAGACGAGCGGTGACGCTCGTCGCGCAGCTCGCGCGCTCGGCGCCGAGAAGATCCAGATCATGCCGGTACGGCTGCCCGCCGCCACGGATCCCGAGGTCGCGATCGTCGATGTCCACGCGCCGGACGCAGCGCGCAAGGGCGAGCAGACCGAGGTACGCATCGTCGTGCGCTCGACGCTCGCGCAGAAAGCGCGCATCACGCTGACCGAGGGCGGGCGTCCGGTGTGGGAAGACAACGTCCAGCTCAAGGCTGGCGACAACGACCTGCCCGCATCGATGGCCTTCGAGTCGAGCGGTCGAGTCGAGCTGCGCGCCGAGGTGCAGGCCGAGCAGGATACGATCAAGGACAACAACTTCCGGGAACAGACCCTCTACGTCGCGGGTCCTCCGCGCGTGCTCTTCGGCCTCTCGCAGCTCGATCAGGCGAGCGCGCTCGCGGATGCGCTCACGCTGCAGGGCATCGACGTCGTGCGCTTCGATCCGCCGGGTGCGCCGCAGTCGATCGATGAGCTCGCGGGCTTCGATGCCATCGTGCTCGACGAGCTGGTGCCCGCGCGTCTCGACGAGTTCACGCAGTCACTCATCGAGTCGTACGTGCGCGACCTCGGCGGTGGGCTGCTGTTCGTCACCGGCCAGGTCGGGCTCGGCACGCTCGATCGCAACTCACCCATCCAGCGCGTCCTCCCGCTCGGCTCCGAAGATCGCGTCGAGAACCAGGTCCCGCCCGTCGCCATGGTCATGGTCGTCGACCGCTCTGGCTCGATGGAGGGTGACAAGCTCGCGTGGACGAAGCGCGCCGCGCTCGGCACGCTCGACGCGCTACCGCCCGACGCACAGGTCGGACTCGTCGCCTTCGACGCGGAGTTTCGCTGGATCGCGCCGCTCAACGTCGTCTCCAACCGCCAGGTCCTGACCGACGAGATCAACTCGCTCTCGGCCGGCGGCGGCACGCGCTTTTACCCGGCGCTCGAAGACGTGTTCTTCCAGCTCGGGCAGAGCAAGGCCGCCGTGAAGCACATCGTCCTCCTCACGGATGGCCTTTCCACCGACGGCGTCGACTTCAAGCCGCTCGCCCAGAAGATGGCCGCCGCGGGAATCACGTGCACGACGGTCGCCATCAGCCGCGATGCTGACCTACCGCTGCTCCGCGAGATCGCGAAGATCTCCGGCGGTCGCTCGTTCGTCACGGACAGCGCGGCCGAGGTGAAGCGCATCTTCGCCGACGAGTCGCGCCTCCAGACGAAGCGCGCGCAGATCGATCATCCGTTCACGCCGACACTGAGCGGCTACTTCGCGCCGCTGGCGCGCCTCGATCTCTCGTCCATGCCGCAGCTCCTCGGCTACGTCGCGACGACGCTCCGGCCCGGAGCGCAGCAGGTCATGACGGCCGAGAACAAGCAGCCGCTCCTCGGTGTGTGGCGCTACGGCCTCGGTCAGGCCGCCGTGTTCGCATCCGACGTCGACGGCACCTGGGCGCGCGAGTGGGTGAAGTGGCCCGAGTACCCGCGCGTGTGGTCCGGCGTGCTGCGTCAGCTCATGCGCGATCGCACGTCGAGTGCCCTCACCATCGACGGCAAGGTCATCGACGGCTCGCTCGAGGTCGTCGCCGACCTCGACGAGGCGCACGCGAAGAACGCGAAGAACCTCGAGGTCGACGTCTACGCCACCGACTCTGCCACCGTCAGCCATCGCATCGAGATGACGCGCACCGGCCCGGGGCAGCTGCGCGGCCGAGCGCCGTGGTCCAGCGATGGCTCCATCGTCCTCAACGCCAAGGCGCTGGACGGCTCCGTCCTCCTCGGCGCAGCGGTGCGCGTCGTCGATCAGCCCATCACGCCGGAGCTCGTGCTCGGGGACGACGATGCGCTGCTCAACACCATCGCGCAGCTCTCGGGTGGTGAGGTCGTCAGCGTCGCCAACCTCACGCAGGCGAGCACGTCGTCGGCGCAGCACCGCGTCCCGCTCGCGCCGTGGCTGCTCGGCCTCGCGCTGCTGATGTTTCTCGTCGACCTCTTCGTGAAGCGCGTGCGTCCGACCGCGCCGAGGGCATGAAGCGTCTCGCGCTCTCCGCCTTCTTGCTCATCGCTGGCTCCTCGTATGCGCAGGAGCTCGGCGATCAGGCGGCGTTGCGTCGGGCGCTCGCCGTGGATCCGTTCGCGGTCACCTCGTACCGGATTCTCGCGGGTCGTCTGACCGCGGCCACGCGGCAGAAGCTCGTCGCCGAGCTGAGCGCGAGCCCACGCTTCGCCGATCAGATCGTTGCCGCGCGTCTGCAGATCGACGCGGGGCAGGCCGCGCTCGCGCGTGCGCGCCTGCACCAGAGCGTCGCGCAGTTGCCGCCTGACGCGCGGACGCTCGATGCGTACGCCCAGCTCGCGCTCTCCGCCGGCGCCTATGCCGAGGCATCGACGGCCGCGCAGACCGCGCTGCGCACGGGACGCACCGCGCCGCGCCTCATCGAGGCCGCCATCGCGGAGCTGCGCCAGGGTCATCACAAGGAAGGCCTCGCGCTCCTCTCCGAGGTGCGCTCGAAGGACGCGGCCGGCGTGGCATCGGAGGCGGCCCTCGACGCGCTGCTCGGTCAGCGCATGGTCGCCGAGGCAGCCGAGCTGCTGCGCGCGCAGCTGGAGACGCGTCCCGGGCAGACGGTCGTAGGTTCAGTGACGCAGTGGCGACAGCTCGCCGATCTAGAACGACAGCTCGGTCACGCGGATGCTGCGAACGAGGCGATGCTGAAGGCGCTCGACGTCGAGCCGTCGGCGACCGGCCGACGCTCGATCGCGCAGTCGCTCCTGCACGCGAGCCGCGACAAGAAGACGATGGTGGCGCTCGAGAAGTCGCTGCAGTCGGCGAAGACAGCGCCGCGTCTGGTGCTCAGAGGCGATACACAGCTCGCGCTCGGCAAGCCCGCGCAGGCGATCGAGAGCTACACCTCCGCGGCGAAGGCCGACCCCAACGATCCCGAGCCGGAGCTGCGCCTGGCCGCGACCGCGAAGACACCGACCGAGCGCGCGGCCCGCTACGCGACCCTCGTCGCAGCGCACCCCAATGACCTGCGCTATGCGCTCGAGCTCGCGGACCTGCGCTTCGCCGCGAAGGACGACGCGGGTGGCAGGAAGGCGCTGCGTGATGCGGCCGGGAACCTGTCGACGGCGCCGAGCGCGCAGGATCAGCTCGCGCGACGCCTCGCCGATCACGGCGACGCCGCCGGCGCGCTGCAGTGTCGCAAGCGCGCCGCGCAGCTCGATCCACGCAACGCAGACTTCGCGTTCTCGCTCGCCGACGCGTATCGCGTGAGCGGAGATCGCGCCGCGGCGGTCACGGCCTACGACGACGCGTTCGCGCGCACCGATGGCGGGCGCGCCTCGTGGGACCGCATCATCGATGCCTATGAGCGCGCGGGTTACACGGCGGAGGCCGACGCGCGCTACGTCGCCGCACAGAAGAAGTGGCCCGGGGACATCGCGCTCATGCGTCGTCACGCCGCAGCGCTCGAACGCGCGAAGCAGTTCGCGCGCGCGATCGCGATCTGGGAGGTGCTGGGGAAGGATGCGCAGCGACCGTTCGACAGGGAGCAGGCGACCTACAACATCGGCCGGCTGAAGACCCGCCAGATCTCGGAGCAGTAGACACATGAAGATCCGCGTCGTGCCCGAAGCCCGCTCGCTCGTGCCGGAGTCCGTCGAGGGGGCAACGGTCGTCGTCATCGACACGCTCCGCGCCACCACCACCATCGCCTGCGCCGTGGCGTGCGGGATCGTCGTCGAGACCGTCGCCTCCATCGCCGAGGCCAAGCGGCGACGCGGACCGCGCGTGCTCATCGCCGGCGAGCGCGGCGGCAAGAAGCTGCCCGGGTTCGATCTGGGCAACTCGCCCGTCGATATCGAGGCCGCTGCCCGCGGCACGGCCTCGCCCTCTGGGCGCGATGAAGGCCAGGCCGCTGCCCGCGGCACGGCCTCGCCCTCTGGGCGCGATGAAGGCCAGGCCGCTGCCCGCGGCACGGCCTCGCCCGCTGGGCGCAATGAAGGCCAGGGACCCTCGCTCGGTGGCAAGAAGCTCGTGCTCACCACCACGAACGGTACCGGCGCCATCGCGCGCAGCGCCGCCGCTCGCGCGATCTACGTGGGCGCGCTCGTGAACGCCGCCGCGGTCGCGCGCGCCGTCTCGAACGCCGAGTCGCTCGTGCTGGTGTGCGCCGGGCGCACCACCGGCGTCGCGCTCGAAGATCTCCTCGGCGCGGGCGCGATCATCGCGGCGCTGCCCGCGGGCAGCTTCGAGGAGTCGCTACTGTCCGATGGCGCGCGGCTCTCGCTCGACCTGTTCATCCGCAGCAAGAAGCGGCTCCATGCGTTCCTGCGCGAGTGCGAGAGCGGCCGCAACCTGTTGCGCATGGGCGCAGAGGCCGACGTGAAGCTATGCGCCGAGCTCGATCGCAACGACGTCGCGCCGCGTCTCGTGCGTGGTTGCTTCAGGTAGCGCTGATGTTTGCGATGTCGCGACGCTGCACGGTGTAGCGCTCGAGGACGTCGGTGAGCATGTGCGCGCCGAAGCCGTGACCCGGGGGCACCGGCGTCATGCGCGTGCCGGGCGCATGATCGAGCCTCGCATCGGTGAGGTCGTGCTCGAGGCTGCGGGTCGGCACGGTGGACTCGAAAAAAAGCGCGCCTTCGACGCGTGCGACGAACGCGCGGCCGAGCGAGGACAGCACGCCCGACTCGCCGACCATGCAGCCGAGCTGCCAGCCGAGACCAGCGCGACGCGCGCGCGCGACGAGGCGCATGGTGCCGAAGATGCCTCCGCACTTCGAGAGTCGCAGGTTGAAGAGATCGACGGCGCCGGTCTGAATCGCGCGCTCGGCGTCATCGAGCGTGCAGAGGCTCTCGTCGAGCATGACGACCGTGCCATCGCGACGGAGCTGGGCGCAGCCGGCCAGGTCGCGCTCGGCGAGCGGCTCCTCGATGGACGAGAGCTGGAGGCTGCGCAGGAGCACGCGCGCGCTCTCCACGTCGAAGACACCGTTGGCGTCGCCGCGGAGGTTCGCGTCGGGAAAAACGCGGCGCAGCGCGGCGACGCGCGCGCGATCGTTGGCGGCGCCGAAACCCACCTTCACCTTGAGATCGAGCACGTCGTGAAGCTCGCCTGCCCTCGAGAGCGCGCCCTCGAGATCGTCTCCGATGGTGAGCGTCTGACGAACGTGCTCGAACGGCTTTTCGCGCAGCAGGCCGGCGTACTCGGGGACCGCGGCGACGGCGTCCAGGATCGGCCGCTGCTCGCGGCGAGCGTGCGCGTCGAGGATCGCGAGCTCGAGCGCGCACGCCGCGGCGAGCTGCGGTGCGCGCTCGCCGCCGAGCTCGCGCGCGAGATCTCGATCGGCGAGATCTCGCGCCGCGAAGGCCAGGTCGGGCTGCTCTTCCGGTACGACCCCGGACGACAGCGCGGACAGCACGGACGCGACCGTCTCGCCGGTCACGTACTCCCGAGGGACCGACTCGCCCCAGCCTCGGCTGCCATCCGAGAGCTCGACCTCGACGATGACGTTGTCCGCCACGTTGCGCGGGCTGCGTGCGTGCCCGAACTGGTATCGCATCGGGATGCGGACGTGTGACGCGGAGACCTTCACGGAGCGAGCAGCGAGACCAGCCGATCCGCGAGCAGCGCGGGCGCCTCGAGCACGAGCGCGTGCTCGCCCGGCAGGCGCACGATCTGGCGCGGTGCGAGCAGGCGCTCGACCGTGGCGTTGTCGACGATGCGATCGGAGTCGGCGAGCAGCGTCGTGATGGGCACCGAGAGGCCCGGCAGCACGGAGATCGCGCGATCGAGGAGGCCACGGCTCGGGGCGAGGAACGAGCGCGGCTGCGTGCGCCACGCCAGCTCGTCGGCGCGGATGCGCTGCGTCACCTCGGGATCGGACGAGAACACGTCGACATCGAACGGTAGCGCGACCGGATCCTCGGTGCCCGCAGCGAGGGCAGCGGCGCGCGCGCGGATCTGTGGTGCCATCGCGAGGCCCGGTGCAGCGAGGAAGATCTGATCGGGTGGATCGATGCTCGCGGAGACGAGCGCGAGACGCGCGCCCCAGCACCAGCCGAGCAGCGCGACGCGATGACCCTTGCTGCGGAGGTGCGCCTGCGCGACCCGGATGTCGTGGAGCCAGTGATTGGGCTCGGCCGTACCAACGAGGGACGTGGCTCGACCCGAGCCGCGGCGATCGACCGCGACGCTCGCGATGCCACGCTCTGCCAGGGCCTCGGCGAGCGGTTCGAGCCAGCCCGCGTGCGACATGACACCGTGGATGAGCACGATACTGTGGCGTGCGCCCGGCACGTCGCGGATGTGCAGCGCGGCGGCCTCGTCGACGAGCCCCGGCGGCTCACCCGCACGCTCGATGGCGAACACGGCAGATCCTCCGGTCACTGGCTCGGCCTCTTCGGCGGGACGGACGTGGTCTTCATGCTCTTCCCATCATGGAGTCGCTCGATCATCCGAGCGAGCAGGACTTCGACTTGCGGCGCGGTGCAGGCCTCGACCTCGGCCTCGACGTGGATCATCTCGCCACCCACGAGCGCCCACGCTGCGGTGCGCTCGAGAGCGCCGGTCTCCGTGACGTTGCGCACGATGAACGCGTGCTGTGCGCCGGCCACCGCGATGCTCGCGACCTGGGCGCGCGGGGACGTGAGGCGTGCGCGCATCGCATCGAACGCGCTGGTGGCGGCGGGTTGACGACCGGTGAGCACCTCGCCGATCACGTCGTCGTGGCCGTAGTAGTGGCGGCACTCGTCGAGGAGCTGCGACTGACCCTTCGGGGCGCCAGCGCCGCCGCATGCCTGCGCGACGAGCATGTCATCGACGGTGCTCGCGAGGTCCGCGGGGCAGCACACCGGAGGCGCATGCGGGCAACACGCGGGGCTGCGATCGAACGTCTGGCACTCTGCAGCGCCCGCAACACCCGACAGCAAAAGAGCGGGCAGCAGCAGCCCCGCCCGCAGTCCCATCGCCCACCGCCCGGACTTCATCACGCCCAAGCGTAGCACCCGCGGAGCGCCGCGAAAGGTGGGAGGAGGTCCCACCTTCAGTCCACTCGCACCGTCGGCAAGAGACCCCCGCCGAGCGTGATGTTGATGAGCGGCGTGTCGCTCGCGCGCGCGATCCCGCCCGCGTATTTGCAGCCGAAGAGGAACGGGTTCCAGTTGTAGAACTTGTCGTGCACTCCGCCTGCGTGTGGGACGCGCAGCTTCGGCAGCACGGCGTAGGCCTGCTCGATCCACGGGCTCTGCTCGGCGTCGTCGAGCGCGGCCTGCCGATCGGTGTCGCTCGCGAGGCCGGGCAGCAGCACGTGCAGACCGCCATGGCTCTCGCCCTTCTTGAGGACCACGTGATCGCCATGCGTGCGCAGCTGCGCGATGCGCTCCGCGTCGAGGATCCTGGTCGGCAACACGGGGCACTCGCCGCGCGACGCCGGCCAGTTCGCGCACAGGTGCGCGAGCAAGGTCTTCGAGCTCGCGAGGTACGAGCGCAGCGGGTTGACCATGCACACCTTCCCCCCGCGATATGCAGCGACGAGCGGCGCCACCTCGCTCGCGCGCTCGAGGAGCTCGGTGAAGAGCGCGCGGCGATACACGAGATCGATGACGCGACCGTCGTGCCGCAGCTTGCCGCCGGAGAACTCGAGCGCGCGCGGATCGCACACGATCGTCGGACAGCCGTGCTCCTCGAAGAACTCCGCGATGCGCGCATGCTCGAAGCGCGTCTTCTGTCCGGGCCAGTCGACGACGGCGATGGTCGGCGTGAGATCGCGACCGCCGTACTCCGCATAGCAGGCGAGCAGCGTGGCGTGCAGCTGCGGGAGCTGGCGCTCGATGCGCAGGTGCGCGGCGTGCTTCGCGATGTGCGGCAGGGTCATCAGGCACTCGGCGACGTGGTCCGAGAACGCCATCATCGCCGGGCTGTCGGAGTTGTACTCGACGTACTTGATCGCACCGTCGACGAAGATGGCGTCTGGCCGCGCGAGCACCGAGATCGTGCGATAGCCCGGATCGATCTCGACCCAGTCGCGCGCCTCGGGGCGCAGGTGCAACGAACGCATCATCGCCGGATCGCGCAGCGCTTCCTGCGCGACGTCCTCCACCGTGAGCGCGAGGTCCTCCGCGCTGCGGATCCACGTATCGAGCGCCTTGCTCTCCGCGTAGAACGGCACGCAGTACGTCGGCAGGAGGCCGTCGCCGAAGTAGATGCCTCGACGGGTGAGCTCGCTGGTGAGCGCGCGCTCGGCGGCCACGATGGCGTCGTGCTCGTGGAGCTCGCCGATGAGTTGTTGGAGCAGGCTCATACGATCACAGGGCGCAAGCGGGTTCAGCTTACATCGTTCCGCCCGACCCCCCGCGTGTATAAAGAAGGCCGCCGTGAACGTGTTCGTGCAGCCGCACCTCGACGACGTGGCCTGGTCGTGCGGCGGGACGGTGCGGCGGCTCGCGAGGCAGGCGCCGTGCCGCGTCGTCACGGTGTTCGATCGCAGTCCCGAGCCGTCGAGATCGCTGTCGCCGTTTGCCCGCATGCTCCACACGGCGTGGGGCGCGGGTCGCGATCCGCTGCCGATGCGACGCGCCGAGAACGAGCGCGCGCTGCGAATCCTCGGCGCGACGGGCGAGGGCCTGTCGATCCACGAGGCGCTGTACCGCGATCCGCCCGTGTCCTCGAGCGGCGAGCTTTTGACCCCACCCGGGCCTGCGCTCGCCCCGCTGGTGCGCGAGATCGCGGAGCGCCTCGTCGTGGCGTGCCGTGGTGCGACGCGGGTGTTTCTCCCGCTCGGCATCGCCACGCACGTCGATCACATGCTGTGCTACGCGGCGCATGAGCGGCTGCGTGCGACCGGTCTGGTGGTGCATCACTACGAGGACTTTCCCTACGTGACGCGCTTGGGAAAGCTCGTGGCGCGGCTGAACATGGTTCCGGTGCTGGCGTCGTTCACCGTCGACATCGACGACACGCTGCCCGCGCGCATCGAGGCCATACGAGCGTATCCATCGCAGCTTGGTCCCATGGGCATGGACCGTCCCGACGAGCTCGTGCGCACGCACGCAGCGTCGGTCGTGGAGCGAGGGCATGGAGAGCGCTTCTGGACGCTCGATCCACACGACTCCGCGCTGCGGTAACATCTTCGTTCCGTGGACTACGATGCAGTCGTAAAGCGCTTCGACCAGACGCTCGCACGACCTGAGCTCGCGCAGCACGACACGCTCGTGCGACTCCTGCGGCAGCTCGGGGGCGGTCGCTTTGGCAAGGAGCACGGCCTCGACGCGCTCATGTCGCGCGAGCTCTCGTATGCCGGGCTCGTGGACGCCTTCCGTCGGAACGTGCCGCTGCGCGACTTCGAGGGCCTGCGCGCGTACATCGAGCCGTGCCCGCAGGACCTGTCGGGCGAGGTGCCGCTGTGCCTCCTGCGCACGTCGGCGTCGACGGGAAAACCCAAGCTCATCCCCTACACGGCGGCGTTCCGCGACTCCATCAAGCGCGCGCACGACGTGTTCTCCGCTGCGATGTTCCGCGATGCTCCGACGCTGCCGCTGGGCGGTGGAACGCCGCGCGCCGTCGGTCTCTACCAGCTCTCTTCGACGAGGCAGGAGGCGCTCGGGTTGCCCGTCGACTCGTACGTCTCGCGGCTCTACGACGTGGCGCTCGCGGAGGATCCATTCTTCTACGCGTTCGACGACACCGGGCCGGGCCGCGCGATCTGCACGATCCCCGACGCGCGCGAGCGGCTCTTCCAGATGGCGCTCGCATCGCAGGGCTGGGATCTGCACGCGCTCCGCGCCACGAACCCGACGACGCTGCTGCTGCTCTCGCGTGTCCTCGCCGACGAGACGGAGCGCTTCTGCCGCGAGATCGCCGCCTTCGACGTCGAGCGTGCACGCAGGCTCTCGTCGCTGGGTCGGCCGATCTCTGCGCGCGATCTGTGGCCGAACCTCGCGCTGCTCGTCACGTGGCGCGGCGGCACGTGTCACCTGTTCGAGCCGCACCTGCGTGCGGCGTTCGGGGACGTGCGCATCCGCGCGCCCATCTACGCCGCGTCGGAAGGCGTCGTCGCGCTGCCTCTCGCCGACGCCGATCTCGGCGGGGCACCTGCCGTCGAGTCCACGTTCTTCGAGTTCCTGCCCGAACCCTTCGATGGCACGAGCACGCTGCTCCTGCACGAGCTCCAGCAGGGCAAGCGCTACGAGCTCATCTTCACGTCGCCCACCGGGATGACGCGGTACCGCATCGGCGATCTCGTGCAGGTGGACGGCCTGGCGAACGGCACGCCGACGTTCCACTTCCTCGCGCGCAAAGGTCGCACGAGCTCCGTCACCGGCGAGAAGCTCACCGAGCTCCAGGTCGAGCAGGCGGTGTCGAACGCGTGTTCGCGGCTGCACCTCTCGCCTGTGCACTTCATGCTGTCGCCACAGATCGAGGCGCTGCCGTACTACGTGCTGTCCGTCGATTTTGGCACCGGGCTTGGCACCGGGCTCGGCGCCGGGCTTGGCGCCGACACTGCCGCTGTGTCGCAGCTGGCCGCCGCGGTCGACGAGCAGCTCATGCAGCTCAACGTCGAGTACGAGGCGAAGCGGAGCTCGGCGCGGCTCGGTCCGCTCGTGCTGCGTCGCTGCAAGCGCGGCTCGTTCGAGGCGCTGCAGGCGAGCGGCCTCTCCGGTGGCGGCGCGGTCAACTTCAAGCTGTCGCACCTCACGGGCGAGCCCGTGCACGAGCGCCTCCCGCCCGACGTGAAGGAAGATCAGACGTGAGCTTCGACGATGCACTCCTCGATCCCGAGACCGCGCAGCGCGAGACGCTGCGTCGCCTCATCACCCACAACCAGGACTCGGCGTACGGACGCGATCATGGCTTTGCCGAGATCACGACGTACGAGCAGTACGCGCAGCGCGTCCCGGAAGCCACGTACGACGCGCTCGAGCCCTACGTCGCGCGCATGCTCGAGGGAGAAGCCGGCGTGCTCGTGAGCGACGAGGTCGTTTACCTGGCGACGTCGAGCGGCACGACCGGCCGCAAGAAGTACGTGCTCATCAACCCGGGCTTCTACGACGAGACGGTCCGCTGGATGGCGCTCGAGCAGCGCTTCCTCGAGGCCGCGCACCCCGAGGTCGCGGGCCGGTCCGAGCTGCGCTACGTGAACCGCATCGAGGGCTCGATGCCGACGGGCCTGCCCATCGGCGCCGTCAGCGGCTGGTTCTACGGGCAGGAGGTCGCGCGCGGCACGTACACGGAGCTCGTGCCGTACGACGCCTACCAGATAGGCTCGGTCACGGGCCGGAACTTCGCGGTGCTCGCGTTCGCGCTGCGTCGCAGCTTCGTGCGGCTCTCGGCGGTCAATCCTTCGACGCTGCTGCTCGTCGCGCAGCGCCTCGTCGCCGATGGTCCCCGGCTGGTGCATGCGGTGCGTGACGGCGGCCTCTCCCACGAGGAGATCGATCCGGCGGCCGCTGCTGCACTTTCTCCGCTGCTCCCGCCCGATCCTGCGCGCGCGCAGGCGCTCGAGGAGATCCTCGCCCGCGACGGCAAGCTCACGCCGGCCGCCGTGTGGCCCGAGCTGTCGATCCTGTGCTGCTGGATCAACGCGGGCGCGGGCCTCTATCGCCAGGATCTCGCCGACACCTTCGGTCCGATCCCCGTGTGGGACTACGGCTACACGTCGAGCGAGGGCCGCGTCACGGTCACCGCCGATGATCGCGGTGCCGGTGTCCCGCTGCTGCAGTCCGTGTTCCTCGAGCTCAAGTCCGAGCACGGCGTCATCCCGCTGTTCGCCGCGAAGGACGGCGACGAGGGCGAGCTGCTCGTCACCAACTCGCGGGGCCTCTATCGCTACGGCATGGGCGACCTCGTGTCGGTGGTCGGCCGCATGCACAAGGCGCCGCTGCTGCAGTTCCGTCGCAAGACGAGCGCGGTCGCGTCGCTCACCGGCGAGAAGCTCACCGAGGAGCAGGTCGGTCGTGTGGTCGAGCAGATGCTCACGAGCCGCGGCCTGCGCTCGCGCTTCTTCTGCCTCGCGCCCGAGTGGGGCCAGCCCCCTGGCTACGTGCTGCTACTCGAGCTGTCGACGAGCATCGAGCAGCGTGTCCTCGACGAGCTCGCGGGTGCCCTCGAGGTCGGCCTCGTGGATGCGAACGCCGAGTACGAGAAGAAGCGCGAGACGCTTCGCCTCGCCGCGCCGATCGTGCAGCTGCTCCCCGCCGGTGCCTACGATGCCTACGTCGCCGCGCAAGCCGCCGCTGGTCGGGAGACCGCCCGCATCAAGACCCCGCGGGTCACGATGGACACCAAGCTGGCGCCTCAGTTCCCCGCGCTCGCCCGCTCGAAATAGATCACTTCTTCTTTGCCGAGAGGCGTTTCTCGATCGTCTTCTCGAGATCGGGAATCTCGAGCACGCCGACGATGACCTCGGCCACGTCGCCTTCCTCGTCGAGGAGGAGGGATGTCGGGAGCGCTTCGAGGTTGCCGAGCGTGGCGACCGTCTTGTTCGGTGTGGACGCGAGCACCGGGTAGCTCACCTGGTGCTTCGCGAGGAACTGCTGCACCAGTGCAGGGTTCTCGTCGATGTCGATGCCGATGACCTCGAAGCCGCGAGCCTTGTACTTGTCGCGCAGCTTCGACAGCGCGGGCATCTCGCCGACGCACGGCGAGCACCACGTGGCCCACAGGTTCACGAGCGTGAGCTTGCTGCCCACGAGCGGTCCGAGCTTCGTGCGCTTGCCATCGAGCGTCGACAGGAAGAGCTCCTGCTTTCGCAGGTCGAGCTTCTTCGGAGCGGCCTTGGGCGCGGCGAACGACGTGCTCGCCAAAAGGAGGGACGTCGCGACGAGGAGAGAGCGCATCACGAATAAGGATAAGGCAAGTAGCGAGGCGGCAACAGGCCGAGATCTTCGACGAACGGCACGTGCTCGAGCGCGATCTTCCCGAAGTACAGGCGCGAGAGATCACCGCCGGTGAGCACGTACTCCTCGACGAGCACGCGGCCCCACAGGTAGGCGTGGTCCTTGATGTAGCCGCCCGGTGCCTCGGTGTGACACAGGCCACGCTTCACGCGTCTCGTCATGGTGAACGACTCGGGGTGCGAGAAGCCGAGGTCGCGCAGCTCGGCGTAGACGTCGCGAAACGAGCTCGTGAGCGCGGCCATCGCGGCGATGACGCGCGCGGCGAACACGCGCGTGCGCGCCGTGTCGATGTAGCCCATGCGCTCCTCGTTGATGACGGCGAGGCCCTCCTCCGTCATGAGGTAGCTGGGCACGGCACCGACGGCGAAGATACGATATGGCTGGCTGTAGCCGTTGGCGGCGCGTAGCACGTGCGTGTCGATCTCGTGCACGACGAGGCGCTTCATCTCCTCCATGCTCGCCTGCAGATCGGCGCGCAGGTTGATGAGGCGGTTCGTGGGATCGGTGTTGGTCGCAGACAGGTTCGGCCTCACCTCGACGCGCCAGTCCTCGAGGCCGTACTGGCGGAGGCGCGCGGTGACGAGCTTCACCTGATCGGTCGCGCGGAAGGGCCGCTCGACAGGGCGTTGCGACTGCTGCGGCTGCTTGAGGATGCGGCGCGCGAGCTGGATGACGTGCTCGGGCGCGCGCGGGTATAGCTGCTGCGCCCAGTGCGACTCGTCGCCGATGTTGAGCCGCAGGCCGATGCGCTTGACGAGGTACTCGCGCGCCTGCGTGAAGAACATGCCGACGCCGTAGCCCGGTAGATCGAGCGACTGCAGCTTCTCGATGTGGGCCGCGAGCAGCGCCTCGTCCTGGTGCGGGTACTCGAAGATCGGGTTGTAGTTCGGATCGAGCGCGACCTTCGCCATCTCCGCGGCCGAGTTGATCGGATCGAGGTGGTGCAGCGGCAAGGCCTCGGACGCGGCGAGGCAGAGCAGGCGGTCGGCCTCCTCGAGAGGGAGTGGTGCGGTCGAAGCCATGCTCAAAAGTAGTCCGGTGGCTCTTCTGCCACTGAGTAGAGCGCCATCTCCGTCGACATGGGTAGCTCGGGCATGTCTCGACGGTGGAACGCGAGTCGCACCCCGGCCTCGCGCACCGAGATGCGCAGCGTGGTGGCGAGGCGCGCGAGGTCGCGCACGGTGGAGCGGACGTTGGTGCCGATGTACTCGCGCGTGTCGTCAGCGGTGTCGAGGATGCCGCGGAAGAGCGCGTCGGCCGCGAGCACCGCGCCGGTGGTGGCCGCGAAGTTGGGGAGCACCGGCGTGCCGCTCGCGACGAGGACCTTCTCCGCGTGCGTGCTGACCGAGCGCGCCGCCGCCTCGACGACGATGCGGGCGCGCAGGCGCCCGACGTTGTCGATGGTCACGGCGTCGTTGGACGCGAGGACGAGCGCATCGACGGGCAGCGAGTAGAACTCGTCGAGCGTGATGAACATGTGCGACGGATCGAGCGACAGCGACACGCGCGCGCCGGTCTCGAGCACCGAGGGGTTGAGGCCGCCCGCCGAGTACACGCCGGCCGAGGCCGAGCCGACCGCCACGACGGTGGCCCCCATGAGCGCGAGCAGTCGCCCGATCTGCGTGCCGAACGGACCCGCGCCGAGGATCGCGACGGTCTGCTGGCGGTGAAACAGAAACTCGCCCATCTCCATGGTCGCGTGCGCGACGGACAGCGCGACCTGCTGCTCGCGCAGCGTGAGGCCGTCGGCGTCGGGCTGATCGAGGACGCGGTTGTACAGCTCCCAGCGCTCCATGCTCCAGCCCTGGCTGCGACGCACGGCCTCCATGCGCCACGGGAGCTTGTTCGCCTCGACGATGCGCTCGAGCATCACGGCCGGCACGTTCAGGTCGGGCCCGAGCGAGAGCACGGAGCCGAGGAGCGGCTTGAGCGAGGTGAGGAAGCGGCCGAGGACCTCTTCGATCTCGGGCGCCTGCGGATCGTAGTTGAGCCCGAGGCGCGCGCCGCCGATGGGCACGCGTGCGAGCTGGTAGCGAATGGTGCCGATGCGCGCGAGACCGGCGAGATCGGTCCACTGCTGGTTTCGACGCACGCGGATGCCGCCGAACGCGACGCCCTGCGCGAGCGTGTCGATGATCGCGTAGCCGGGCGCCGCGGTGACGGGATCTCGCCAGTTGATGACGAGCTCCGGCTCGGGGCCTTGCGTCATGGGCCCCCGATCCGAAAGACGCCGATCTTCTGACACGCTAGACATCCTCGAAACGCAGAATATCACCGTTCGCCGAGGAACCTGAATTTCGGTTCAGCAACGCATCGATGAGCCCCTTGTGTCGCTCGCGGACCTGATCGCGGCGTACCTTCAGGCTCGGGGTCAGCTCGCCCGACGGGATGGAGAAGGGCTGCGGCGCGACGCCGATGGCCACGATGCGCTCGTGACGACCGAGCTCCTCGTTGAGCAGCCGGACGTGCAGCGTGAGGTGTGCCCGCAGCTCGTCCGGCGTCATGAGGGCGGTGCGAAGACGTGGATCGGAGATGGCGTCGAGCACCGCGACGACGTGTGCGTGACCCTCGCCGAACACCGCCGCGTGACGCACGCCGGGCAGCGAGGCGAGTCGGGCCTCCAGCGAGGCGGGGTGCACCTTCTTGCCCGTCGACAGGACGAGCAGATCCTTGCGGCGCCCGGTGATGTGCAGGAAGCCGTCCTCGATGCGGCCGAGATCGCCGGTGCGCACCCCATCGTCGCCGACGAAGAGGTCGGAGGTAGCCTGCGGATCGTCGAGGTACCCGATGCAGCGGAAGCCCTTGCCGAACAGCAGGACCTCGCCGGTGTCGTCGACCTCGACGCGCGAGCCCGGCAAGGCCTTGCCGACCGCGCCCATGACCGAATCGCCCGGTGCGTTGTAGCTGCTCGCCCCGCTGGTCTCGGTCATGCCGTACATCTCGTGCACGGGAATCCCGAGCTTGAAGAGCGCGCGGTGCGCCTCGATCGCGAGCGGCGCGCCCGTCGACAGCGCGAGCCGGACGCGCTCGAGGCCGAGCGTGGAGCGGACCTCGTGCGACTGCCCGTGCAGCGCAGCGGCTGCCGTCGCGAGCGTCTGCCACTCGGCGGGCACACCCATGAAGAACGTGGGCCGCACGGCCGCGACGGCCTCCGTGAGACGTCGACCGCGCGGGAAGACCACGGAGTAGCCCGACGCCATCGGCAGCACGACGCTCATGAAGATCTCGGCGAGGTGCGCGAAGGACAGGTACGAAAGGTGTCGATCGGACGGCCGGTGCGCGCGCACCTCCGTCATGCGCCGCGCCGCGCGCAGCATGTTGCCGTGCGAGAGCAGCACGCCCTTCGGCACGCCCGTCGATCCGGACGTGAAGATCACGAACGCGATGCGATCTGCGGGCGTGCGCACCGCACCGGGTGGATCGAGCGGCGCGGCCAAGGGTGGCGCGTCATCGATGATCGCGACGTGTGGATCTTGCGGACGTGCAGGATTGACGGGCTCGACGAGCTTCGGCGCGAGCCAGTCGAGCAGATCGGGATCACCCATCGCGAGCGCGACGTGCGCGCGCGTGACCAGCGTGCGCAGCTGCACGGGCGGCGTCGACGGCTCGATCGACACCACGACACCTCCCGCGAGCAGCACGCCGTGCACGAGCGCCGGCACGCGCGCGCGCGTTCGACACACGACGAGCACCGCCTGACCGAGCCGCAGCCCGAGCGCGCGCAGGCGATTCGCGACCTGCTCTGCCTCGAGGTGAAGCTGGAGGTACGTGACGGGCGGATCACCGCCGGTCTCGAGGGCGGAGGCCGTTGGCCGTAGCTGCGCCATCTCGGCGAGTGCTGCGCCGATCGTCGCGGGGTGCTCCCACATCACGAGTGCGTGGCGCTCCGTGAGAAGACCGCGGCCTCGATGATGTTGGCGAGCTCGAAGCGACGCGCGTTGCGCAGCGTGAAGTGGTTCGAGTCGCGGATGCGCAGGAAGCGCGCGAGGCCACCCGGCACGACGCCGAGGAACGCGGCCACGTGCTCGTCGGGAACATCCTCGGCCTCGATGACGAGGGTGGGGACGGCCAGCTGCGCGAGCGCAAGGAGCGGCACGCGGTTCGGGAACCGCTCCGTCGGCACGCGGAAGACCGGCGGCGACTGCCTGGAGCCTTCGTCATCGGACGCGATGCAGGCGTCGATGTAGCTCTCCTGCAGCGCGGAGTCGGTGTGCGCGTGCGCCGCGTCGCCGAAGAGCTTCTGCCAGCGCTTGCGCTGGAACTCGGCGGTGTACGGGATGTACGTGTTCTCGCGCTGTGCGCTCTCGCGCTCCGCGATCATGGTGTCGAGCAGCGGCCCGGACGTGGCGCCCGCCAGGTAGCAGAGCGATGACGGGTTGTTGAGGATCGCCAGGCTCACGTGCGGCACGTCGAGCGCCGCGGCGAGCACCTGGATCGCGCCACGCGACGAGCCGAACAGCGTGAGCGGCGCGGGCCAGCGGCGGCGCGCGTCCTCGGCCACGGCGCGGATGTCCTCGACGGAGTCGTCGAGCGTCTGCAGTGCCCCTGGTGCCGGCGCCGACGACATGCGTGCGTCACGCTGCGACTTGCCGAAGTTGCGGTGATCGAGCGCGACGGCACGCAGCCCGCGCGACGCGAGCTCCCGGAGGAACGAGTAGCCCGGCACGTCGAGGTCGTACGTCGGCTCGAGCGGCGCCGCGATGCCGTGCACGAGCACGACGACGGGCGCATCGAGCGGCAGCCCCTCGCGCTCGGCCACGCGGCAGCGCAGCGTCACGCCGTCGCGCGTCGAGACCTCGTAGTCCGCTCTGGTGATGGCGCTCAGGTGCAGAGCTCGCGGAGACGCAGCCCCTCGCGCGTCCCCATGCGCATGATGACGGAGTCGGTGCGATAAAAGACGCCCTTGATGCCCTTGTCCCACAGGCGCGCCTTGGCGATCTCGGGCGTGAGCTCCCCGCCGAGCACGGGCACCGTCATGACCGACTTGCCGTACTTGTCGGCCGCGGCGACGATCTTGTCGAGGGCGGCTGCGATCTCCGGGTTGCCGAAGCCCTTGTCGGGCGGCAGGTGGTACGAGTGCGACAGGTCGACGGGCCCGATGTCGTACATCTCGATGCCCGGCACCGACATGATCTCGTCGATGTTGTCGACGGCTTCCTTGTCCTCGATGATCGGGATGATCATCGCCTGATCGTTGGTCCACTCGATGAGGTCGTTCATCTTGCCCTGCGCGTACTTGTTCGCGCGGCTGACCGTGCACAGGCCACGCGTCCCGCGGGGATGGAAGTACGCGGCGTCGGTCGCGCGCTTGAGGTCCTCGGCGTTGACGACGTGCGGCACCTTGATGATGGGCGCGCCAGTGTTCATCGCGTCCGAGATGATGACCGGATCGTTGTCCTTGAGCTTGATGATCGGGACGATGCCGGTGCACTCGGCGGCGCGGACCATGCTCTCGACGGTCTCGGGGTTGATGCTGAGCACCTCGGTGTCGACGATGACGAAGTCGAAGCCGGCGTGACCGATGATCTCGACCATGACGGGCGTCATCGTCGAGCACGTCATGCCGAGCACGAGCTGCTTCTTCTGGACCTTCTCGCGGAATGCTTTGAATCGAGCTACGTCAGCCATGTCTCAACCTTTTTTCGTGGAGAACCAATTGTCGATGCCGTCGCACGCGACGCGTGCCATGGCGCGACGCTCGTCGTCGAGCACACCGGCGAGCGGGTGCGCGATGAGGACGGTGCGAACGTCGGTCATGCCATAGGCGGTCGCCTCGTTCCGGGCCAGGGTCTCGAACGGCTCGGTGACGACGACGATCGCCGGCTTGCCCCGGCGCTCGAGAGAGATCGAGTCGTGGATACACCACGACGTGCAGGAGCCTCAATCACCGGAGGCGATGATCGTCACATCGACCTCCCGCGAGAGGGTATCGAGCGCCATGACGGACGCGGGTGTCGGCGGTGACTTCGTCTGCCGCACGACCTTCTTGAACTTGCCGTGACGACGCTCGAGCTCCCGGACGATGTCCTCGAGCAAGAGCGTCGCGTTGGGCTTCTGGTTGTCGAGGATGCCGAGCGTCACGCCCGACAGCGAACGCGGCAGTGGGTTCTGCTTCTGCTGCTTGACCTCGGGATGACGGACGGTGGGGATTCGAACGCGCATTAACAGTCACACTCCGGGACGAGCGGCGGCGGTGCGCCGGTGGGCGTGTAGTCGATGAGGCGGGTCGCGGGGCGGCCGAAGCCGAAGCTCGGCATGAACGACGAGTGACGACCCGTCCCGCCCGCGACGAACACGAGGAAGTCCGTGGGAGCGGCGCCGATGGGGATGCCGCGCTCCGTCCACGTGGCCTTGTCGACGTCCTCACGCGCGAGCAGCCACTCGCGCATCTCGTCGTTGAGCACCGACGGGAGCACGCGCGCGTTGTCGCACAGCCACGCCTGCACCATCTCGCGCGTCCAGCCGTCGCGCGCGAGCAGCTTGGCGTGCTCGGGTCCGAGCGCGATCGTCGGGTGACCGCCGCGCGCGAGGTCATTGGTGCCGAACGTGGCCATCGTGCCGGCGAGCATCTTCATGAACGACAGCGCCGTCTGCGACGAGTGATCGTTCACGTTGTGCGGGCCCTCGGCCTGACACACGGTGACCACCGACTGCTCGGGTGCGAAGCCGAGCGCGACGTGGAGCGGTGGGAACGGGCTCTCTTCCTGGTTCTCCGCGACGCAGAAGCCGAAGCGTGCCGGCGAGCCCTGCGTCGTGAAGTCGGTGCGGCCCGGACGACCCCCGCCGACGTTGCGCAGGATGAGGCGGATGGCGCGACCGATGGTGGCGCTGGCCTGCGTGCCTTCCCCCATCGCGTTGCCCGACAGGTTGAAGCCGAGCTCGTAGCGGATGGGGCCGCTGATGACGAGGAGCGGCGTCACCGGGTGCGTGGTGGCCTGCACGCCGAGCAGGTTGTAGCGCGGGTCCATCAGCGCCTCTGTGGCGGCGACGATGACGCAGAAGTACTCGGGCCGGCAGCCCGCCATCACCGCGTTGACCGCGAGCGCCTCGATGGTGACCTCGCCCTGCCTCGGCGCCATGAGCCCGAGGACCTCGCCCGCGGGCCGCTTCTGCGACGCGATCATCTGGAGGACCGCCTCGTCGGTCGGCGGGATGATCGGCAGCCCGTCGGTGTAGCCGCGACGGTAGAACGCGTCGGAGGCGCCACGCGCATCGCGCGGCAGGTTGGTGAAGACGTCGTCCTCGAGCGGCTCCCGCGAGTACGGCCCGTACACGTGCACCTCGCCGGGCCCGCCCTCGGCGAGCTCGGCGGCGACGGTTGCATCGTTGGTGGTGTAAAGGACCAGGTACTCGCCGAGCGCTTTTTCGCGACCGTCGTAGAGGCGCGCCGTTGCGTCCTTGCGCGCGCGCACGGTGGCGACGTGGGTTTCCAGCTCGCTCAGCTTCACCGTCTGGTGCGGCACGAAGCGCATCACGGTGTGCGCGTGCGTCTGGTCGACCTCTTGCCGCCCCGGCACGAGCTGGTGGTAGAGGCGCCGCGTGAACGTGCGCGTCACCTTCAGCATGCGCGCGGTCCACGGCGAGCGGTTCACGCCGGCCTTCGACTTGTACGCGTCGGCGTCGAGGCACTCGAGCGAGTCGAGATCGTAGAGCGCGATGTAGCGCGGCGCGATGCGACGCTCCGCGCGACGTCCCGTGCGAAAGCCGGGGATGCCGAGCCGCTCGGGGATGTGCTCGGTGTCGTACCAGTCGTTGAACTCTTCTTCGAGCTCGGGCGGCACGTCGAGCTGCGCGAAGATGAGCCCGAACGCCTTCGCGGCGGCAGGCTTCGGCGTCTTTGCACGCGGCGGAGCGACGCGCTTCTTCGGCGCCCTCGCTCTCGCAGGCGCAGCCTTGGCCACGGTCTTCCGTCGGCGCTCGGTCGTCATCGCACGATATCGTAAACGTCTGTCGCGCGCCGATCAAGCGAGCGCGACGCGCTTCAGAACGAGGTGGCGATGCCGACGATGTTGCTGAGGCCGTAGCCGGTGTTCACGCCCGTGAGCGTGTGCGAGATGGTGTAGCTGAGGCCGATCCACTTGACCGGGAACAGCAGCAGCGTGCCGCCGAAGGTCATGGAGCTGGCGTTGTTGGCCTGGCCGCAGAACTGCGTGAAGGGGTTGCCCTTGGTGGCGATGCCGTTGCGACCCGGCACGTCGCCGTTCTCGAACGAGTGGAGGCCGCTCAGCGTCGCGATGAGCGTGGCGTGGTCGAACCAGCTCAGCTTCTTCTTGGGGGCGAGCGTGCCGCCGGCCTGGACGTCCCACGGCAGGTCATCGGAGTACGTGGTGGAGTCCGAGGTCGAGCCGAACTTGCAGCTCGCCTTCTTGAGGCGGTGACGGAAGCCGACGTCGGCTGCGAAGAACACAGGGATGGGGTAGAGCGAGTAGCCGAAGCTGCCGCGCGCCTCGATGTCGAAGGTGCCGTTGCCGGTCGGGATGGGCAGCGGCTTGGCGCCGGGCAGCATCGCCGCCGCGGGGTACGCGGAGCGGCCGTTCACGTCGCCCGTGGGCGCCGTGAAGTAGAGCTGGGGACCAAAGGCAAAGCCCTTGAGCGCCCTGATCCTCGGGAGCTGCTGCTTGAGCCCGAAGGTGACGTCGCCGGTGTTGAGCTCGCTGAGCTTCGCGGGGACGACCGTGTGGATGTCCTGGGTGACGTAGCGGATCACCGGCATCGAGAACGTCGCGCCGAGCCCGCGCCACAGCGAGACCTCGCCGTAGAGCAGCATCGACTGATCGACGTAGTTGCTCTTGTAGTTGGCGGTGATGAAACCGCTCGAAGTCGGGATGCTGATGTTGCGGCGAGTGCCGGGCCTGACGGGCTTGAGGTTTTCGTCGACCTCGCCCGGACCGGCAAAGTAACGGTCCGCCGAGTAGTTGGCGTACGAGAGCTGGATGAATCCATGGCCGGGCCTGTCATCGACCCAGGGCCCGGCCATGGCTTCGCGGTGCGCGACTCCGAGGCAGAGGAGACCTGCTGTTACAGTAAGGAGTCCACTACGCAGGGAGACGCGCACTGTTTAGTTAGTTGTTCGGATCCTGCGGGGCGAACGAGACGTAGCCCGGCTGCACGTCACAGCCGAACGCCGCCGCGTAGGTGTTGGCGCCGCTGTCGGCCGTCGCGGTGATGTGGATCGTGGTGGGGGCGGTGAGGCCCGTCTTCGTGAAGCCGTGGATGCCGATCATCGAGTCCGCCTGCTTGACGAACGTGGGGGGCATCGTCATCGGATTGGTGTACCCGTACTGGTCGAAGCCCGTCTCGGCGACGGCGGTGGTCGACGGCGTGAGCTTCACGTACGGCGCCTGGAAGTGGTCATTCGAGCCGTACATGCAGACGCCCTGGGTGACGAGCGAGGCGATGTCGATCCCAGCGGCGGCGGCGACGCCGACCGGCGCGGAGTACGGGTTG
Source organism: Polyangia bacterium (assembly GCA_039923495.1). GTDB lineage: Bacteria > Myxococcota_A > Polyangia > Palsa-1104 > Palsa-1104 > JBDTCO01. The sequence goes on from JBDTCO010000042.1 coordinate 45,293, forward strand.
CTCGTGCAGACGTGGGCGGGGATGCCGGGCAGCGCCGAGGTGCCGACGACTTCCATGTCCTGCGAGTACGTGTTGACGACCTTCGTCGCGTCGAAGGCATCGGCGACGAGGTGGAGCTTCTTGCCCTGCTCCGCCTGGATCGTGTAGTTGCACATGTCGTCGGCCATGACCGTCGCGGTCATGCCGCCACCCTCGTACACGCCGTGGACGGGCGTGTTCTTGACGCAGCTCTTCCCGATGAGCTCCTGCGGGGTGGCGGTCGGGGTCATCTGGAGGTTGAAGGACAGCAGATCGATGTCGATCGTGAAGCCGCTGACCGCGGTCGTCAGTGGCGCAGTGGCCATGTCGCCCTTGTCGCCGCCGTCGTCCGTGACCACGTGGGCCATGTCGCCCTTGTCGGTGCTGCCGTCCGTCTTGTTGTTGCTGCTACCGCCGCAACCGATGAGTCCCACTGCCGCTGCTGCAAGAAGATGAGTCTTTTTCACGAATGCCTCCTAGATGTTGAAACCAAGTCAGGTCAAACCCATATGGGCTGCCTCAGAGACGAGCACGGGTGCTGCTGTCGCTGTCCCCTCGACTCCACCTGGACGAGTGAAAAGGAGGGCACACGTGCGGACATCGTACGTCAGCTAAAATTCCGCGTCAATTTCGTAATCGCTATCCAATCCTTGGTCGTGTGCGTAGGAGTGCGCTCGTTCACTATTTCAATGCGCCGGCAGCAGCGCCGGTTACTGGCCCGGCGCAGGTGGTGCGGAGCACGTGAACGCGTAGCCGTAGTCGGTGCAGTCGGCGTGGCAGTTGATGCAGTTACGGTCGTCCTGCGTGACGACTTTTTTGTCCGCGAAGATACGCTGCCAGCGCCAGTCGTTCGTGAGCGGGGACGTGCCGTTGTCGAGCTTCACCATCACGGTCCACTGGATGATGTTGCCGCTGCAATCGGTGTCGTCGATATCGTACTCGGGCTTCACGACCACGGCGCCCGTCGGGAACGGCTCCATCCGGCCCGTGTACGGTATGTACGCGGCGTCGTCGGTGAAGACCGTGACGTTGTCGAGGTTGTGCTCGGTGCTGGAGCGACACGGACGCACCTGCTTGAACGTGGTCGCGTAGTCTGCGGGCAGCCCCGAGACGTACTTCGGAGCGCTGGGACCGCCGCAGCCGGGACTGCATACAACGCTGCATGCGACGCTGCATGCAATTACAAGCAGGCGTGGACAGAGCAACGAGATCTTCAATGGGCTCCCGGTATTCACGGCAGGTTCACGACGCGCACGCGCTGGTTGTAGGAGTCGGTGATGTACAGCTTCTTGCCGCTCAGCTCGACGCCGTACGGGCGGTTGAGCCTGGCGAGGAGCGGGTCGCCCCCGTCGCCGCCGAAGCATACGTCGGTCGCCTTCACGCAGCCGGCCGTGCCATCCGTGGAGAAGCAGCTCCCGGTGCCGCCGCACATGCCGCCCGTGGTGCAGTCGCCGGCGACGCGCGAGATGGTCCCCGACGGATCGATCTTGCGGATGCAGTTGTTGAGCGTATCGGTGAAGTAGATGGTGTCGTCGTCGGCGATGGCGAGGTCAATGGGGTGGGCGAGCTGTGCCTTCGTCGCCGGGCCCCCATCGCCGCTGTACGCATTCTCGCCACCCGAGCCGGCGACCGTCTGCATGTTGCCGTTCACGTCGATCTTGCGGATGCGATTGCCGCCCGTGTCCGCGAAGATGAGCTCGCCTTGCTTGTTGAAGGCGAAGCGGCCCGCCGGATCGGCTGACTGACCGAACGGCTGGTTCATGCGCGCCGAGAGCGCAGGGCCGCCGTCGCCGCTGTAGCCGGGCGTGCAGGGCCAGTTGCAGGCCTCGTCGCGCTTGGCCTGCGCGGCCTCGGGGCTCGTCGGATCGGTGCAGTACGTCGCCTTGTTCGAGCCCGGGCACTGGTAGAGCTCGGTGCCCATGGTGCACATGGTCGAGACCGTGTCGTACTGCTCCGTGAGGCATGTGCCGGCGAGCCGGTGGATGATGCCCGCCGAGTCGATGCTTCGGATCACCTGGTTGGCCTGGTCCATGATGACGAGGTCGCCGCTCGGCGCGCGCGCGATGCTGCTCGGCAGGTCGAGGTACGCGTCGGCAGCTGGGCCCTCGTCGCCGCTGTACTTCGTGCGCTTGCCGACGCCCGCGAAGTGCGTGTACGTCATCGTCGAGAGCTCGACGCGGTTGATGCGGCTGTTGTGCCACGCAGCGAGGTAGAGGGAGCCGTCGGCGTCGAAGAACATGTTCGGCGTGTGGTTGAACTTCGCGTCGAGCGCGGGGCAGCTCGGTACACCCACGTCGGGGCTGTCGCCGAGGAAGCCGACGCCGACGACGGTGCTGATCGTGCCCTTCGGGTCGATCTCGCGGATGAGGTAGTTGTTGAAGTCGAGCACCCACAGGTTGCCGTTGGGCGCGATGACCGAGTCCTGTGGCGTGTAGAGCGACGCCTTCGTGGCCGGGCCGTTGTCACCGGCGAGCAGCGCCTGGCCATCCCCGGCGATGGTGCAGATGGTGTTGGGTGCGTTCGGATCGCAGCTTATGCCGTGCTTCCCGTTCGCGCAGCCCGTGCCAAGGAGAGATGCTGCGAACGCAGTGACGAGCGTGGCGGTCGAGAGCTTGTTCATTTGGTCCATTCCGAGGCGACGCGCACGATACGGTGGTTTCCCGTATCGGCGACGTAGAGGTTGTTCAGGGCATCGAACGCGATGCCCCACGGCTGGTTGAGCTGGATGTCGAGCGCCTGGTGGTGCGTACCGCTCTCGATGCACGTGCGGCCCGAGCACTGCCCCGTGCCAACGACCGTGGTGAGCACGCCGGTGGTGATGTCGAGCGCGTCGATGATGTTGGCGTCGCGCTCCGCCATGAAGAGGCGGCCATCGGGGCCCCACTCGAGATCGAGCGGCGAGTGGAGCGCCACGGTGAACGTGCAGCCCGACGGACCCGCGAGACAGGAGATCTGCTTGGTGTCGAGATCGATGACGCGGATGCGCTGGTTGGTGCCGTCCGAGAAGTAGAGCTTGTGACCCTGGATCGCGAGCGCGCCGGACGGGTTCGGCGTGTCGTTCTCGTTGTACTCCCAGCCGACGGTTGCATCGACCGCGGGGCCGCCGTCGCCGGAGTACGACTCCGTGCCGTTTCCGGCGATGGTGGTGATGGTGCGATCGGCGTCGATGTCGATCATGCGGAGGCGCTCGTTGCGCTGGTCGATGAGGTAGATGCGGCCCGCGTCGTCGAGGACGATCGACTTCGGCAGGTTCATGAGCGCGTTGGCCGCGGGGCCCCCGTCGCCCGCGAAGCCGTACGTGCCACCGGCGAGCACCTTGTCGAGGCCCTTCGTCGGGTCGACGACCCGGATCTTGTTGTCGTGCCACGCGGCCAGGATGAACGTGCCATCGGCGGCGAAGCGCACGTCGGTGGGGTGGTTGAGCGCGACGATCTGCGGGTTGCAGCCCGGCGCCGTCTTGTACGGCATCTCGTCGGACGGGTTGGGCGGACCGTCGCCCTCGTAGTCGGTGCCAATGAACGTCGTGAAGATGCCGTCCTTCTCGACGCGACGGACGCGGTGGTTGTTCCAGTCGGAGACGTACGCGCGTCCATCCGAAGCGAAGGTGAGGTCGGCCGGGAAGTAGAGCGGCGTGTCGACGAGCGGGTTGCCATCGCCGATGCCGTAGCCCGCGGCCCCCTTCGCGTTGGCCCACGAGCACGCCTCACCGGGCGTGTTCGTGCAGTCGCCACCGGAGTTGTCGGCCGCGTTGAAGGCGCTACGGGACGCGCACCCAACCGGGAGCAGCAGGGCTGCGAGACCGGCACCAGCGACGAGCTTGTTCATGGACGCATCCTTTTGTCGTTCGTTTGGGTTGTCGTTCGTTTGTCGTTCGCAGAAGCCATGGGTTTATCGGAGCCTCACGGAGCGCGCCACGTTCGCGAGCTGGTCGGCAATGTAGAGCGTGCCGTCCGTGATCGACAGGCGCGCGGGGTGATTGAGCTTCGCCTCGAGCGCGGGACCGTTGTCGCCGAACAGGCCGCTCGCGCCGGTGCCCGCGTAGGTGTCGATGACCTCCGAGGTGGGATCGACGCGACGGATGCGCGAGTTGAACGTGTCGGACACGTATATGGCGCCATCGCTGTCGACCGCGATGCCGCCCGGCTGGAAGAGCTGCGCCTGCAAGCACGGCCCGCCATCGCCGGAGAAGCCGCCGGTGAAGCCATCGGGGTGCGTGCCGACGACGGTGGAGATGATGCCGCTCGTCATGTCGATCTTGCGGATGACCTGGTTGGCGGTGTCGGCGACGAGGAGGTTGCCCTCGACGTCGATCGCGAGCGCGCCGGGCGTGTCGAGGTGTGCCTTCACGGCCGGGCCGCCATCGCCGTCGAACGCCGGCTTGCCGTCGCCCGCGAGCGTGGAGACGGTGCCGTCCACGTCGATCATGCGGATCTGGTTTGCGCCGTCGTCGGCGAGGAACACGCGGCCCTTTTTGTCGACGGCGATGGCGTCGAGCTCGCAGAAGCCGGCCTCGAGCGCCGGCCCCCCGTCACCGGTGCCGTAGCAGATGTGCGAGCCGTCGGGGAGATCGCCGACGCCATCTGCGCCCCTGCCGGCGACGAGGTGCATGCGCTGGTCGAGGCCGATCTCGTAGAGCTTCGGATCGTGCCAGGCGACGATGATGTTGCGACCGTCGGCGCGGAACGCGAAGTCGATGGGATCGAGGATGCCCGTCGCGGTGGCGAGCGCGCCATCGATGGAGCCGACGTGCAGACCATTGCCTGCAACGATGCGCATCGTGCCGTCCTTCTCCACGACGCGCAGGTAGTAGTTGTTGAGGTCCATGACGTACACGAGCCCGTCGGGACCGACGCGCACGGATGATGGCAGGTAGAGCGGCGTCTTGATGGCCGGCAGGTTGTCGTCCCCGAGGCCGCGCGCGCCATCGCCGGCGACGCGGCACATCTCGCCGACGCCATCGCACGTGGTGCCGCTGCTGCAGCCCGTCCCTGCGAACAGGGACAGGGAGAGCGCTGCCACTGCGGCCATCGACAGCGAGGAATGTAGGCGCATGGACACCTCTTCATACTGCGTGTCGTACCGCTCGTGCTGCGAGCGCGCAGCGCAATGAACTGTGTTCACCGTTACACGCGTAACGAGGTCGGTCAAGGACTCGTTCCCGTCGGAGACGGGGCCAGTCGAGATATGTCCGACACGTCGGTTATGCGCATTCCCTGGGCGCATGCCCATGCGCCAGGCCCATGCGCCAGGCCCATGCGAAGGTAGCTACGAAGGCGCGGCACGGCTGGACTGCATCGTCACGCAAGCGCGGTGCCGACCGATGCACGGGGCATGGAGAGGTCACTGCACATACGGAGACACGCGAAACCCGGAACGGCTCACGCGATCACGGCGAAGGTCGGCCGGCTCGGATCGCGACACGTACGTCACATGGGTATGCAAAGCGAGGGTGTGAAGATTTACCGCATCGACGAACCCACGCAGCGTGGCCACACTCACCTCGCGATGAAGTCGTCACGTGAGCTCGGGGTGGCATTCGTGTTGCTGGCGGTGTTGTTGCCCGCGTGCCGCGGACAGTCGATGGCCATCGTCGGTGACATGATGTGCCCGAGCGACAGCACGAGCTGCGCGGGTGCCGCACCGAGCTACGCTTCCGACGTGGCGCCGCTCATCGAGAGCAACTGCAGCGGGTGCCACATGGCGGGCGGCAGCGCAGCGGATCGACCGCTCACGTCGTACGACGCGTTGTTCAAGCTCAAGGGCTCCGCGTTCACCGCGGTGTATGGGTGTGTGATGCCGCCTGCCGACGACGCCGTCGATCAGCTCACGCCCGACCAGCGCACGACCCTCATCCAGTGGCTCGCGTGCGGCGCGCCCAACAACTGACGTGGAGCCCCGTGTGAAGACGACCCTCATCCTGCTCGTGGCCGGTGGCTCCCTGTGGGGTTGCGGCGGCACCGCGGACCGGACGTACACGGTGAGCTTCGATGCGGTCGTCGGGGCCGAGCCGTTCTCGTGCACGAAGACGTACGCGAACATCGGCACGCCTTCGACCACGATCTCGCCGCAGGACTTTCGCCTCTACACGTACGGCTACGTGCTCGAGCGCGCGAACGGCGAGTCGGTGCCGCTCACGCTCGACGACGATGGCACGTGGCAAGGCCAGGGCGTCGCCTTGCTCGACTTCGAGGACGGCACCGGCACCTGCACCACGAACAACCCGGCCACTCACACGAAGGTCACGGGCAAGGCCGCCGCGCACGACGACTACACATCGCTGTCGTTCACGATCGGCGTGCCCCCGGAGCTCGATCACCTCAACGTCGTCACCGCCGCAGCACCGCTCGCCGATCCCAACCTGTTCTGGAGCTGGAACGGCGGCTACCGGTACTGGAAGCTCGACGTGCAGAGCACCGTGAACCCCACCTACTTCTTCCACATCGGCGCCGAGGACTGCGCGGGCTCGGGCGGTCCCACCGTCACGTGCACGTACCCGTACCTCGCGACGATCAACGTGGCCGGCTTCTCGCCCGACACGAACCATGTCGCCATCGATCTGGCCCGCGTCTACGCAGGCTCCAACCTCGACGCACAGGTCGACGGCACCATCGATCCGGTCACGGGTTGCATGTCGTCCGATGGAGATCCCGAGTGCAACGCGCTCTTCGGCACGCTCGGCCTCGGCTTCGAGGGGGCGGCCTCGCCCGGTCCGCAGACGGTGTTCACGGCCCGATGAAGAGGCTTCTCTTCACGGTGCTCGTGGCGTCCACGGCCACCACGTCGTTGAGCGCGTGCAGCAAGCCTGCGCCCGCGCCGTACGTGTGGAACCTGCCGCCGGGCCTCGTCGCGCCTGTCGTGCCCGACGACAACCCGATGAGCAACGAGAAGGTCGCGCTCGGTCGCTCGCTCTTTTACGACAAGCGCCTGTCGGGCAACGGCACCTACGCGTGCGCGACCTGTCACAAGCAGGCGCTCGCGTTCACCGACGGGCTCGGGCTGCCGATGGGCTCGACGGGGCAGCAGCTCGCGCGCAGCTCGATGATGCTCGGCGGCGCCGCGTACAATGACTTCTACACGTGGGCCAACCCGCTGCTCACCACGCTCGAGCAGCAGATGCAGGTGCCGATGTTCTCCGACTCGCCCGTCGAGCTCGGCATGAGCGAGCACATCGACGAGATCCTCGGGCGGCTCACCGGTGATGCGCTGTACACCGACCAGTTCGCGGCCGCGTTCCCCGACGAGAAACATCCCGTCACGCTCGCCAACATCATCCGCGCCATCGCGTCGTTCGAGCGCACGATGTTCTCGTCGAACTCGCCGTTCGATCGCTATCAGAACGGGGATCCCACGGCGATCAGCCAGTCCGCCATCAACGGCGCGAAGGCGTTCCAGGCCGAGAAGCTCGACTGCTACCACTGCCACGGCGTGCCCAACTTCGCGAGCGGGTTCAGGACCGGCAATACGCCGCCGTCCGCGCTCAACTTCCGCAACAACGCCATCTACAACGTCGGTGGCGACGGCGCGTACCCCGCGGCCAACCAGGGCCTCGGCGGCTTCACCGGGCTCTCGACCGACATCGGCAAGTTCCGCGCACCATCGCTCAAGAACATCGCGCTCACCGCGCCGTACTTCCACGACGGCAGCGCGGCCACGCTCGACGATGTCATCGGCAACTACGTCGCGGGCGGTCGCACCATCGCGAGCGGCCCCGATGCCGGCGATGGCCACGCCAACCCCAACCGCGATCCGCTCGTCAAAGGCTTCACGCTGTCCGACACGGAGCGCACCGAGCTCAAGGACTTCCTCACGAGCCTCACCGACGACACGCTGACCACCGACCCGGCGCTCTCGGATCCGTTCGCGAAGTGAAGCGCGTCCTGGCTGCGCTCGCGCTCGCGGGTTGTGCGCATGCGCCGGTCGTGCGGCCTGTCGATCGGCTCGAGCTGCCGGTGGTGAGCGTCGAGACGCCTTCTGCCGGCTCGATCCAGCACGCCGCCGAGCTCGAGGTGCGCGGCACGCTGCACACCGGTGACGGGCGCGGCTGGGTCTGGGTCGACGGCACCCAGGCCGAGGTCCACGACGGCACGTGGGTCGCGCACCGTGTGCCGCTCCACGAGGGCTCGATCGAGCTCGGCGTCGTGCTCACGGATTCCGCGGGGACGAAGGTGCGCGTGAACGTCCCGCTCGTCGTCGAGACGCACGACCGGCCGTTCTCGGATCACCTGTGCGTGGGCGAGACGTGCCTGCGCTACGAGACGCGTGGCGTGCCGGTGCGCGACGCGGCGGGGATCATCACGAACGCCGTCGTCGTCGTCAGTGCGTACGGCTTCGGTGAGAAGCTCGACGCGCTGTGGCCAGAGCTCGTCGGACCGGGGCGCGCGCTCGACTCGCGGACCCGCTACGTCATCGGTGTGGCATCGGACGCGGGCGTGCCGGTGGAGACGCTGATGGCGTCGCTCGCGCTCGCAAAGACGACGCCGCTCGTCGGTGCCTCGACGTATGGCGCGGAGGCGGTGCTGCGCCTCGTGGCGCGATCGCCGGCGTGGGTGGGCCCCGTGGTGATCTGTGGCGGTCACGACCGACCGTGGGACGAGCCGCTCGTGCGCGCGGTCCGGCAGGCGCTCGATGGACCGGACGCATGGCGGCGTGTCGTCTCGCTCATGGTGCCCGCGAGCTACACGCCGCACTACCTCGCCGACGTCAGGCACGCATCGGAGCATGGGCTCGTCGACGAAGCGCGCGTGCAGGGTCTCGAGAAGGCGTTGATCGAGCGGCAGCTCGCGCGACCCGCGTCGATCGCCGCCTTGCGGGAGAGGCTCGATCGCGCGCAGGCGCTCAGCAAGGCGCCGCTCCTGTTCTCGGGGCTTGCGGGGCGCCGCGTGACGCTCGTCGTGAACACGCAGGACCGGCTCGTCGCGCTCCTGCGGGTGCGTGCGCTCGGTGATCGCCTGCGTGCTGCCGGTGCAACGGTGAAGTTCGTCCCCTTCGACGATGAGCTCGGGCACAGCGCCTACTTCCGTCATGCGCCGCCTGCGCTGGAGCAGGCGCTCATCGAGCTGGTGAAGCCGTGAGATGGGTGGTTGTCCTGCTGCTGGTGACGGGATCGGCGTTCGCCGACGAGCTGCCCGCCTGTCGTGCGCTCTACAAGGCCGTCGTGTTCGATGGCGCCGTCGACTACGAGAAGCTCGCCGCGCACCCACGAAAGGCCGAGTGCGCCAAGGCGCTCGCCGACGCGCGGCCCGAGGAGCACGGCGCCGCGGCGCTCGCGTTCTGGGTCGACGCCTACAACCTGCTCTCGCTGCTCGCGATCGCCGACGAGCCCGAGCGCTGGAGCGTGCGGGAGGATGGTGGCGCGCTGTTCCGTACACGCATGTTCTCGGTGGCCGGACGCACGCTCACGCTCGATCAGGTCGAGAAAGATCAGATTGGCCGCCTCACGCACGATCCACGCGTCGAGTTCCTGCTGTCGTGCGGCTCGCGCTCGTGCGGCCTCTTGGCCCCCGATGTCATGGCAAAGGTCACCGGCTCACCCGAGGCCGACCCCGACATCCAGAAGAGCCTCGACGCCGGCATGGTCGATGGCATGCGCCGCTGGTTCGCTCGCGCCGACAACCTGCGCGTCCGCCGCGACAACGGCACCGTCGAGGTCGGTCAGCTCCTCCAGCTCGACTGGCACGGCAGCGACTTCGAGCGCGCGGGCATCACCCTCGTGAGGCTCGTCGCCGAGGCCCTCGACCAGAAGGATCCCCAGGCTGCGAAGGACCTTCGCACAGGCAAGCTCCGCCTCGCCATCCACCCCTACGACTGGCGCACCAACCGCGTCCGCCGGACCTTCATCCTCCCCTGAGCCGCGTCCCGTCAGGTGGGTTGGAAGCGGGCCAACATGGGGTTGGGACCACTGGATCTGACGGCCAGGTTCCTGGCCTCGGCGGTGCGACCGAAGAAAGCGGTGATGCCTTCGATCATGCGGTCGACGTCGGCGTCATGGAAGCGCGCCAGCGGGAGCGGCAGGCGGATGACGACGCGCTTCCACACAGGGTTCGGAAACGCGAGCGCGCGGACGCCGGACAGCGTGTAGAGCCAGCCCTCGAGCGCTCGTGCACGGAGCGGTACGGTGCCCAGCGCCGACGCGGGCACCGGCACGTAGACGGCGTGACCGCCGATCGGGTCGAGCACCTCGATCCCGGCGCGGCGCAGCCCTTCGGAGAGCCGCACCAGCAACGCACGGCGCGCATGGAGGGGTGCAAGATCACGCGCGATCGCCTTCATGCCAGCCGCGAGTCGCACGCGCGCATCGAGTGGCTCGAGCAGCGTGCCCTCGTCGAAGCAGTACGAGAACACCGCGTGCTCGAGCGCCTCGTCACGCACCGCGACGAGAGCCCCGTACGGCGTGAGCAGCTCCTTCGAGCAGCTGACGGTGAACGCGTCTGCGAGCGCGCAGAACTGTGCTGCCGTCGAGAGCGGAAGCCCGAGCGAGACGATGTTGGCGAGCAGGCGCGGCACGTCGAGCACGAGCAGCGCGCCCGCCGTCGAGCACAGCGCGCGGACCTGCGTCGTGTTCTCGAGCGACAGCGGCCACCCGCCGAGCGTGTTGTTGCACGGCTCGAGGTACACCACGTCCACGTCGCCGCGCGCGAGGCGCTGCTCGAGCCACGCGAGATCGAGGTCGGCCGTGCCGGTCGGCGGTGCCGTCGGTGCCAGCTCGATGGTTGCATTGCCGTGACGGTGCAGCGCGTGCTGCACCGTGCGGAACAGGCCGTGCGTCACGACGACGAGCCGCGGCTTGCGGAGCTTGTGCGAGAGCGCGGAGAGCAGCGCCAGCTCGGCCGAGCGTCCCTTCGTCGCGACTACGTAGCGCGCCGGTCCATAGATCGCCTCTGCAAGCGCAGCGAGGTCGGGCTCGCGTGCGCCGATTGCGGCGGCCCTTGCGCTCTCATCGTTCACCGACGAGACGAACGACCGCGAGGGCACGTCGGTGAGCAGGTCGTACTCGATGTCGGCCGGATCGAGCAGCAGCACGTTGTAGCTGGCGCGCTCGAGGCAACGCTGGCGATCGTCGGGCGTCATGATGAGGCCAACGTACCGGAACGCGCGCGAGCGTGACAACATGGCGCCATGCAGAGCTCGCCGTTCCCTAGCAAGGAGCCGCCGCGTACCGTCGACGAGATGTTCCGCGCCGCCGTCGCCGCGCACCCCGATCGCGACTTCATCGTCGCCGTCGAAGGCAACCAGCACCTCACGTACAAGGAGGTCGCACGCCAGGTGGATGCGCTCACCGAGTCGCTCGCAGCGCACGGGGTCATCGCAGGCGATCGCATCGTCTTCTTCCTCGAGGCGTCGCTGCCGACGATCTTGATGGACCTCGCGTGCGCGCACATGGGGGTCGTGCCGGTGCCGCTGTCTCCGACGTTCTCCGCGCGCGCGCTGGCGCAGCTGTGCACGCGCACGAACGCACGCGCGGTCTTCACCGACCGCACGCACGCAGCGATTCCCGAGGCGTCGCCGCCGGTGCTGCACCTCGGCGAAGGCGGCAACCTCGACGCCACGCCGAAGCGCAGCGCCGCCGATGCCGCCGCGCGGCTCACGTCGTTGCCGCAGCACGGCCCCGCCAGCTGCTTCTTGTTCCAGCCCACGTCGGGCACGACGGGCGAGCCGAAGATCATCATGCGCTCGCACGCGGTGTTCGATCGCGTGGCGCGGGTGCACGCGCGCGACATCCCGGAGTCGCCCCAGCGCCTCCTGCTCGTCGCCGCGCTCACGCACGGCATGGGGCAGTACGCGCTCGCGACCGCCCTGCACCTCGCGGGCACGCTGTGCCTGCCGACCGCGATCGACACCGACTCGAACCTGCAGGAGATCCGCGCGCTCGACCCGACGTTGCTGTTCCTCACGCCGCGCGTGATGCGCGCGCTCCACGAGCAGCGCACGCCGGGGGATGCGCGCTGGTTCGGCCCGAGCGCGTTCCTCGTCTACTGCGGCGGCGCCGCGACGCAGCCCGAGCTGCTGCGCCGCTTGGTCGACGATGGCATCTTCGTCTCGGAGGGCTACGGCGCGAGCGAGATCTCGCTCCTTTCGCAGACGTTGCCGGGTCGGTGGAAGGAAGGAACGTCGGGCGAGGTGATCCCCGACGTCACGCTGCGCACCGCCGAGGATGGCGAGCTCCTCGCGAAGTCGCCCGGCGCGATGATCGGCTACTTCGACGACGCCGAGCTGACGCGCCAGGCCTTCACCGACGATGGCTTCTATCGCACGGGCGACTACGCGAAGGTGGAGGACGGGTACCTTCGCTACCTCGGTCGCAAGCGCGACGTCTTCAACACGAACGAGGGTGCCAACGTGCACCCGGGGCGCATCGAGGCCCTCGTGGAGCACATGCCCGGCGTCAAGCAGGCCGTGCTCGTCGGTGATCAGCGCAAGTACCTCGCAGCGCTCATCGTCGTAGATGGTGCAGCGTCGGGTGCAGCGGCTGGCGTCACGTCGAGCGCGCCCGACGGCTTCCTCGACGAGCGCGAGCATGCGGCGCTGTACGAACGCATCCGCACGGCGCTCCAGCCGATGAACGACGGGCTCGAGGCCATCGAGCGCGTGCGCCGGTTTGCGCTGTTCGCGACGCCGTTCCCGACCGAGATGTACCGCCTCGTGGGACATGCCAAGGTGAGTCGCAACCGCCGCCTCCTCGAAGAGGGGTACGCGGCCCGGATCTCGTCGCTGTACACGTGATTCTCGACGGGATCTTTGCGGTGGGTGACGTAGATCGTGTAAAATAGAGCGACTTCGGATCAGCTACCCAAGAGGAATGCGCATGTCCCAGCGCCTCGTCACGATCATCGACACGGATGTAACTCTCGCCACGCACCTGCAAGGGGAGCTCGCGCGCTACGGCCTATCTGCGGAGGTGCTTGCCGACGCCAACGAGCTGATGGGGCGCAAGGACGGCCTGCCCGAGCTGGTGGTGCTCTGCATCGACCCAAAGCGAACGGGCTGGGCCGTGTGCAACCGCCTTCGCAAGAGCCCTCAGCTGAAGTCGATCCCGCTCATCATCACGAGCGCCGAGGCCACCGAGAAGGACTTCGACGATCACAAGAAGCTGAAGACTCGTGCCGAGGAGTACCTCCACAAGCCCTTCAGCGTCGACGCGCTCATCGAGAAGATCGGCACGCTCATCACGATGCCGGATGCTGGCGGCGTCGAGATGGAAAGCCAGGAGATCGACATCGAGGCCGATCTCGGGGACATCGATGTCGAGCCCGAGGAGATCGGCGACGCCGTCGAGTACGCCGACGAGATGACGATGGGCGGCAACGCTCGTACGAACCACCGCGGGTTCGAGCAGGCGGGCGAGGACGAGCGCACGCGCATCGGCTTCACCTCGGAGATCGACGGTGAGGTCGATCTCGAGACGAACGCCGCCTTCGCGGCCATCGGTCTCGACGATCCCGCCGAGCAGACGATGCAGCGGCCCATGCCGACGGCGTTCGACGACGATCCGTTCGGTCTTCCCGAGCCGCCCGTCACACCGGCGCGTGCGGCAGCACCGCCCGTGCATGCGCCGCCCATCCCGCCCGTGGCTGATGCGCCGCCGGTCACCTCGGCGTCGTCTCCGTTGTTCACGCACGCTCCGGCGGACCAGGACTCGGGACCGGTGCCGAAGCTCGACACGGCCGAGCTGGAGCTCGCGGACATCGCGCGCGACGCGGAGCAGCTCGTCGCGGAGACGCCACCGCCCATCGCCCACTCGGTCGCGTACGACAACAGCGCGCTCGAGGCTGCGCAGCGAGAGATCGAGCGGCTCCATCGCGAACTCGACGATGCACGAGCCAAGGCTGCGGCTGCACCTGCGGCCGCGGCTGCGTCGTCGTCGTTCACGCGCGACCGCGAGTTCCTCACGCTGCGCGAGACGATCAACAAGAAGGAAAAAGAAGTCCTCGATCTGAAGGACGCGCTCGACGCGAAGGATCGTCAGATCCTCGACGGCAAGGACAAGCTGCGCGAGGCCGAGCGCAAGACGCGTGAAGGCGACGAGCGATCGCTGGCCACGGAGCGCGAGCTCGTGGCGGCGCGCGAGAAGATGGAAGCGCTCGCGGCCGACAAGGATCGCGGCGTCGAGCGCGAGAAGCAGTCGAAGGAGCGGCTCGAGGACACGCAGAAGGCGCTCGCTCGCGCCGAAGGTGAGATCGAGACCTGGCGTGGCAAGCACGCGACCGACACCGCTGCGCTCGACGAGAAGTTGAACCAGACGGTCTCGAAGTATCGCGAGGAGATGGGGCAGCTCCGACAGCAGCAGGCCGAGTCGCTTGCAGAGCTGAAGACGGAGCACACGAAGGCGCTCGCCAGCACGCGCTCCGAGCACGAGACGCGTGTGCAGACGCAGGTGGCGGAGCACGCCTCCAGGATCGAGTCGCTGGTCGCCGAGCATGAGACGGCGCTGAGCGTCCAGGCCGACGAGCATCGAGGCACGCTCGATACCGAGCTCAAGGCTGCGGAGCGACGGCAGGGCGAAGCTCTCGTCAACCTCGAGACGAAGCACGAGGCCGCGCTCGAGGAGGCGACGGGCCGTCACAAGGAGGCGCTGCGCGCGCTGACGGAGGAGAGCAAGCGCACGCTCGAGCAGGCGATTGCCGATCACGTCGCGGAGCGTGGTCGCCTCGAGGCGGACCACACGCGCGCCCTCGAGACGCTGGATACGAACAAGACGGAAGAGCTCGCGCAGCTTGCACTCCAGCACGCCGATGCGCTGGCGAAGGCGGAGGAGGCTGCGACTTCAGCGCAGGTCGAGGCGCTGTCGGCGAAGGAAGCGGAGCACGAGGCGGCGCTCGTCGCGGCGCGTGAGGCGCACGGTCGCAAGCTGCAGGCGCTCGAGGAGTCGCACGACGACCTCAAGGCGGGTATGCAGGCGCGTCACGCGACGCAGATCAAGGATCTGCGCGCGCAGTACGACGCGGCGGTCGTCGAGTGGAACGCGGCCATCACCGAGCGCGACGGCATCATCGGACAGCACCGTGATCGCGGTGAGGAGCTCGAGACCGCGCTCGCGGCGGAGCAGGCGCAGTCACACATGCATGCTCGTCGCATCCAGGAGCTCGAGGACGAGGCCGAAGCTGCCGCGAGCTCGCTCGCCGAGCGCGCGCAGACCGTCCAGACCCGCGACGCGCGTATCTCGGAGCTCGAGCAGGAGAGCGCGCGATTCCAGGACCAGATCCTGCGGGCCTACCAGCGCATCAAGGCCGACGAGAGCACCGTACAGCGCGCCAAGAAGGCCCTCGCTATTGCGCTCACGCTCCTCGAAGAGAGCGAACCCGAAAAGGACGAAGCCGTCTCCTGAGCAGGGTGCTCAGGTGAAGGCTTCCATGATGCCCCGGGTGACGAAGATCTCGACGAGCTCCGGGTCGAACTGAGGGCCGGCCTGCTTGCGGAGGATCTTCTTGCACTCCTCGAACGGGATGGCGGCCTTGTACGGACGGTCGGTGGCCATCGCGTCGTAGGCGTCGGCGAGGCAGACGATGCGAGCAATGAGCGGGATGTTCTCGCCAGAGAGGTTGTCGGGATAGCCGCCGCCGCCCCAGCGCTCGTGATGGTTGCGGATGCAGGGCACGACGGGCCGCAGCATGTCCAGCTGGGACGCGATCTGCGCCCCGACGAGCGGGTGGATGCGCATGTGCGTCCACTCCGTCTCGTCGAGCGCGGCGGGCTTGGTGAGCACGGCGTCGCGGACGCCGATCTTGCCGATGTCGTGCAAGAAGGAGCCGATCTCGAGCTGCTCGAGATCGATGTCCGACATGCCGGCCTCGCGTCCGAGCGCCATCGCGAACACGGCGGTGCGCCCGCAGTGGCCCTTCGTGTACGGATCCTTGGCCTCGATGGCCTCGGCGAGTCCGAGCAGCGCCTGACGCGACGACGCCTTGAGCTGGTCATACGCCACCTGCAGCTCGCGGGTGCGTTCCTTGACGACGACGTCGAGCAGCTTCTCGCGCTTCTGCATGCGGCCGTACTCGACGCCGAGCTTCTTGATGAGCTCACGCTGCTCGCGCTCGAGCTTCTGCAGCCGCAGGCCCTCGTGAACGATGCCCGCGAGCTGCCAGCGCTGATCGGGCCCCGCGAGGAAGCGGAAGACGCGATCGGGGATCTCGGCCGAGAGCTCGAGGCCTTCTTCGACCTCGAGGGTCATGACGATGACGAAGGCGTCGGGCTGCGTGGTGGCCGTCTCGGTGATGATGCGACGCCCGTCGATCGACCGCAGATCACCGAGCGTGGGCTTCCGGTCGACGATGACCACGGCGTAGCTCGTGCTGACGAGCAAGCGGAGCGCGTCGGGCTCGCCGTGAGCGAGATCGACATCGACGAGCGAGGCGATGGCGTCGCGGATCTCCGCGGCCGCTTCCCTGCTCGGGTGCACGACGAGAGCGCGAGGGCGCAAGACAATCCAAAGATAGCACGCTCCGTCGGATGCGGGGCTTGGCGATCAAGCTTTGCGCTGCTACACAAGGCCGCGAATGCAAACGCTGTCGGGCAACACCACCGGGCTGTCGGCCTCGGACAAGAAGGCACTCGAGCGAATCTGGCGCAGGCGCATCGATCCGCACCTCGTCGTGACGCCCGAGCTCGCGACGTACCTCTGCGAGGTCTCGAAGCTGGTGAAGCGCCAGGTCGGCATCCTCATCGATCGCCGCGGCGACATCGTGCACGTCATCATCGGCGAGCAGGACAAGATCATGATCCCGGACCTCGGCCCGCGCCGCGCGGGTCAGGGCCGCTTCCGTGGCGTGCGCCTCATCCACACGCACCTTCGCGGCGACACGCTGACGCGGGACGACTTCATGGATCTCGCGAAGCTGAGGCTCGATCTCGTCGCGGCGATCCCGATGACGCCGCGCGGGGTCATGGCCTCGCTCGACATCGCGCATCTGCTGCCGCCCAACCCGGAGAACGAGCAGTGGCGCGCGCTCGAGCCCATCCCGCTGCATGCGATCCAGCGCGGCGAGCAGCCCGACTTCATGGAGCTCATCCGCTCGCTCGAGGAGGAGTTCGCATACACGGCGGCGCAGACCCGGGTCGTCGACGATGGCAAGGAGCGCGCGGTCCTCGTGCAGGTGCAGATCGGGCGCCAGGGTGACGACGCCGAGGCGCGCCTCCACGAGCTGAAGGAGCTGTGCCGCACCGCCGGGGTGCGCGTGCAGGACGTGGTCACGCAGAAGCGCCACGAGCCCGATCCGAAGACGCTCATCGGTCGCGGCAAGCTCGAGGACATCGTGCTGCGCGCGCTGCAGGCCGACGCGACGCTGCTCGTGCTCGACCAGGATCTGAGCCCCGCGCAGGCCCGCACCATCGGCGACGTGACCGAGATGAAGGTCGTGGATCGCACGATGTTGATCCTCGACATCTTCGCGCAGCACGCGCACAGCCGCGACGGCAAGCTGCAGGTCGAGCTCGCGCAGCTCAAGTACACGCTACCGCGCCTCCAGGACAAGAACACGATGATGTCGCGCCTCACCGGTGGCATCGGGGGTCGTGGCCCCGGCGAGACCAAGCTCGAGATCAACCGTCGTCGCGCGAAGGAGCGCCTGCAGCTCCTCGACGACCAGATCAAGGTGCTCGCGAAGCGCCGCGGCGAGCGCCGCAAGGGCCGCACCAAGAGCGAGCTGCCGATCGTGTCGATCGTCGGCTACACGAACGCCGGCAAGTCGACGCTGCTCAACACGCTCACGCAGGGCGACGTCCTCGCCGAGGACAAGCTCTTCGCGACGCTCGATCCCACGAGCCGCCGCCTGCGCTTTCCGTCCGAGCGCGAGATCATCCTCACCGACACCGTCGGCTTCATCCGCGATCTGCCGAAGGATCTCGTGGCGGCGTTCCGCGCGACGCTCGAGGAGCTCGACGAGGCAGACCTCTTGCTCCACATCGTCGACGCGGCCGATCCGGCGCGCGATGCGCACATCGCTGCCGTCGAGAAGATCCTCCGCGATCTCGAGCTCGGTGATCGTCCGCGCATCGTCGTCTTCAACAAGACCGATCGCCTCGACGAGGAATCGCTGGGTCACATCCTCGCCAACGCGCGCCGCATCGGCGAGCCCGATCCAATCCCGGTGTCGGCCAAGAACGCAAAGACGCTGCAGCCGCTCTTCCTCGCGATGGAGCGCGCGCTGTGGTCCGAGAATCGCCTGCGCGATCAGGCGAGCTTCGAGCGACAGCCGAGCGCGTTCGACACGCTGCCCGCGTCTCCGGAGGAGGAGGTCTGATGAAGCTTCACGGCCCGCGTCGCGCGGCCGGCTACTTCCTCGGAGTCGCCTTCAAGATGGCCTTGCCGTCCTTCATCGACACGTCGAAGCTGACGCCGCGCACGCCCGGCTGCTCGAGGAGCTTTGGTACCTGCTTCGCGAGTGACGCGACGAGCGACTCGTAGCGCACGGGCGCCGAATCACCCGACGCGGTGCGCGCGTCGACGTACTTCTTGTGCAGCGCGCGCAGGTCGCTCTCGTTCATGCCGGGCACCGTGCTCGATGCCGCGGCGATGGGTCGAGGCGGCAGAGGCGCAGCGACAACGGGCGGTGCGGATGGCCTGGCGCCGGGAATGGGCGGTGGGGCCTTCGTGCCGGGAATGGGCGGTGGGGCCTTCGCGCCGGGAATGGGCGGTGGGGCCTTCGCGGCTGAACCCGGGATCGGCGGCGCTGTGCGAAGCGGCGGCGGCACGGGCGCGGCCTGTGCGATGTTGGGCTCCGTGCGCTCGGGCGCTTCCTCGGGCTCGACCTTGCCGAGCTGCCGCTTCATCTCCGTCGGCAGCACGCTGCCCTTGCGCTCGGCGGCGCGCGCGGCCTTCTGGATGTGACGGACGTACGTGCCCTTTTCGATCTCGCGGAGCGTGCGCGTCCAGTACGTGAGGTACAGGTTCCACTTCTGCAGCATCGTGTTGAACTTGAAGCGCAACGCCGTGTTGCGGATGTACGTCTGCTGCAGGCCAATCATCGCCCGCGTCACTTCCTTGCGCGCGACCAGCGGCTCCATGCGCTCGATGCCCATGAAGTACTGCTCGTACAGCTGCTTCAGGCGCTCCATGCGCAAGGCGAGGTCCTTGAGGACCAGCGCGAGCGCTTCGGAGGTTTGCTGGTCGCCTTCTGCCACGGAGCCCAAGTGTACAACGCCCGAACACGACGCGCCTCGTTCGTGTAGGTTTGCCCCGTGGCGCTGCTGTGGTTCCTGCTGCTGATCGGCCCGCTCGTGTGCCTGCACGAGCTCGGTCACCTCGTGACGGCGCGCCTCCTCGGGATCGGCGTGCTCTCGATCTCGTTCGGCATGGGGAAGAAGCTCCTGTCGGCCACGTGGGGCGGTACCGAGTGGTCGATCCGCCTGTTCCCGATCGGCGGCTACGTGCACCTGCTCGGCGAGCGTGAAGGCGACACCGTGTCCGCCGCGAACCGTCGCGCGTCCTTCGCCGAGCGACCGCCCTGGCAGCGCCTCGCCGTCATCATGGGCGGTCCTG
The DNA here is from genome assembly GCA_039923495.1 of Polyangia bacterium. GTDB lineage: Bacteria > Myxococcota_A > Polyangia > Palsa-1104 > Palsa-1104 > JBDTCO01. Next base: position 64,782 of record JBDTCO010000042.1, read on the forward strand.
CGGCCAACATCTTGTGCGCCATCCCGCTCTTCTTCGCGATCTATGCGCGCCACCAGACCGCGCTCGCCTCGGAGATCGGCACCGTGTTTCCGGGCTTCCCCGCGGCAGAGGCCGACCTGCGTCCCGGTGATCGCGTCGTCGCCGTCGATGGCGAGCCGGTGCGCTACTGGGAGGAGCTGAACCAGCGCGTGCTGCTGTCGCCCGGCCGCGAGCTCAAGCTCACGATCGAGCGACAGGGAGGACCGCCGCTCGAGAAGTACGTGCGACCGCGCGAGCACCTGAGCCCCGAGGCAGCGTCGTCGGACGCACCGGTTGGCCTCATCGGCATCGCGCCGCATCGACGGTTGCCGCAGATCGGCATCGTGTCGGAGCGCTCGCCCGCCGGCCTCGCCGGGATGAAGACGTTCGATGTCGTCCTCGCGATCCAGGGTCGACCCGCCGAGTCGCTGAGCGATCTCGAGCCGCTCGTGAGCCCACGCTCGGGCGGCATGCTCGTCGTCAGCTACGTGCGTCCGGCGAACAGCCTCGGCTTCGCGGCCGTGGGGCGGCTCGAGCCCGCCGAGGCAACGGTGGTGCCGAGCCTGGATCCGATCCTCGCATCACCGATCCCCGGCGCCGACGAGCGCGACCGCAAGCTGGTGCTCGGCAAGGGACGCTACGACGCGGGCGTACGCCCGGCCGATCTCTTCGTGTACGACGTCGAGGTGGGCTCCGTCGCGTCGGGCATCGGCCTCCTGCGAGGCGATCAGCTGCTCCGCCTCGACGACAACGCGCTCGGTTCCTGGGAGCTGTTCGAGCGCGCGCTGGAGGAGCGACCCACCGCCGAGCACGAGATCGCATGGTTCCGTCCCGGCTCCGGAGCGGTCCAGCACGCGCGCTTCACGCTGCGCGCCGACGGCAGCGACTCGCGCGCGCTCCACTTCGGCGCGGTCGGGCCGCAGGCGCTCGAGCCCGGGCGTGTGATCGAGGTGGATCATCGCATCCCGCGTGCGCTCGGGCGCGCAATCGAGCGCACGGTGTCGATCTCGCTGCTCATCGCGCGCACGCTCGTCGGCATCATCACGGGCAGCGTTGGCTCGAGCGCGATCGGCGGCCCCATCCGCCTCGTTGCTGCGGCCGGTGAAGCGGCGCAGCAGGGTGGCGATCCGTTCCTCGCGATGGCCGCGCTCGTGTCGCTGAACCTCGGGCTCATCAACCTCCTGCCGCTCCCGCTGCTCGACGGAGGACAGGCTGCGCTCGTGCTCGTAGAGGGGCTCGCGGGTCGCGAGGTCTCCGCGCGGACGCGCCGTCGTGCGACGCTCATCGGGCTCGTGATCCTCGTCGCGATCCTGCTGTTCGCGTCGTGGAACGATCTCATCCACCTCATGGCCAAGTGATGCTCCGGTTGGCCATCGACACCGCCACGCCCATCGCTTCCGTGGCGCTCCTCTCCGACGGCACGCTGTACGAGCGCGAGGAGCAGGTCACCACGTTCTCGGAGCGGCTCATGGTGCTCGTCGACGAGCTCTTCAGCGAGGCCGGTCGCAAGCCGTCCGAGCTCGAGGTCGTCGTGTGTGGCGCCGGACCCGGCTCGTTCACGGGGCTGCGCATCGGTCTTGCGACCTGCAAGGGACTCTGCCTCGGCACCGGCGCGAGGCTGCTCATGGTGTCGTCTCTCGAGGCGCTCGCGCTGCGTGGTCGAGGTCGCGTGCTCGTGGCCCTGGACGCGTTCCGAGGCGAGGTCTATGCGGGCGTGTATGACGTGGGCGACGGCGTGACGATCGTCGAGCCGCCGTTCACGGCGCTTCCCGCATCGCTGCCGTCGTCGACGCAGGTGATCGGCAACGCGTTCGACAAGTACCCCGTCCCCGTCGGTGCAACGCGCCTCGAAGGGTCCGCCCCGCGCGCTCGCGAGCTGCTCGCGCTCGCCGCACCCCGCATCCTTGCGGGGGAGCACGACGATCCGCGGCTCGCTGCACCGTCGTACGTGCGTGCGTCGGCGCCGGAAGAGGCGCTGCGAGCATCCAAGCTTTCATGAAGCTCAGCGACGCCGAAGTAGAGAAGCTCCGTCAGAGCGGCATCCGACTCGATGCGGAGGGACGCTTCTGGCACGACGCAGAGGAGGTCACGCACGCAGGCATGAAGGCGGCGTTCTACCGCTGGGTCGATCGCAACCCGGATGGACGCTGGGTGCTTCGGCTCGACGAGAAGCGCTTCGTGTACCTCGACGTCGACGACGCGCCGTTCGCCATCGACTCGCTGCACTTCGAGGGCCCGCGCATCTTCGTGCGGCTCTCCGACGACACCGAAGAAGAGCTCGCGTACGACACGGTGGTGGTGAAGCACGACCACGCCTACGCGACGGTCAAGGGTCGCTTCCCGGCGCGCTTCACCGGTCAGGCGTGGACGGCGCTCGCAGAGCGCATCGAAGACCGCGGCGGTACGCCCGTGCTCGTCACACCGACGGGCGACCGGCCGCTTTCTTCGTAGGAGAAGCTACTCGCTGATCGCGATGAGCTTCTGGAGCTTCGTGGCGAGCATCGGGTCGCCGACGACCTTGAGCTTGCCGCCGAAGTAGAGCTGCATGCCGAGGGCGGGGTTGCCGAGCATGCTCATGAAGTCCGCGTGCGAGACCTCGATCGTGCACTGTGGGGTGCCGTGCTCGCCCGTGGTGCAGGTGGGCGGGGTGGCGGCGAGATCGACCGTCCACGTGCCACCGTCGTCGCCGGTGATCTTGAAGCAGTAGATCGCGCCGATCTCTTTTGCCTTGTCGGGGTGAGCAGACAGAGCGGTGGGGAGCTTCTTGTCGAACAGGTCCTTCGCGGACTCGGGGAGGCTGGCCATCGTGATCTCCTGCGTGGGTGGGGACAGATTCTGCGCTCCGCGAGTACACCGCCCGTGAAGTCGGTGTCAAGGCGACGGGGCGTCATCGCTCGCCGGCGCGGGAGCGACCCGGTGTATGCGCTCGCGCCCGCCTCGGATCGAACGCGTCGACGAGTCCATCGGCGGTACGGCGAACACGTAGCCACGGACGTCGTCGTGCAGCAGCGAGCCGTGCACCCACCTGACCATCGGCTCGGCGGTCACCTGCTTCGTCGAGGCTGCACCTACGCGTGACAGCCCGCCATCAAGACGACGAACGCGAGCCGCTTCACGTGCCCGCGCGCGACGGCTTCGTCGGGACCGGCTGACCTGCCTTCTTCGCGGCGGCGGCGGCGCGCTTCCACGCGGCCCAGCCCGGCACCGAGACCTGCTTGACGCGGGTGAGCACGAGCGCGTCGGGTGCCACGTTCTCGTACACCGTGGTGCCGGCGGCGATGGTCGCGCCGCGACCGACCTCGACGGGCGCGATGAGCTGTGTGTCGGAGCCGATGAACACGCCGTCCCCGATGATCGTCTTCGACTTCGTGTAGCCGTCGTAGTTGCAGGTGATGGTCCCGCAGCCGACGTTCACGCCGGCGCCGATATCCGCGTCGCCGAGGTACGAGAGGTGGTTGGCCTTCGAGCCCTTGCCGATGCGCGTCTTCTTCGTCTCGACGAAGTTGCCGAGGTGGACGTCCTCGGCGAGCTGCGTGCCGGGCCGCAGGTGAGCCCACGGCCCGATGACCGCACCATCGGAGACGATGCTCTCGGTCACCACGCAGTACGGCTTCACGTGGATGTTCGTGCCCATGATCGTGTCGGTGAGGATCACGCCAGCCTCGAGGCGCGTGCCATCGCCGATCTTCGTCTTGCCGCGAAGCTCGACGCCGAAGCCGAGCTCGACGTCGCGCCCGAGCTCGACGCCGGGCTCGATGAGCACGCTCGACGGCACGGGGATCGTCACACCGTTACGCATGTGCATCTGGCAGAGGCGCAGGCGCATCACTCGATCGGCCTCGGCGAGATCGATGCGATCGTTGACGCCCATCACCTCTTCTGTCGGGCACTCGATGGTCTGTACGTCCATGGCGGCGGCGGCCCGGGCGATGACGTCGGTGAGGTAGAGCTCGCCCTGCGCGTTGTTGGGCTGGAGGAGCCCGAGCGACTCGACGAGAAAGCGCGTCGGGATGCAGTACACGCCGGCGTTCACCTCGCCGATCTTGCGCTCGGTATCGGTGCAGTCCTTCTCCTCCGTGATCTTCACGAGCTTGCCGGCGGCGTCGCGCACCATGCGACCGTAGCCGCGAGGCGACGGCGGACGGAAGGTGAGCAGCGCGACGCAGCTCTCGGACGCGGTCTCGACGAGCGTGCGCAGCGTCTGCTCGGTGAGCAGCGGGACGTCGCCGCACAGGATGAGCGTGAGCCCATCTTCGGACAGCATTGGCGCGGCCTGCAGCACCGCGTGGCCCGTGCCCTTCTGCTCCGCCTGGAGCGCGACCTCGACGGCGTCTGCTCCGAAGCGCGCCTCGATCGCTGCCTTCACCCTTTCGAGCTGGTGGCCGAGCACCGCCACGACGCGCCTCGCGCCGAGCGTGCGCGCGAGTCCGACCGGGTACTCGATCTGCGGTCGGCCTGCGACGGGATGGAGCACCTTGGCGCGGGCGGACTTCATGCGCGTGCCGAGTCCGGCCGCGAGGATGACGACGGAGAGAGACATGGTCGGCACTGTAACGCGGCTCCTCGGGCGGCGTCACGCGACGCGGCACATTCGTCGCGCGCACGCTTTTGCCGTTGCTGCGCGGGAAGTCGGCACGGTAGAAGTCACCCATGGCGTCCTCGAAGATGAAGCCCGTCGACAAGCTCTGGATCGACGGCAAGCTCGTGCCGTACGCGGAGGGCCAGATCCATGTGCTTACGCACACCCTGCACTACGGTCTCGGTGCGTTCGAAGGGGTCCGCTGCTACAAGCGCGCAGATGGGCGCGGCGCGGTGTTCCGTCTTGTCGAGCACATCGATCGCCTCTTCGAGAGCTGCCACATCTGCACCATCGAGATTCCCTACACGCGCGATCAGATCGTGCAGGCGTGCCTCGAGACGCTGCGTGGCAACAAGATGGTCGAGGCGTACCTGCGCCCCATCGCATTCATCGGCTCGGGCGGCGGCTTCGGGCTCGGCTCGCTCGACAACCCCACGCGCGTCGCGGTCATCGCGTACGAGTGGGGCGCGTACCTCGGCGACGAGGGCCTGAAGAACGGCATCCGCGCGAAGGTCTCGTCGTACACGCGCGGCGGCCTCAACTCGACCATGGCCAAGGGCAAGATCTGCGGTCAGTACGTGAACTCCGTGCTCGCCAAGCGCGAGGCGATGAAGGCCGGCTACGAGGAGGCGATCCTCCTCGATCACTCGGGCCACGTGGCCGAGGCCTCTGGCGAGAACCTGTTCATGGTGCGTCGGGGCGTGCTGAAGACACCGCCGCTCGCCTCGCCGATCCTCGACGGCATCACGCGCGACACCGTGCTCACGCTCGCTCGCGAGCTCGGCATCGAGGTGCAGGAGACCAACTTCTCCCGCGACGAGCTCTACACCTCCGACGAGGTGTTCCTCACCGGCACCGCCGCGGAGATCACGCCCGTCCGCGAGATCGACGACCGCAACATCGGCACCGGTAAGCGCGGCCCCATCACCGACAAGATCCAGACCGCCTTCTTCGACCTCGTGAAGGGCAAAAAGGGGCAGGAGACGTCGAGCCACCCGAGCTGGCTCAGCTTCGTCTGAGCCGGGTCCCGGTCAGATCAGCTTGAGCTGACCCGCCTCGGTCGACGTCGATGTCGGCTCTGCTGCAGACGCTTCGACGACCGCAGGCGCCCCCGACAGCATCGCCATCACCTCGTCCTCCGACAGGATGACGAGCGGCGCGCCAGCCAGGATGAGCTTGTCGGCCGCCTTCTGCTTCGTCGACGGGCCACCGCTCTTGTCGGCGCCGACGACGAGGTAGGTGAGCTCCTTCGTCACGGAGCTCAGCACCGCACCACCGGCGGCACGCACGCGCTTCTCGGCCTCCGAGCGGGCGAACGCGACGAGCTTGCCTGTGAACACGAACGACTTGCCGGCGAGCAACCCACCCCCGGCACCGACGGTCTCGCTGACGGTGATCGCGACGTTCATGGCGAGCTTCTCGATGAGCGCCGCGCTGTCTGCGAGGCCGCGCACGACGTTCTCCGCGATGATCTCCCCGATGCCATGCGTCGCTGCGAGGTCGGTCTGCGTGACCGCGAGCACCGCGTCGAGTGAACGATAGCGATCCGCCAGGATGCTCGAGACCTTCTTGCCGAGGTCGGGAATTCCGAGGGCGCGCAGGAAGGTGGCGAGCTCGAGGCGCCGTGCCTTGTCGACCTCGGCGACGAGCTTCACCGCGAGCTTCTCGCCCGAGCGCGGCAGCTTCGCGAGGTCCTCGCGCCCCAGCGCGTAGAAGTCGCCAGGGTCACGCAGCAGCTTCGCGTCGTACGCCCCCTCGAGGACGGCGTCGCCGAAGCCGAGCATGCCGGTGACGTCGGCCCAGTGGGCGAGCTGTCCGAGCAGCGCTGCCTTGCAGGTGAGCGGCGTCGTGCAGAACAGGAAGTCGCGGCGCCGCTCGGTGGGGGAGCCGCAGCTCGGGCACGCCGTGGGCACGACGACGGGTGCGTCGCCAGCCTCGGTCACGAACTCGACGTTGGGGATGACGCCGCCGCGACGCACGATCGTGACCTTCGCGCCGAGGGTGAGCCCGAGGCGATCGATGAACGCGACGTTGTGCAACGACGCGCGCGTGACCGTGACGCCCGACAGCGCGACGGGATCGACGATGGCGACCGGCGTGATGGCGCCCGTCCGCGCGACGGACCACTCGACCTGCCGTAGCGTCGATGAGCCGGTGTCCCCCTGGAACTTGTACGCGAGCGCGTAGCGCGGGTGGTGACCGGTCTCGCCGAGACGACGCTGCTCCTTCAGCGAGTCGACCTTGAACACGACGCCGTCGATCTCGTAGTCGAGCGTGGGGCGCAGCGTCGCGAAGTGTCGATAGCCGTCGAGCGCCTGCTCCTTGGCGAGCACGACGTGGTCGACGGGAGGGAAGCCGAACGAGGCGAGGCGAGCGAGGACGCCCGAGAGGGACTCTTCGTTCGAGCCGAGCAGGTCGTATGCCGCGAAGGACAGCCCATAGCTCGCGGACTTCTGGCGATCCTTCTGCTTGATGGCGCCCGCCGTGAGGTTGCGCGGGTTGGCCATGCCCTCGGCCTTGTACTTCGCGAAGACCGACAGCTTCATGTAGATCTCGCCGCGGACCTCGATGGCGTGATCGCAGGCTACCTTCGATGGAATGTCGGCGATCAGGATCGCGTTGGCGGTGATGTTGTCACCGGTGATGCCATCGCCGCGCGTCGCTGCGACGACCAGCTGGCCTCGGTCGTCGTAGTGCAGCGAGCACGCGATGCCGTCGAACTTCGGCGTCGCCACGACGTTGCCCTCGAAGTCGGCGGTCCACTTGACGAGCTCCTCGTCGGCGTAGGCCTTGTCGAGCGACAGCATCGACGAGCGATGCTTGAACTCCTCGCCGAACGCGCGCGTCGGCCCGAGCTCGGTGAGCACCGTCGAGTCGGGCGCGAGCGTGCGCAGCTCCTCGACGAGCCTGTCGTAGTCGTAGTCCGAGATCTCGGACGCGTTCTCGTCCCAGTAGCGACGGTTGTGGTGGCGGACCTGCTGCTCGAGATCGACGCGACGCGACATGGGTGATTCCTTGCTCATCAGGGGAGGAATCTTTCGTCCTCGCTCATCGGCCAACGCCCGACGAGCCGCCCGTCACCGCGGCTACTCCACGCCGAGCGCGTGGGCGAGGAATGCGAAGCTGTCCGACGCCTCCTCGATCTGCTTCTTGAGTGGCTTGCCCGCGCCGTGACCCGACGCGACGTCGATGCGGATGAGCACCGGCGCGGGGCCGGACTGCGCCTCCTGCATCGTCGCCGCGAACTTGAACGAGTGCGCGGGGACGACGCGATCGTCGTGATCGCCCGTCACGATGAGCGTCGGCGGATACGCCGTGCCCGCCTTGACGTTGTGCAGCGGCGAGTACGCGCGCAGCGACGGGAACGCCTTCTCGTCGTCGGCGTTGCCGTACTCGGAGGCCCACGCGTGACCGATGGTGAACTTGTGGAAGCGCAGCATGTCCATGACACCGACGCCCGCGAGCGCTGCGCCGAACAGCTCGGGGTGCTGGGTGATGCTCGCGCCGACGAGCAGACCGCCGTTCGAGCGGCCGCTGATCGCGATCTTGCCCGCGCGCGTGTAGCCCGAGTGCGCGAGCCACTGGGCCGCGGCGGCGAAGTCGTCGAACACGTTCTGCTTGCGCTCGAACATGCCGGCCTGGTGCCACGCCTCGCCGAACTCTCCACCACCGCGCAGCGACGGCTGCGCGTAGATGTAGCCGTGCTCGATCCACGCGATGAGCTTCGCCGAGAAGTCCGGACCGAGGCTGATGTTGAAGCCGCCATAGCCGTAGAGGTACGTCGGCACCTCGCCGGTCTTCACGAGCCCCTTTTTCATCACGAGGAACATCGGGATCTCGGTGCCGTCCTTGCTCTTGTACGTGATCTGCTGCGTCTCGTAGAGCGCGGGATCGAACTTGAGCTTCGGCTGCCGGAAGATGCTCGACGCGCCGCTCGACAGATCGAGGCGATAGATCTGCGCCGGGGTGGTGAACGACGAGAACGAGAAGAACGTCTCCGTCTCGTCGGGGCGTGCGTCGAAGCCGGAGACGCTGCCGATGCCGGGCAGCGGGAGGTCGCGGATCTTCTGCCCCTTCTCGTCGTGGAACGCGACCGCGGCGGACGCGCGGTGGAGGCGCACGGTGACAAAGCCCTTGCCCACGTGCTGCACCTGCTCGAGCTTGTCGGCGGCCTCGGGGATGAGGTCGCGCCAGCTCTTGCGGTCGGGCGTCTTCAGATCAATCGCGACGAGCTTGCCGCGCGGTGCGTCGAGATCCGTCTGCACGAAGAACGTCGCGCCACGGTTGCCGACGAAGTTGTACGCGGCATCGAACGTGTCGATGAGCTTCACGATGTGCGGCGAGCGCGCGCCGAGCTCCTTGTAGTAGAGGCGCGTGCGGCGATCGGTGCCATCGAACACGGTGATGACGAGGTACTTCCCATCGTCGGTGACGCTGCCTGCGAAGTTGCGCGTCTTGTTGTCCTTGTCCTCGAAGACGAGCGTGTCCTTCGACTGATCGGTGCCGAGCTTGTGCAGCCAGAGCTGGTGGAAGAAGTTGGCGTCCTCGAGCGCGGTGCCCGCCTTCGGCTCGGGATAGCGCGAGTAGAAGAACGCGGAGCCGTCCTTGGTGAACGATGCACCGGAGAACTTCGACCACTTCACGAGATCGGTCGTGTCCTTGTCGGTCGCGACGTCGCGCACGTGCCACTCGGTCCAGTCGGAGCCCGCAGCGGACAGCGCGTACGCGAGCTTCTTGCCGTCCTTCGTGAACGACATCTCGGAGATGGCGACCGTGCCGTCCTTCGAGAGCGTGTTCGGATCGAGCAGGACCTCCGGCTTGCCGTCGAGATCCATCATCTTGTAGAGGACCGCCTGGTTCTGCAGCCCGTCGTTGTGCGAGTAGAAGAACCAGCGACCGCGACGCACCGGCGAGCCGTAGCGCTCGTAGTCGCTGAGCTCGGTGAGGCGATCTTCCCACTGCTTGCGACCGGGGATCTTGTCGAGGTAGCCAAAGGTCAGCTTGTTCTCGGCGTCGATCCACGTGCGCGTCGCAGGCGACGACGGATCCTCGAGCCCGCGGAACGGATCGGCGATCTTGTGACCGTGGTAGTCGTCGACGACGGTACCTTTCTCCGCGACCGGGTACGCGAGGCGAGCGGGAGCGGCGGGAGGAGGCGTCGTCACCGGGACATCTTGGGCCTTGCGAGACGTGGCACAAGCGGAGAGGCCCAGCGTGAGCAGCAGTGCAGATCGCATGGGCGGCACAGTACGATCGGACGGGGTCAGTTGGCGAGAGCGCCGAACAAGCGCGCCCGCTCGTGGCACGCCTCGGTCGCACAGCTCGTCTCCAGCGACGCGGGCGAGACGGTCACCTTGCCGGGCACGAGCCGCGGCGTGATCGGGAGTTTCAGCCTCTCGCCGGCGCGCGTGACCACGAGCTGCTGCGTGCGGGCCGCCAGGCTGTCGAGCCGCGCCTTCGTGAACGGAAGGCCGTCGAGCGAGACGAGCGTGTCTCCCGCGAGCACGCCCGCGCGAACCCACGCGCCGCCGGGCTCGACGTAGCGTACGACGTGGTCCTCGACCACGAGCGACGTGTCGAGCGAGGGCTCACCGAGCGCGAGCACGAGCCCGCAGGCCTGCAGGTGCTCGACCATCGTCGCGAACGAGAGCGGCTGTGCGGCGAGCTGCTCGAGGAGCTTCGAGGTCCCCGGCAACAGCGCGTCGAGCGCAGCGCCGAGCCGCGCGCGATCGATGGTGCGCGCGGGCGCGCCGGGCTTCGGCAACAGCGTGGCCATGAGCGCTGGCAACGCGTACGTCGAGTGCCTCACGAGCTCGCATACCAGCACGAGCGAGGCGACGGCACCGACGGCGTAGTAGGCATCTTCGTCGGCGGCGAGCACGTGTGGCGCCGAGAACGCGAGCTGCGACAGCGTCTCGAGCGACAGGCCCACCTCCGCGCGTCGAGCGCGCGTCAAGAGCTCGTCGAGCGAGGCCGCGAGCTCGCGCGTCGTCAGCGTCCCGGCGCCTGCCTGCGCAACGAGCGCCGCGTACTCGGTCAGGCCCTCGGAGATCCACAGCGAGCGGCTCGACTGCGGGATCTCCGGCGTCCACGTCGCGAGCCCTTCGGGCACGAGGCGCCGTGCGTTCCAGGCGTGGAAGAGCTCGTGCGCGAGCATGTGGCGCAGGTCGGCATCGACCCACTGCGCCGGCGCGGCAGCCTCGGGGATGAGGATCGATGTTGCGTCCGCGTGCTCGAGCCCGACGGAGTGTCCCGGCCGATCGGTGCGGTGCACCAGCAGGAGGTAGCGCGAAAACGGCAGAGGCCCCGCGATCGCGACCTCGGCGTGCAGCAGCTTCTCGACCACATCGACGAGCGCGGGCGGGATGATGGCGCGCGTCGCGTCGAGCGCGATCGTGATGCGTGCACCGTCGACGGTGAGGACGTGTGTCGCGAGCCCGGGCGAGGCCTCGAAGAGCGTGTCCGCGAGCTGAAAGAAGCTCGCGGCGCGATACAGCGTGTCGCCCGCCAGGCCGCGCGAGCACACGCGCGGCCAGCTCTGCGGCAAGCCGTCGATGGCGAGCGTCACCTCTTCTTGCTCCGCGCCAATGACCATCGGCAGCATCGCAGCGGGGTTCACGTAGACGTGCTCTGCGCTCACCTCTGCGCCGTCATCGCTGAGCAGCGCGGACGTGATGCGATAGGTGATGCGCAGCGGCGCGCCCGGCTTGTGCCCGGACACGACGAAGCGCGCAGCGGACACGCGCTCGATGGTGCCCGTCGATGAGGTCAGCCCCTGCACGTCGCGCCCGAACCAGCGCAGCTCGTACGCGCCCGGGATCCAGTTCGCGAACACCACGGCGAGCTCGGCGGGCGCGGCGTCGATGTCCACGGTCACCATCGTGGGACCCGGCGGCGTGCTCCGCCGGCTGGCATCGATGCGGTAGTGCACTCCAGCGCGCGCCGTGCCTCCGAGCCCGAGCACGAAGGCAAGGACGACGACCGCGCGGCAGATCACGGACGGATGCGGAGCTTCTTGTGCTCGTTCTTCTTGAGCGTGAGCTCCTCGGGTCCGGCGCCGCTGTCCACGGCGTGCGGGCCTGCGAAGAGCTTGAGCTTCTTCGGCGCGTCGTAGCGCTTGCCGTCGATGGTGACGTGACCCTTGCCTTCGAGCTGCAGCTCCGCGCGCCCCAGCTTGCCGAGCGCCTGCTGCTCGAGCAACCTCGGCAGCGGGTTGCCCGGCGCGAGCTGCTCGGCCTTGCGGAACAGCTCGAGCGCCGAGTGCGGGTGCCCCTCGATCAGCAGCAGGCGACCCTTGTCGACGAGGCGCTGCTCGGTTCCCGTCTGCGCCGGTAACGTCGACGGCGTCTCGGTCTTCGGCTCGAGCTTCTCCGGCGCGACGTGCTTCTCGACGACGTGCTTCTCGACGACGGGTGTCTCGGGCGCGACGGGCTCGTCGGGCACGACGTGCTTCTCGACGACGGGCTTCTCATCGACGACGGGCTCCAGCGGCTTGTCGAGCACGGGCGGGGGCGCCTCGATCGGGCGCGGCGGTGGCGAAAACGGCGGCAGGTGCAACGCGTACAGCGCAGCGAGCGTTCCTGCCCCCGCGACGAGGAGCGCCGCGACGACGATCGGCCAGCGCGACGGCGGAGGCGGCACCGCGAGCGGAGCGTGACGCTCGAGGGCACCTACCGACGGCTGCGTGTCGGCGGTGTGCCCGGACTTCTTGCGCAGCGCCTCACGCTCGGCCTCGATGGAGCCATCGCCAACAGCGATGACGCCGGCGGGGGCGGGCGGCCGCTTCGGCTTGAGGTCGAGTGGGATCGAGCGCGAGAGATCGAACTCGCGTGGGCCCCCGGGTGCGACGCCCTCGACGGGTTGCGCTGCGAGCGCCATCGTCCCGTCGGCGAACAGCGGCCTCAGCGACACGCGGTAGAAGCCGTCGTTCCACGCCTGCACGCGCGCCAGCGCTGCGAGCTCGGGCTTGCCGTTCACGTTCGCGGATTCGAGCTGGCCGTTCTTGAAGACGAGCTGCGCCTTCTCGCCCGGCCGCTCGATGCTGATGGTGCAGGTGAGGCGATACTCCGAGACCCACGCGAGGAGGCGCTTTGCCTGGGTGACGGCGAGCGAGCCGGTCTGCTCGACCTGTCCTGTGAGATCGCCCGCGAGGTTCGGCAGGCTCTGCACGGCGCGGAACTGGCCGTTGCCCCACAGCGCGATGACCTGCGTATCGCCGCCGTCGATCTCGATGGGGTCGCCGCCGAGGAAGATCACCTTCGCCTCGTGATTGTCGTCACGCAGCTCGAGGCGACCCGAGAAGCGCAGCGCGTGACACGCCGCGTAGAGCGCCTGCACGCTCACCTCGCCGAGCTCGCCAGCCCACTCGAAGCCGCGACTCGACGAGCCGTCGCCACGTGCTGATCCCGTCATGCTCATGCGAGCCACGACCCAGCCGCGATTGACGCAGTCCGACTAATGCAGTGCGTCATGGGACGGACCTCATGCGATCACACTAAGACACGCGTCTCCGACGGTCAACGCAACGACGAATGTGCGGTGCAACTCTTGTCCGTCCGACGAGTGCTCGCTATAACGCTCGGACACGCGCTTCCTAAAACTGGCGCGCCACTTACGCGGCTCATCCCGCAGGAGAGGAACCACCCATGAATACGAAGCTCGTCATTGGCTTGTTCGCAGTCACCGGTGCAGTCGGTTGCGGCGGAAGCACCACCAACAACAACGGCAACACGATCGACGGCACCAACAAGGCGCAGTACGCGGCCAACTCGCTCACGCTCCCCACGGGTCCGACGCAGCTCGCGATCGACCTCAACGGCGACGGCACGAAGGACAACCGCCTCGGTCAGATCGTCGGCGCGCTCACGTTCGCCATGATCAACGCGCAGGCCACGGTGCAAGCCTCCGTCGCGGCCGGCTCGGCCGTCCTGCTCTTCGACGAGGTCTCCACGGACGCCACGCAGCAGAGCGCCAAGAACGCCGGCACGCAGTTCGTCATCGGCAACACCGTGACGACCGCGCCGAAGTTCGACGGCACGGACGCGTTCACCGCGAACGGTGCGCCCGCGCAGTTCTACGGCAACATCACGGGCGGCACGTTCACGTCGGACTCGCCCGTCACGGCGAAGACGCCGGTGGAGTTCTCGCTCAGCCTCGCGCTCGTCATGGGGCAGCCGCCGCTCAACCTGCCGATCACGGCCGGCTACATCACGTACACCACCGACGCCTCGGGCAAGGTCACGGGCGGCCAGATGAACGGCGGCGTGAAGAAGTCCGACATCGACGGCAGCATCGTCCCGACGGTCGCGGCGCTCCTCACGGCGCAGATCAAGGCCGACCCGACGAACACGACGCTCAAGAGCTTCGACACGGACGGCAACGGCACGGTCACCGCGGCCGAGGTTTCGGCCAACCCGACGATCGCGCCGTTCCTCGCCCCGGACGTCCAGCTCTTCGACGCGGCTGGCAACTACGCCCCGAACAAGGCGAACACCACGAAGGACTCGCTCTCGATCGGCGTCGGCTTCACGGCCGTCAAGGCGATGTGGCAGTAAGCTAGCAACAGCACCAAGCCTCATCACGAAGGGCGAGTCCGCGAGGGCTCGCCCTTTTTGTTTGCCGGGCTCGTCGCTCGGCGAGGAGCTCGCCGCCGTGATTTGCGGTGCACGACCGCAAGCTCGACGAAGACGATCGCACCGTCGAGAGAACAACAACCGGAGACAGGCAACCGGCGACGAAGTCAGGATCCCTGTCCAGGCCCCAAAACGAAAACGGGGCAGACCCGAAGGTCCGCCCCGCCTCGTTGGTACGTGCGCTCGAGCTAGTAGTCGTAGCTGAGGCCGATCTGCATCTTGAACGGCGTCTGGCGGCTCGTCGCGAGACCGAACCCGTTGGGGTTGTCGGTATCGCGGATGGCCGTGACGGCGCCCAGGTTGAAGACGTTGAAGAGATCGAAGTAGATCCGGAGGTCCTGCTTGAGGAGCTCCTTGAGGCTGTAACCGAGGCGGACGTCGACCGTCATGACAGAGGGGAGACGGAACGCCGAGATGTTCGCGACCGAGTTCGGCGTGGTGCCCGGATCGGTGCCGCTCGGCGAGCGACGCGTGCTGTAGTAGCCGTCGTTCGAGTTCCAGTACTTGTGGACGGCGTTCGTGCCGGTGCGCCACTGCAAGAAGGCGCCGATGTCGAAGCCCTTGTAGTTGTACGAGGTACGCAGCTTGATGATGTGGCGCACGTCGTTCGGGGTGAAGCCGTCGTAGAACTGCTTCACGCGCGGGTTGTAGTACTGCGACTGGAAGTTGTCGCCGGAGAGCTGACCGAACTCCTCGGAGGCCGGCCCATAGAGCCACGACACGGTGTAGGCCGCGTAGATGTCCCAGTGATCGTTCGGGCGCGACTCGAGTGTGAAGTCGATGCCCTGGTAGTCACGCCAGTTGGAGCCGGGGCGCGAGAACTGGAAGACCTGCTCCTGGACGCCGTTCTTGTAGCCGGCGACGCGCGAGCCCGACGGATCCCAGATCTGGTTCTTCTCGATCGAGTCCCACTGGTTCGCGAAGTGCTTGTACGTGTAGTCGACCTGCACGAGCGAGTTCTTGAAGATCTCGCGGTTGAGCGTGAGCGTGACGGAGTCGACGTGCGGCGTGTTGCCGTTCGGGTCGAGGCGATACGCCCCGTTGCCGCCCGAGGTGTAGTTGTTCGACGAGTCGAACTTGCCGGTCGTGGGGTTGTAGAAGTTGTTGTTCGTGAGGCCGGTCGGTGACGCGTACGACGCCGGCAGGAGCGACATGACCTCGTTCGAGCGGCCGTAGTTGGCCTTGAAGATCGTCTTCTGGTCACCGGTCAGATCGATGATGACGCCGATACGCGGGCCGACACCGAAGAGGTTCGAGACCGTCTGGCCGAGCGTGTTCTTGGTGATGCCGTAGTCGACGCGGATGCCGGGCTCGAGGATGAGCCGCTTCATCACCGTCCAGCGATCACGGATGAAGGCGCCGAACGCGTAGCCGAGACCGCTCTGCGTGGATGGACGCGAAACGATCTGCTGGTTGCAGCCGTTGCCGCTCGTCGGGTTGCCGTCGGCGCCAATCTGGCAGAGGCCGCCTTCGCCTGGGCCGCCGCCGGCGTCGTTGTAGACCGAGCCGCCCGGCGTGTAGCTGTTGTTGGTCCACTTCACGAGGCGGTTCTGGAGGCCGATCTTGATGTCGTGTGCACCGGCCGCGCGACCGCGGATCGAGTACGACGGGTCGAACTGGAACGTGAAGCGGCGGTCGTCCTGGACGCGCGAGCCCTGGTACCAGGTGGAGTCGTCGTCCTGGTTGTTGTGCGCGGCCGAGTTCGGATCGTAGTTGTTCGCAGCGGCGGAGAAGGGGTTCGCCACGTGACCGACGGTACCGAGGATGCCCTGGGCGCCGGCATAGATGCGGTTGAACTGGAAGCCCGTCGAGATGTCGAACTGCTGCTTCTCGGAGACGAAGTAGTTGTAGAGCAACGTGACGAGCGCGCCGCCCTGGTTCTGCGCGAACTCGGTGTTGGGCAAGCCACCCGGGTTCTGGTTGGCGTTGCGGATGAACTCCGGATCACCGGAGAGCGACAGCGTGACGCGGTGCTTGTCCGACGGTGCCCAGGTGAGCTTGAGGCGCGCGAGGAACGTGTTGCGCGTGTCGGGAACGAGCGAGACGTTGAGCGGCGGTGCGGCCGTCTGCGACGCCTGGTTGTAGGAGTACTGGAAGTTGAGGTTGAACCAGAGTCGGTGCTTGACGATCGGGCCGCTGACGCCGAGGACGGCCTGGTAGCCCTGGTTGACGGGCTTCGGGGTCGAGTCCGCGATGTGAGCGCCGTGATAGAGCGAGCTGCCGTACTGGTTACCCGCGGAGAACTTCGCGTTGTTGATGAAGAGGCGAGCTTGCGCGTGGAACTCGTCGGAACCGGCCGCGGTGATGACGTTGATGACGCCGCCGAGAGAGTTGTACTCGGCGTCCATCGCGCCCGTGAGGACCTGCACGGAGGCGACCGAGTCGAAGTTGATGTTCGCCGAGAACGTGCCGGTGACCGGATCGGTGATGTCGAGACCGTCGATGACGTAGCGCGTCTGGACGTAGCTCGCGCCCTTGATCTCGGGGTTGCCGTTGCCGGAGACGTCGGTGACGGACGCGACCTGCTGGATGACACCCTGGTAACTACGCGAGGTGGCGACGCGCGACATCTCGTCCTGCGTGATGACCGTACCCGTCGACGAATCGTCGGGACGCGTCATGCGGCGGGACTCTTCGACGACCGTCTCGGCCTGCTCCGCGAGCTCGGCCGACCACTGCACGTCGAGCGGATACGCCTCGCCCTGCCGGATGATGATGTTCTTGCGGATGGGCTTGACGCCCGCGTAGCTGATCTCGACGACGTACTTGCCGGGTGGCAGCTCGAAGATCTCGAACGTGCCGTCGTCGGCCGTCGCCGTGGTGCGCGCGTTGCCGATGAGGGCCGGACCGGAGACGCGGATCTGCGCGCCGGGGACCGGTGCCTGTGTCTGCGCCTCGACGACGTTACCGCGGAGACGACCGTTGGTCTCGACGGCTGCGAACGCCGCGCGAGGGATGGCGCTCGTCGCTGTACCGAGCAGTGCAGCCGCGAGCGTGAGCCTGCGACCGTAGCGATTCAGTCTGTTCATTTGGTCACCTGGATGCACCACACGTACTCGCCCTGATCGACCACCGTCGACATGTCGATGTCAGCGATGTTCTTCTCGGGAGCCGTGGGGTCGGCGGGAACGAAGGAGAAGACCTGGCAGAGCGGCGAGAAGCCGTTCTTGGTGTCGCCCTTCGCGGCCGTGATGAGATCGTAGCCATCGCCGAGCGCGCCGCTCATCGTGATGATGGCGTTGCCGTCCTGATCGATCGCCGGGTGCTCGGTCGGGAAGTAGATTGGCTGCGTGCTCATGACCGCGACGTGCTGCGGCTCGCCTGCCATGTCCGGCGTGTTGTCGTAGTTGACGGGGATCTGACCACCGTCGAGCCACGCGATGAGGTAGCGATTGTACCAGCCCCACTTCTGCGGACCGAGGCCCGTGACCGGGTCGGTCGAGCCGTCGGTGAAGCGGACGTCGATGCTGGGGTCGATGACTGGACGCGCGTAGAACACGCCGTCGGTCGGGATGCCCACCGGGTGCGCGCCCGCCTCGTTCGGCGTGAGCGACGGCTGGAGGCCGTTCGCGAACGTCACGTCCGTGCGCTTGACGAGGTGATCCTCGCTCTTGATCGCCTGGCAGGGCAGGCCGTTCGACGTGACCGGCACGTCCGCGATGACCGGCTGGTAGTGCGGAAACTGCTTCGTATCGGGCAGCTGGATGAAGATGCTGCCCTGCTGGTCGTAGCGGACGTCGTCGCGCTGCTGGTCGTAGACGTAGTTCTTCGGCGGCGTGCAGGCCGTCGTGCCGTCTTCGTCGAAATTGTAGGCAACCGGAACCTTGAGCTTCCCGTCTGCAGAGGTGAGCTTGAGGTTCGAGCCCGTGAACGGAAACGTGAAGTACCCGAGCGCCGTGCCGTCCGTCGCTGTGGCAGGTGCAGGCTGGAGCGTCGCGGAGCCCGGCTTGTTCGGGTCACCACCCGTGCCGAGGTACGCAGCCATGAAGTTCACCGGATCGGCAGACCCGGCGCTGCTGTCTCCTTTGAACCGGTAGTACGGATTGCATGCGCTGAGCGTGAGCGCTGCAGTCGTGAGCGGGAGCCACTGCCTCCACATGGAACGACCTCCTGGATTTCGACGATGAACAAAAGTACGAGGCTTGGGAATAAGCGGCGCGACACTAAACGCGCACCACTTCCCTGCGCAACAACAAACGAAACTCGTTGAAACTCTTTCGTGTTCGCGCACACGAACGGAGCAAAAGCGCGACACCCGGTCGCGGTATGGAGGGCTCTCGAGCGATCAGTGGTGGAAGCGCGCGACCCCACCCTGCACCGACAAGACGGAGTACAGCGTGTTGTCCGGCGAGACGCGGATGTTCGCATCGGGCGCCGTCGTCACCGAGCTGGGCGCATCGAAGTCGGTCGGTGACGCGAGGATCATCGTGCCCTTCGTGCTGCCCGAGAACCTGAACGTGCTGCCGTAGCTGTATGCGTCGTCGGAGCGCTTGCCCGTGATGTATGCGGTGCCGTTGTCGGCGACGGAGAAGTCGTCGGCGTAGAGGTAGTCATTCGGCGGATCGCCCGACGGGAGCGCCGCCACGAGCGTGGGCGTACCGCCGCCGGCCGGGACCTTGTAGATCCGCTCGGCAGTGGGCTGCCGGCTGAAGAAGTACAGCGTTCCGTCGGCCAGCACGCGTAGCGGATACAGCGTGAGGCTGCACTGCAGGAGCTCCTTCGTGTGACAGTCGACGAAGACGCTGTCGTGGTTGCTCGTGTCTCGCCGCGTGATGTTCGCTCCGGCGACGAAGAAGTACACGTCGTGCGCGGCGTTCGAGATGAGCGGGTTGGACCCGAACTGGTCGGGCGGGTTCGGTACCGGGATCCAACCCGTACCGCTTGCGGGCCAGTACACGGGCACCTGCGTGCCGCCTGACTGCACGCCGTACATGGTGCCATCGCCCACCACGAGCTTCACCTGGGTGTGCGTGGCGTCGGCGCTCGTTGCGTAGGTCTTCACGGTCGTCCACGTGCTCGCACCGAGGTCGATCTTGTAGAGCGTGCTGCCATCGACGACGTAGTGCCCTCCGTCGTCGGCCGGGAACAGGTCGAAGATGGTCGTCGCCTGCTCAACGGTACCGAGGCGAAGCCAGCCGTCGACTTCGGTGTAGCGCCACACGCCGCCCTGGCCGCCGACGACGGGGTGGCTCGCCTTGTCGAAGCCCAGCGTCCAGATCTGCGGCCCCTGGATGCCGAGCAGCGGCTCGAACGTGCCGCCCCCACCACCGGTGCCGCCGCATGCACCACCGATGAAGGACAGCATCGCGACCAGGACAAACGAGCGTAGGACGGTCATGGGGCGGGAGCCTACAGCGCCGCGATCGCGGGTGCGAGCTTGCCGCGAGGGAGCTAGTCCTTGGTCATGATGCCGAGCGTCTTGGCGCCGGCACCGCGAACGGTGTCCATCACGTGCACGACCTCGCCGTAGTCCGCCTCGGTCATTGAGGGGGGGACGTTCCCGTCCCCCTCGCTGCGGCAGAGCCGCAACGAGGCTCCCCCACCGCGCGTTTCTCGCGCGAGGGGAGCTAGTCCTTGGTCATGATGCCGAGCGTCTTGGCGCCGGCACCGCGAACGGTGTCCATCACGTGCACGACCTCGCCGTAGTCCGCCTCGTCGTCGACGTCGAAGAAGACGAGCTTGTCGGCGCGGGCGGCCATGAGGTCATGGATGCGCTCCGCGAGGCCGGACTCCTCGATGGGTTCCTGGTTGACGGTGATCTTGTTCTCGCGCGTGACGGCGACGATGCACTGGTCGCTGACGGTGGGCGTCGCGATCTGCACGTCGGCCTTCTCGGGGACGACGAGCGAGAGCTCCTTCAGCATGGTCGGCGTCATGACCATGAAGATGATGAGGAGCACGAGCACGACGTCGACGAGCGGCGTGATGTTGATGTCGGCGCGTACGCCTGCGCCACCGGAGCTGAACGACATTACTTCTGCTCCTCGGTCTGCATGCTGACCATGCTCGCTCCGGCGTTGTGGATCTGCTGCAGCACGTAGCGCACCTGACCGTACTTCAGGCTCTTGTCGGCGCGTACGAACGCGGGACGGGAGCCATCGTGCAGCTCCTTCTTCACGCGCGCGATGAGCGCCTCCTGATCGGCCTGGGCGATCGGCTTCGCGTCCTTGCCGACCTCGGGCGTGTCACCGACGCGATCGGTGTCGATGTAGATGCCGGTGCTGTTGACGCTGACGATGAGTTGCTCGCCGGTGTCCTGCTTTTGATCGTGGTGGACGGTCTCGGGCAGGGTGACGTGCACGCCGCGATGGAGCATCGGCGTGACGACCATGAAAATGATGAGGAGCACGAGCACGACGTCGACGAGCGGCGTCACGTTGATCTCCGAGCGCGTGGCGCCCGACGACACCGCCGACGGACGTCGGTGGTGGATCTTGTGCTTCTTCTTCTTCGCCTTTTTCGGAGGCGGTGGCAGCGTCCCGTCGGTCATGAGCTACTTCTTCCGACCCTCGCGGAGCACGAAGCTGAGGAGCTCGGACGAGATGTCGTTCATGTCGACGACGAAGGCCTCGATCGAGTTGGTGAAGAAGTTGAACATCATGACGGCCGGGATGGCGACGAGGAGGCCGGTCGCCGTCGTGAACAGGGCCTCGGAGATGCCCGAGGAGACGGCGCCGAGGCCGCCCGCGCCGGATGAGGCCATCGAGCGGAAGGCGTTGATGATGCCGATGACGGTGCCGAAGAGACCGATGAACGGTGCCGCGGACGAGATCGAGGCGAGGCCGCCGAGGCCGCGCTTGAGGCTCGCGACCTCGCGTTCCTTCACTCGATCGATGGCGCGGTTGACGGCGTCGACGACGTCGAAGTCGCCCATATCGTCGGGGCCGCCCTGCTGGATGGCCGCGAGGCTCTCCTGGTACTCGGCGAGCGCGGCGTCGATGACCTTCGCGACCGGGCTCCCGGTCGCCGTGCGCGCGAGGTTGCGGGCGCCCGCGATGTCCTTGCTGGTGAGGAAGCCCGGTAACGCGCGGACGAACGCGTCGGTCTGGCTGCGCGCCTTCGCAAAGACGATGGCGCGGTCGATCATGACCCACAGCGAGTACACGGACATGATCGCCAGGACGGTGACGACGGCCTTATCGAGGCCGCCCATGTGCTGCCACATCTCGAGGATATTGAAAGACTGCATGGCTGAGCTGGCTCCTAGTTGATCTTGAAGGCGAAGGGCTTCGCGAAGCACACCGGCAGAGGCTGGGGCTTGTACTTCCACGTCGATTTGATCTGCTGGATGATCGAGCTGTCCTGCTGCGGGATGGAGGTCATCGTCGAGACCTCGGAGACGCTGCCGTCGTTCGCAAGGCAGACCTTGTACATGCCCTTGACGATGGACCCCTTGTGCTCGTCCTTGAACTGGTCGGACAGGTGTGGATCCGGCGCGTTGAGCACGGACGCCATGAGCGTGAAGCCGGCGACCATCTTGCCGCCCGCGGGCTTCGCGTTGAGGTCGGTGCCCGTGCCGCCGATGGTGCCGCCGACGACCCCGCCGACCGTGCCACCCTTGACGCCACCCTTGACGCCACCCTCGACACCGCCCTCTTCTCCGTCGTCGTCCTTCTCGGGAGGCTTGTCGTCCTCCTTCTTCGGCTGGACGATTGTGGGCTTGGTCGGCACGACGATGTTCGTCGGGATGATCTTGTGCTCGACGGTGGTCTTCTTGTGCGCGGGCGGAGGCGGTGGTGGCGGAGGCGGCGGCGCAGAGAAGAACGTGAGCGAGACGGCCGGCGGCGCGATCTCCTCGACGTGGAAGACGGAGTAGATCACGAGCGCGATGGCCGCCGACACGTGGAGCATGATCGACGCGACGATGAGCGCGCGACGTCCCCAGCTCGGTGCGGTGGCTGCTGCGTACCTGTCGAACATCTACTTCTTGACTCCCTTCTTGGGGGAATCCTTGGCGACGGGCGCGATGGGCGCGGGCAGCGGCGCGTTCTGGCCCGCGGGGATGGCGTCGATTGCGGCCTTCACGAGCGCGTCGGCCTTCGGCGTCTCTTCGTCCACGAACGCCTTGTCCTTCGCCATGCCCGCTTCCGAGCCGCCCTTGCCGACGTTGTTGGCGATGCGGAAGTAGGCGTTGGCGAGCTCGAGATCGGCGCGCTTCGGATCGTCGCCGAGGTTGGCGTTGGCGCGCTCTCGATAGACGAGGTTCGTGTAGAGGAACGGGTTCGGTGCGGCGGGCTGAAGACGACGCGCTTCCTTGAGGACGGCGAGCGCGCGGTTGCTCATCTCGACGCGGTCCTTGCCGACGAGCTCCGTGTGGCTCTTCAGGCGATCCCACAGGAGGACCGCGAGCCCGAGGCGCGCGTCACCGGAGTCGGGCTCCGCAGCGATGCGGCGTTCGTACCAGGTGGAGGCGTCGGCGAAGCGGCCGACCTTGGATGCGATGGTGCCGAGCGTGGCGAGCGCCTGCGTGTCCGGCGGCGTCTTGTCGACGGCCGGCTTGAAGAACTTCACGGCGTCGTCGTAGTGGCTGGTATCGACGAAGGTCTGCACGAGGTAGCTCGTGACGCGCTCCTCGCCGGGTCGCATCTCGAGGTACTTCTCGAAGGCGAAGATGGCGCGGCTCGCGGCCGTGTTGCCGGCCGGCGTGCCGATGGCGAGCTGGTACGCGGCGAGATCCGCAAAGCCGAGATCGAGCCAGATGGTGGGGACGGTGGCGTCGAGCGCCTGCGCCTCCTCGAACTTCGCCGCCGCCTCGACGGGCTTGCCGTCCTTGTAGAGCGCGACGCCGTCCTGGGCTCGGGAGCGCGCCTTGATGGTGTCGCAACCGCTGGTCCCCCCTGCGATGATGGCAAGGAGGCCGAGCGTCGAGACAAGAGGAGCGCCTGGAATGATCCGCGTTCGTCGCATCGATTCGAGGGCCGACCCTAGCTCGCGAAATTCCGCGTGGCAAGGCGGGATCGTGGACGAAATGCACGTGAGTCCCAGGCGCGACAAAGTGTCGCTCCGTTGCCGGTCCCGTGTCGACATGCCGACCCGTCGGATGTCGACACGGGCGATGTTCACGAAGGGGACGCGGGTGTCCGTTCGAACCGTGCTGGCGTTACATCAGGTCGTGGCGTGCAACTGCGGCTCGCGATCCCAGATGCGCTGCTTCTTCGCCGTGTTGACGAAGCTGCCCACGCCCTTTGCGCCCTCGAGCGACACGATGCCCTCGTCGGGGTCCACGCCGGCCTCCGCGAGGAGCGGCGCCGAGCCAACGGTGTGGCCGATGACCTTGCAGTGTGCGAACGCGTTGCGGACCCATTCGACGGCCCCGGCATCCTCGGCGAGGATCTCGGCCAGCTCCTTGTCGAGCACGAGGGCCACCGCATCGAAGAAGATCGACGGAGACGAGACGAGCGCCATGTCGGCCGGCTGTCTCTTGCTGCCCGCCTTTCCGCCGCGGCCCTTGGGCTTCCAGCCGCCGACCTTCGGCGCGATGACGGCGAGCGTGCCGCCCTCCTTCTCGATCCGCTCGCGCAGCTGAGCGACGAGCTTCTCGTCGCTGCCGTCGGCCACGAGCACGCCGACCTTGCGACCGCGCAGCGTGGGGTTGGCCTTCTTGAGCAGGCTCAGCGTCGGCGACTCGTCGAGATCGACGGGCGCCATCGCAGGCGTGAGCGTGTCGTGCTCGCCCTCCATGCCGAGCTTGGCCTCGACGCGGGAGCACAGGTGCTTATCGACGAGCTGCAGCCGGCCGAGCATGCGCGTGCGCACCTTTTGCGTCTCCACCTTGCCGAGCTCGAACGAGAACGCGTCGACGATGTGGTTCTGCTCGGGCTCCGTCATCGAGCGATAGAAGAGCCGCGCCTGCGAGTAGTGATCGGCGAACGTGGCCGCGCGCTGACGCACCTTCGTGCCGTCGCCGAGCGGCCGGGCCGGGAACGTCGTGAAGCCGCGCGTCGGGTTCTCGCGAGGACCCTCGCCATCGTCGAGCGACGCGGGCTCGTAGCTCACGCGGCCCTTCGGCACCTGCATCTGGTGGATGCCGTCGCGCTGCATGTTGTGGAAGGGGCACTTCGGCGCGTTGATCGGCAGCTGGTGGAAGTTGG
The DNA here is from genome assembly GCA_039923495.1 of Polyangia bacterium. Taxonomy (GTDB): domain Bacteria; phylum Myxococcota_A; class Polyangia; order Palsa-1104; family Palsa-1104; genus JBDTCO01. The sequence continues at coordinate 89,102 of JBDTCO010000042.1, forward strand.
GTCCACCGAGGCGCGAGATCTGCGTGTCGAGATACGAGAAGAGCCGTCCCTGCAGCAGTGCATCGTCGGTGAAGTCGATCCCAGGGACGACGTGGCTCGGACAGAACGCGACCTGCTCGGTCTCCGCGAAGAAGTTGTCGGGGTTGCGATCGAGCACCATCTTGCCGATGGTCTCGAGCGGCACGAGCTCCTCGGGGATGAGCTTGGTTGGATCGAGCACGTCCATCGACAGCGCCTTCTCGAGCTCGATGCGACGCTTGTCGTCGAACGACTGGATGCACAGCGTCCACTCGGGGAAGTCACCGGACTCGATCGCCTCGTACAGGTCGCGGCGGTGAAAGTCGGGATCTGCGCCGGCGAGCTTCACGGCCTCGTCCCACGTGGTCGACTGCGCGCCGATGGTCGGACGCCAGTGGAACTTCACGAACGTGCTCTTGCCCTCGGCGTTCACGAGCCGGAAGGTGTGCACGCCGAAGCCGTCGATCATGCGCAGCGAGCGCGGGATCGCGCGATCCGACATGATCCACAGCAACATGTGCGTGGACTCGGGCGTGAGCGACGCCCAGTCCCAGAAGGTGTCGTGTGCAGAAGCGGCCTGAGGGAAGCCGCGGTCCGGCTCCATCTTCACGGCGTGGATGAGGTCGGGGAACTTCATGGTGTCCTGGATGAAGAACACGGGCATGTTCACACCGACGAGATCGAAGTTACCCTCGTCGGTGTAGAACTTCACCGCGAAGCCGCGCACGTCGCGCGGCGTGTCCACCGAGCCGGCACCGCCCGCGACGGTGGAGAAGCGCGCGAACACCGGGATGCGCTTGCGCGGGTTCTGGAGAAAGTCGGCCTTCGACAGGTTCGCGAGCGACTTCGTGGGCTGGAAGTAGCCGTGCGCCGCCGAGCCGCGCGCGTGGACGATGCGCTCCGGGATGCGCTCGTGATCGAAGTGCGTGATCTTTTCGCGGAGGATGAAGTCCTCGAGCAGGGTCGGGCCGCGATCACCGATCCGGAGCGAGTTCTGATCGTCCGAGATCGCGACGCCCTGGTTCGTCGTGAGGGTCGTGCCCGCGTCGAGCTGGTGCGGCTCGCCGCCCTTGCCCACCTTCGGCTCGGCGTTCGGAGTCGTGCGCTTCTTGGTCGCCATGCGACGTTCGATGCAGCCGCGAGCGCAAAGACTTCGCACGCGGCGCAGGCATCAGAAGCGATACCCGAGCGTGACGAGCGGCAGGTTCATCGCGGCCTGCAGGTAGTAGTTACCGACGAGTGAAGCGCCGCCGCTGACCTTCTGGCAGCCGCCGTTTTCGTTGTAGTCACCGACGATCTTGTTGCAGCCGGGCGCGGCGCCGATGAGCGGGATCTTGAAGCCGACCGTGAAGCCGCTCGGCGACGTGTAGTGGAAGCCGGCTGCGATGCCGATGCCCGCCGAGAAGCCGCCCCACCACGTCGGCGTGAGCGTGCCGACCAGATCGAACTTCCAGTGGCTCCGCGGCGACATGCGCCAGGTGCCGCCGGCGCCGACGCCGAACCCGAAGAACTGGGCCTGGTCGGAGCCGGAAAAGATGATCGGGTAGCCGATCGAGGTCCCGACGAAGCCGTAGAAGTGGCCGTAGTCCACGTCGAGGAACACGTTGCCCGGGCCGACGCCGAGCTGCAGGCCGACGTGGCGGTTCGACAGCGGCGGCGGCGGTGCCATGGGCGGCGCGAGCTGCGGGACGACCGTGTCAGCGACCGGCGCTGCCATCTGGATGGACACGACGTCGATGCGCGCGACCGTCACGATGCGACGCGTGCCGTCCTCGACGAGCGTGACGTTCTGTCCGTCCCACGACACGGGCACGCCGGTGAGCTCGTGGTTCCCGGACAGCGTCACCGTGACGCGGTGATCCTTGGCGACGGCGAGCGTGGCGTCGCTCACCTTGGGCGGCTGGTCCTGCGCATGGGCGACGGAGAGGGAGGAGAAGACGAGCGCGGCGGCAAGGGCGAAGGACGGTCGGAGAGGCTTCATCATGACCTCGACCATAGCAGCCGACGTGCCACGCGACTGCGCTGAGGCGTTCCGCGTGTTTGGCCGCGGTGCTCGTCGAGAAGCTGACAGCCTCGTGTGCGAACTTCGTCCGCGCGTGACGAAGAGCTACCGCTCGCGGAGCTCGGCGGCGCGCGCGCGGACCTGCCAGACCTTGATCATCGCCTCGACGAAGATCTTGGTCGACATCTTGGACTTGCCCCACTTGCGATCGACGAACTGGATCGGCATCTCGTGGATCGGCACGCCGAGCGCCAGCAGCGAGGCGGTGACCTCGATCTGGAAGCCGAAGCCGTCGGAACGCATCGACGGGAGGTCGAGCCGCTCGAGCGTTGCGCGACGGAAGCCCTTGAAGCCGGTGGTGAGGTCGTGCACGGGCGAGGCGAGCACGGTGCGGGCGTAGAGGCTGCCGCCCAGCGACACGAGGTTGCGGTACCACGGCCAGCCGACGGCGCCGCCGCCAGGGACGCGACGCGAGCCGATGACGGCGGGGTGCGTGTCGAGGAGCGCGCGCAGCCGCGGCAAATCGTTCGGATCGTGGCTGAAGTCGCAGTCCATCTGGATGATGAAGTCGAAGCCCTCGAGGAGCGCGCGCTGGTACCCGTAGCGATACGCGACGCCGAGCCCCTGCTTGTGCGGGCGGTGCGCGACCTCGATCTTCGGGTCGGCCGACGCGGCGCGATCCGCGAGCACGCCGGTGCCGTCGGGCGAGCTGTCGTCGATCACGAGGATGTGCGCGTCGGGCAGCGCGCCCCGGACGGCATCGAGCATCGGTGCCAGGTTGCCGGCCTCGTTGAACGTCGGGATGAGCACGATCGTACGCGGCGCGGTCATGAGACGAGCGCGACTTTCGTCGGTCCCGGCGCTCGTTGTCAAGGCATCCTGGCGACGATTGGAACGGGACCCGAATTGGTCTACTGTGACGGCGCGTGCGTATCGTCTGGCTGAAGACCGAGTTGCTTCACCCGGTCGACCGCGGGGGTCGCATCCGCACGTACGCGGTGCTGAAGGCGCTGCGCGAGAAGCACGACGTCACGTACGTCGCCCTCGATGACGGCCGCTCTGCGCCCGATGCCGCGGAGAAGTCCATCGAGTACGCGCACAAGCTCGTGCGCATCCCGTACGTCGCGCACCCGCGGCGATCGCTCGCGTTTCTCGGCCAGGTCGCGCAGAACCTCATTTCGTCGGAGCCGTTCTCCGGCTGGCGCTTTCGCTCGCCTCAGATGCGCGCGTACCTCGAGGGGCTGCGACCTTCCGACGCGGATGTCGTGGTGTGCGATTTCCTGTTCCCCGCGGTGAACGTGCCCGAGCCCTCGCTGCTGCCGACGGTGCTCTTCCAGCACAACGTCGAGGCGGTGATCTGGGAGCGCCTCGCGAAGAACGCAGGCTCCTTGCCACAGCGCCTTTACTACGGTCTGCAGGCCAAGCGCCTCGCCGCCTTCGAGGGGCACACCTGCCGTCGCATGGACCACGTCATCGCCGTCTCCAAGGAAGACCGCGACTCGATGCGCACGCGCTACGGTGCCACGCGCGTCGACGATGTGCCGACGGGCGTCGACACCGAGTTCTTCAAGCCGGCCGGCCGCGCGACGCGTGATCCCGACCGCCTCGTCTTCATGGGCGCCATGGACTGGCTGCCCAACGAGGACGGCGTCGCGTTCTTCCTCGACGAGATCCTGCCGAAGATCCGCGCGAAGCGCCCCTCGGCCACCGTCACCATCGTCGGTCGCAATCCGTCGGACGCGATGCGAGCACGCTGTGCGGCGATGACCGGTGTCGAGGTCACGGGGACGGTGCCCGACGTGAGGCCGCACCTCGAGCGCGGCGCGGTGTTCGTCGTGCCGCTGCGCATCGGTGGCGGCACGCGCCTCAAGATCTTCGAGGCCATGGGCATGGAGGTACCGACCGTCGCCACGCGCATCGGCGCCGAAGGTCTGCCGCTCACCCACGGCCAGGAGCTGCTCCTGGCCGACTCGCCCGCCGACTTCGCCGACGCCTGCGTGCGCCTCCTCGCTGACCCCGCCGAGGCCGAGGCGCTCGCGCAGCGCGCTGCCACGCGCGTGCGAGCCGAGTTCGGCTGGAGCGGCGTCGCCGATCGCTTCGCGCAGCTCTGCCAGGCTGCCATCGAGCACCACCGCGCTTCCGCTCCATCCACCGCTTCATCCACGAACATCGCAGCAGCGAGAAAGAACCACGCATGAGCATGACAGGCGTCAGTGTCTTCGGTTTGGGTTATGTCGGCTGCGTCTCGGCCGCCTGCTTCGCAGAGGAGAAGTTCCTCGTGACGGGCGTCGACGTCAGTACGTCCAAGGTGAACATGATCAACGCCGGCAAGGCGACGATCGTGGAGAATGGCATCCAGGAGCTCGTCGCGGCCATGGTCGCGGAGAAGCGCCTGCGCGCCACCACCGACGTCGTCGAGGCGGTGAAGGCGAGCACGATCTCGCTCGTGTGCGTCGGCACGCCGTCGCGCCCGAACGGCAGCATCGACCTCACGTACATCGAGCGCGTGTGCGAGCAGATCGGCGCCGCGATCGCGCAGAAGAAGGAGCACCACGTCGTCGTCATCCGCTCGACGGTCCTGCCTGGCACCATCGAGGGCACGGTCATTCCGGCGCTCGAGCGTGGCTCGGGCAAGAAGCTCGGCGAGGCATTCGGCGTCTGCTCGAACCCCGAGTTCCTGCGCGAGGGCTCGTCGATCAAGGACTTCCACGAGCCGCCGTTCACGCTCATCGGCGCGAGCGATCCGAGGTCGGGTGAGGCGCTCAAGGCGCTTTACGCCGGCATCGAGGCGCCGGTCCACGTCGTCGCGCTCAAGGTCGCAGAGACGGTGAAGTACGCCTGCAACTGCTTCCACGGCCTCAAGGTCGCGTTCTCGAACGAGATCGGGAACATCTGCAAGGCGCTCTCCATCGACAGCCACGAGGTCATGAAGATCTTCGTCGAGGACAGAAAGCTCAACGTCTCGCCCGCGTACCTGCGTCCGGGCTTCGCGTTCGGCGGCTCGTGCCTCCCGAAGGACCTGCGCGCCATCACCTACAAGGCGAAGCAGGTCGACGTCGCGACGCCGCTGCTCTCGTCGGTGCTCGAGTCCAACCGCCTGCAGATCCAGCGGGCCGCTGACATGATCTTCGCGACGAAGAGCAAGAAGGTAGGCATCCTCGGCATGAGCTTCAAGGCCGGCACCGACGATCTGCGCGAGTCGCCGGTCGTCACGCTCATCGAGCAGCTGCTCGGCAAGGGCGTGCAGATCGCCATCTACGATCGCGACGTCTCGTCGGCGAGCATCATCGGCGCCAACCGCGAGTACATCGAGAAGGAGATCCCGCACATCTGGACGCTCATGAAGGATACCGTGGGGGGCGTGCTCGAGAGCTCTGATGTCGTCGTCATCGGCAACGGGTCCAAGGAGTTTCGCGACGTCTCCGGCAAGCTGCGCCAGGGACAGATGGTCATCGACCTCGTGCGCGCGTTCGGTCCACGCGTCAGCGATGGTCAGTCCTACGAAGGGATTTGCTGGTAACGCCTATGTCGAAGCCGTCGGTCATCGTCCTCGAGCTCAACGAGCTCTCACCGCCGCTCATGAGCCGCTTCATCGCGGCGGGTGAGCTGCCCAACTTCGCGCGCCTCCAGCGCGAGTCCGAGACGTGGATCACCGACGCCGAGGAGAAGCCTCCGTTCCTCGAGCCGTGGATCCAGTGGGTCACCATCCACACGGGTCTCGCGTACGAGCACCACCAGCTCTTCCATCTCGGAGACGGACACCGGCTCGAGGCACCGCGCATCTGGGACACGCTTTCCGAGCGCGGCTACTCGAGCTGGATCTGCGGCTCGATGAACGCCGGCTATCGCCCGGGCTTCAACGGCCTCGTGATGCCGGATCCGTGGGCAAAGCAGCTCGCCGCGTCGCCGGAGCTCGCCGGCTACCTCGACTTCGTGCGCGCCAACGTCCTCGAGTACTCCAACGACGAGCACGGCATGGGCATGCTCGACTACGCGAAGTTCGGCCTCTACATGGCCAAGCATGGCCTCTCGCCCGAGAGCGTGCTCGGTCTCGGGCTGCAGCTCGCCGAGGAGCGCAGGAACCACAACGCGAAGTGGAAGCGCGCCGCGTCGCTCGACCTCCTGCAGTTCGACGTGTTCAAGCACTTCTACAAGAAGACGCATCCTGACTTCGCCACCTTCTTCGCGAACTCCACGGCCCACTACCAGCACTACTTCTGGCGCAACCTCGAGCCCGATCGCTTCAAGCTGCAGCCCACCGCCGACGATCAGGCGGAGCACCGCGAGGCCGTGCTGTTCGGCTATCGACGCATGGACGCGCTCGTCGGTCGGTTCATCGATCTCGCCGGCCCCGCGACCACGCTCGTCTTCGTGACCGCGCTCAGCCAGCAGCCCTACCTGCTCTTCGAGGAGGACGGCGGCAAGGTCTCGTACCGACCGCGCGAGTTCGCGCCGTTCCTCGATGCCGTCGGTGTGAAGCAACACAGCGACGTCGTGCCCGTCATGACGCAGAACTTCTCGCTGCGCTTCCCGGACAAGGCCGCGAGCGACGCCGCCATCGCCGCGCTCGGCAAGCTCACCGTGAACGGCGAGCCGATGATGGCCGTCAACCCGGACCCCGCCCACCACTCGATGAACGTGGGCTGCAAGCTCCACGGCTCGATCGCGAAGGACGCGCTCATCGAGGGCGGCCCCTCACCCGTGCGCTTCTTCGACCTGCTCTACCAGATAGAGGGCGTGAAGTCGGGCATGCACCACCCCGATGGCATGCTCTGGATCCGCCGTCCCGATCACCACCACGAGACGCACCGCGACAAGCTCCTGCTCACGCAGGTCCACCCGATGCTCCTCGAGATGTTCCCTCAGGCGGGCACGCGACCCATGCGATCTGCCGGGTGATGCTGCAAGGCTGACGCGGAAAGGCTGACGCGGAAAGGCAGACATCACCGAGCGCTGGGCGCGGCGACCCGGAGCTCGTTCAGGCGGTATGCTTCGACAGCAGCTGCGGGAACATGACGCGGGCGCGGAAGAGGTCACGCGACTCTTCCGGGCTGACCCAGCCGCGCTTGATGTCGAACGCGTCGAGCTCGTGCGGCGAGTTGTAGCCGCCGTAGAACGAGAACGCGGCCTGAAAACCGCAGTCGCGCGCGAGCGCCTTCGTCGTCGGCGTGAACGTCCACGGCTTGCCGTTGGGGTAGGCGAGCAGCGTCGGCGCGACGCCGGTCTCGCGCAGGATGTCGTCGCGGCTGCGCTCGATCTCGGCGCGCTGCTCATCATCCGTGAGCTTCGAGAGGATCGGGTGCGAGTGCGTGTGCGCACCGATCGCGTGTCCCAGGCCGCGCAGCTCGCGAACGTGCTCCCAGCCCATGAACAGCGGCGTGTCGCGATGCGCGTCCTTCGCGGCGACGCCGGCGGCCTGCTCGACGGCGTCGATGAAGCGGTCGTGCAGCGTCGTCGGCAGCGAGTGGTAGAGCTTGCGGATCGCGCGCGCGGCGTGATCGCTCGGGATGACGGCGATGGTCCACGGCCCGTGACCGTCGCCGAGCGCGGCGATGTGCAGCGTCGGCACCTCGGTGCGGCGCGTGCTGTACGCGATCCGATCCCAGTGGGTGATCGTGTCGGTGCCGATGAAGCCGGTGGTCACGAAGAAGATCGCAGGCAGCCCATGCCGCGCGAGGATGCGACCGGCCTCGAGGTTGTCGAGGTAGCCGTCGTCGAAGGTGATGATGGCAGAGGGCTCACGCAGCTCGAGCTGGCCGCGTGCGACGCGCGTGACCTCGTCGGCCGACAGCACGCGCACGGTGTCCTTCATGAAGCCGCACTGCCAGTCGAACTCTTCGAGTGACGCGGAGATGACGCCCTGGTCGAGCACGTCGAAGTCGCAGATGCGGTGGTACGTGAGCCCCATGAGGCCGGGCTCGCCGAACGCCCGCACGAGCGGCTTCAGGAGTGGACGTCCCAGCGCGCGGGCCAGGAGCTCGCGCTTACCTTTGAACAGCTGCATCGGGCGTCTCGATCGTAAGCGTTGCGCCACGCACCGTCAATGAACGCGCTACCACGTGACACGCTGTGCGCCGCTGAGCTGGCGCCACAATCCGACGACGGCCGCCGCGTTGAGGACCACGAACGTGCGCGCGACCTGGCCGAGCTTGGTGCCGCGGTCGCCGAGGATGGCGAGGCCGTAGAAGCCGAGCTGTCCGATGCTGACGAGCGCGAGCACCGGCAACAGCGGCCCGTGCTCCATCGCGGTCGCGACCGGCAGCGAGACGAAGAGCGCGAGCAGCGCCCACGGACACACGAGGCGCATGATCTTGTGCGACATGAACTCGAACCAGGACGGGTTCGACCACGGCGCGAGGAGCCCGGGCAGCTTGCCGAGGAGCTGGTACTGCCCGGCGAGCGTGCGGACCTTGCGGCCGAACTCTCGCTCGTCGTCGAAGGCCTGATCGTGCGCGATGGCGTCGTCTGCGAAGAGCAGCTTGCGACCTTGGAGGCGGAGGCGGAGCGGGATCCACATGTCGTCGAGGATCATGTCCTTCGGGATGCCAGGCAGGTCGGCCTTGCGGATGACGTAGATCGGACCGGTCACGCCGAGCATCGAGCGGAAGCGTGCCTCGTGGTTGCGGAGCGCGTTCTCGTAGCGCCAGTACACACCCGCACCCGCTGTCGTCGGCAGCAAGAGGTTGCCGGACACGCACGCGACCTCGGGCGGTGCGAGGCGCGTCGTGAGCGCGCGCAGGCAGCCGCGCTCGAGCGGCTGGCGGATGTCGGTCATGAGCAGCACCTCACCGGACGCGAGCTCGAGCATCCTGTTCACGGCGGTGGGCTTGCCCTGGCGCGTGCCGCCGACGACGAGCTGCACGCGTGCGTCCCGCTCGGCGTAGTCCCTCGCGATCGCATCGGTCTCGTCGGTCGCACCGTCCGAGTACACGAGGATCTGCAAGCGATCGGCAGGCCAGTCGAGCGCGAGCAGGCTGTCGAGCTTGGCCGGCAGGTACGAGGCGGCGTTGTAGGCGGGGATGAGCGCGGTGACCCTCGGTGTCCACGACGCGTCGGTGACGACGCGCTGCGGGAACAGCCGCGACAGGACTAGGAGCACGATCGGATAGCCGAGGTAGGTGTAGAGGATCGCGGTCAGCGCCACCGTAGCGACGACGATCATCGCCGGAGCTGCTCGTGCAGCGTCTGATAGAGCGCGAGGTAACGATCGACCATCGTGCGCGCCGAGTACTCCGACAGCGCGAGCGCGCGACCCGCTGCAGCGATGGCCTCGGCCTTCGTTCGATCTTCGCGCACCGACACCAGCGCGGCTCTGAGCGCGGCAGCATCACCCGGCGGCGTGAGCAGGCCCGTCTCGCCGTGGGTGACGACGTTGGGGATGCCGCCGACGGCCGTCGACACGATGGGCAGCGCGGACGCCATGGCCTCGAGGATCACCAGCGGCAGGCCCTCGGAGCGCGACGACATGCAGAACACGTCGTAGGCCTGCATGATGCGCGGTGCATCGCGACGCACGCCGAGGAGGTGCATGTTCGCGCCCGTGCGTCCGCGCAGCGCGGCGAGGTCGGCGCCGTCGCCGACGATGACGAGGTGCGCGCCCGCGGCACACAGCGGCGCCATCGCGTCGACGAGGAGCGGGTGGTTCTTCTCGGGCACCACGCGACCGACGGTGCCGACGACCCACGCGTCCTCCGGGATGCCGAGCTCGCGACGCACCTCGTTGCGCAGCGGTCGCGCGGGGTCGAAGCGATCGAGATCGATGCCGTTTCGAATGACGCGGATCTTGTCCGTCGCGACGTCGTGCTCTGCGCGCGCGAAGTCGGCGGTCTCCTCGGAGACGCACACGTACGCGTCCGCGAGCGTGCCCGACAGCCGGCGCAGCATGCGACGCAGGAACGGGCTCGGGTTCTCCCCGTGTCGCGTGTGCACCGTCACCGCACGGGCGAGCTTGCCGGCGGGCGCGCCGTAGATGAGCGGCTGCGGGTTGTGCGTGTGCACCACGTCGATGCGACGGCTGCGAAAGAGCTGCGCGAGGCGCGCGGGCAACGTCAGATCGATGCCGACCGTGCGTGGCCACTTCGTGCGCGTGTCGACGGCGATGCCATGCGCGCGGAACTCGTCGGCGAGCGGACCCTCGGTGCCCTCGCCGAGCGAGACGCCGAGCACCTCGTGACCACGCGCCTTCTGTCCGACGGCGAGATCGAGCGCGACGCGCTCCTGGCCACCCATCCCGAAGGTGGGCAACAGGTGAGCGATGTTCATGGTGCTATCGGCCGGCGCCGCGGATCATCACGAGCGGCGTCTGCACGATGATCTTGGCTTCCATGGCGACGTAGTTGAGGAAGTGCTCGAGGTTCGCCGTGTACGAGAGGTCAAAGAGCATCTTCATGCGCATGTCGTCGGCCTCCGAGTCGTCGGCGCCGTCGAGCTTGAACGGGTTCGTGAGGTGCTCCTTGAAGGCGTTGATGGGGCTGCCGTCGGGCGCCTTGCCGGAGTAGCCGAGCGAGATCTGCGCGAGCCCCGTGATGCCTGGCTTCACGTTGCGCATGCGCTCCTCGAAGAACGGGATCGTGAGCGCGAGGTTCTCGAGCAGCTCGGGGCGCTCGGGGCGCGGACCGACGATGCTCATCTCGCCGCGCAGCACGTTGATGAACTGCGGGAGCTCGTCGAGGCGCGTCTTGCGCAGGAACTTGCCGACGCGCGTGATGCGGGTGTCCCCATCCTGCGCGATGATCGCACCGGTGGTCTTCTCCGCGTCGGTCCGCATGGTCCGGAACTTCAGCATGTCGAACTCGTGGAACCGGAAGCGGCCGCTGTGCGCACCGTCGGGTCCGGGATCGGGACCGATGAGGGAGCCTGCGCGCCTCTGCTTGTAGAAGACGGGGCCCGGCGAGTCGAGGTAGATGGCCGCGGCGATGACGGGCAACAGCGGCGCGGTGACCGCGAGCCCCACCACGGAGCCCAGCAGATCGATTGCGCGTTTGGCGATGCGCACCCCTGGGGTCATGCCGCAAAGCATATCGTGAGGAGGGGGCGATCTGGTAGATTGTCCTTCCGTGTCGCTGATTCGGCTCACCATTCCGGGCACGCTCGACTACCGCGATCTCGCGGTGCGCGTCGTCGCGGCGGCGTGCAAGCTCGTCGCTCATCGCGACGATGTATCGGAGGACGCCCGCGCCGAGTTCGACATGCACGTGGTGTCGGCCTTCGGGGAGGCATTCAACAACGTCGCCATTCACAGCTACAAGGGTCGGGCGGTGGGACCGCTCGACATCGAGATCGAAGTGGGGGTCGGGGAGATCACGTTGCGTATCGCGGACCACGGCCCCGGTTACGATCCCCTCGACGTCAAGGAGCCCGACCTCGACGAGCTGCCCGAATCAGGCATGGGGCTCTTCATCATGCGCGAGTTCATGGATTCCGTTTCGTATCAGGCTGGTGCCCCGAACGTGCTGTCGATGACAAAGAAGCTGACGGAAAAAGAGATCGGAGGTGTGGCATGAACTTCACCCGCACCGACGAGGGCGACCTGACCAAGCTGGAGATCTCGGGCTCGCTCGACGCGATCTCGACGCCGGAGCTGCGCGCGGCGATCGACAGCGTCGTCGGCGATCAACGCAAGACCATCGTCGTCGACTGCTCGGCGCTGCGGCTCATCGACAGCTCCGGCGTGGGCGCGCTCGTCTCGCTCTACAAGCGGGCGCGCGCGCACGGCGGCAAGGTGAACGTCACCGGGCTGTGTGATCAGCCGCTCGCGATCTTCAAGCTGCTGCGCCTCGACAAGATCTTGATCGGATAGCTCTTGCCCACGCCTTCTTCTCTCGACGCACTCTTGAAGCGCGTCTCCCGGTCGTTCTACCTGAGCCTGGCGATCCTGCCGGCCACGATGCGCGAGCAGGTCAAGGCGACGTACCTCGTCGCGCGGGCGGCCGACACCATCGCCGACACG
>JBDTCO010000043.1:0-8209 GCA_039923495.1 Polyangia bacterium
CCCGGTCGACGTCCCCCCGACCGACCTCGAGCCAATCGGTACGGATCCGCTCGCCCCCGTCGACATGCGCGTCACGACGCCGTCCGACCTCTCACCCGGGCCCGACCTGTCGCCCGGTCCCGACCTCAGCTCACCGCCCGACATGGCCTGCGCGGACCGGGACCCGCCCCCCATGCCCACTGCGGGATGCACCCTGCTCGACTTCTCGGCGGGGATGCCGACCGGGCTACAGATCGACTCCAACAGCAGCGACGTGAAGATCTCCACCGAATGCGGTCGGCTGCACATCCAAATGGATCACGGGACGCACGACTACCCGAACGATGTACGAATCTCCCTGGGCGACGACAGCCCAGTACCCTACGAGAAGCCGTTCAAAGTGACCGCACGATACGACGTCAAGGCCACGGGAGTCTCCTGGGCCGGCGTGGAGGCGCGATCCGACATGTCGTTCTTCGTTCGCGGCGAGACCCGCCCGCCCTCCTCCCCCTCCACCTCGCCAGTCGACTTGATCTTCCTGCACGACGAGTCGAATGCGCAAGCGCAGCAAGAGAACAGCACCACCACCGGCACGCACGAGGTGACGCTGCGCCGCGTCCTTGTGCCAGCCACTCCGAACAGCCCCGTGACTTCGCGCTACACATTCACCGGTGACAACACCGCTGGGAGCGCGTCCTTGACGTGGGACTCGCTGCGCATCCCCGTGGTGCGATCATTCGTCGTCGGAAATGACATCGACCCGAACAGCCAAACCGCCGCGAAGAACGCCATCGACGTGCAGCTCTACTACGTGCAGTTCTGCGACGCATCATGAGCGCTCGCGTTGTATCTTCCTCAGCCATGAGCCTGCGGTCGATCGTCATCGGGGTCTTGCTTTGCGGCTTTGCGGCGAACGCGGGAGCGCAGGCCGAGTCGTCCGGTGTGTTCTCCAAGGCACCGGACGAGGAAGCACGTCGGCTGTACAAGGCCGGCAGCGAGCGCTTCGACGCGCGCGACTTCACCAATGCCGCAACGATGTTCCAGCACGCCTACGAGCTGTCGCATCGCAAGGAGCTGCTCTACAACATCGGCGTCTGTCACCGGGAGCTCGGCGAGCTCGAGCCCGCGCTCGACTCCTTCCGCCAGTACCTCGCGTTCGCGGGCCCGGACGGTAACAACGCCGAGGCGGTGCGCCAGCAGATCGCCGATCTCGAGCGCCTCGTGCCCGCCAAGCTCGAGGTGCACAGTCGCGGCAAGACGGCGCACCTCACGCTCGATGGAACCGCGGCCGGCAACACGCCGTTCGCCACCACGCTCCCGGCTGGCACCCACGTGCTCGTCGCGAGCGGCGCCGGACCCGAGGATCGCCTGTCGCTCGCGCTCGTCGCAGGCGAGCGGCGGCTGGTCGAGGTCGGTCGCGCGCCCCGCACGAAGCTGTGGGTCGGCGTCGGGGTCGGTGCGGCGGTCCTCGTCATCGCGGGCGTGGTCACCGTATCGATCCTCGCGACCCGCCCGGCCGAGCTGCACCCGGGCACGCTCGATCCGCAGATCATCAACGTACGCTGACGACCGACTGACTCTCCCGACACCGCGCGTTTGCCGCGCGAGTGCTCGACAGCGCTTCAGCGCTTCTTCTTCAGCAGGCTCTCGTAGAGCTCGACGGTCTGCGCCGCGATCGCCGACCACGAGAACGTGGCCTCGACGCGCTTGCGACCGGCCTCGCCCCACTGCTTCGCCTTCATGGGATTCGCGAGCAGATCGTTGATGCCCGCGGCGAGATCGCGCGCGAACTTCGCCGGGTCCTTCGGGAACGTGGTCACGGGATCCGCATCGAACGGCACGAGGTGGCCGGTCTCGCCCTCGACGACGACCTCGAGGATGCCACCTGTGGCCGACGCGACGACGGGCGCGCGGCACGCCATCGCCTCGAGGTTGATGATGCCGAAGGGCTCGTACACCGACGGACAGCAGAAGACCGCGGCGTTCGAGTAGAGCTGGATCGCCTCGGGCTTGGTGACCATCTTCTCGATCCACACGATGTTCGGTGCGTGCGCGCGCGCGGCGTCGATCTTCGCGCGCAGCTCGTCGGCGAGCTCGGGCGTGTCGGGTGCGCCTGCGCAAAGGACGATCTGCGTGGCCGGCGGCAGGTGCTGGATCGCGTCGGCGAGGTGCGTGACGCCCTTTTGCCGCGTGATGCGACCAACGAAGAGCACGTACGGCCTCGTCGGATCGACGCCGTACTTCACGAGCGCATCGGTGGCCGACGTCTTCTGGTACTCGTCGAGATCGATGCCGTTGTAGATGACGTGGATGCGCTGCTCGTCGATCTCCGGGTACGCGCGCAGGATGTCGGCGCGTGTGCCCTTCGACACGGCGATGATCGCATCGGCGTCGAGCATCGCGGTACGCTCCATCCACGACGACATCGCGTAGCCGGAGCCGAGCTGCTCGGCCTTCCACGCGCGGAGCGGCTCGAGCGAGTGCGTCGTCAGCACGAACGGGACGCCGAAGAGCTTCTTGCCGAGGAACCCGGCCATCGACACGTACCAGGTGTGCGTGTGCACGATGTCGACGTTCGCGAGCCGCTGCACCTGATCGAGGTTGAGGCTCAGCGCCTCGAGCGCGGTCTTGTACTTGGCACCCGGCGGCCCGTCGGTGAGCTTCGACCACGGCGTGCCGCCGTGCACGTGGAGGTTGCCCTCGTCGGAGTGCTGCTCACCCCAGCAGTGGACCTCGACCTCGATACGCCTCGCGAGCTCCCGGCTCAGGTACTCGACGTGGACCCCCGCGCCTCCGTAGACGTTCGGCGGGTACTCCCGGGTCATGAGACCGACGCGCAAGGCTGAGCTCCTGGAAAGCGGGTGCGAGGACTAGATGGGCCAGACGTACTGAGGCGGGGGGAACGAGGGCCGCGCGAGGATGTAGCCCTGCCCGAGCTGCACACCCGCATCGACGACGGCCGAGAACTCCTGCGGCGTCTCGATGCCCTCGGCGACGACGAGCGCGCCGAGCTCGTTGCACATGCGCACGAGGTTGCGCATGAGCGTGAAGCGGCGCGAGCCCTTCTCGAGCCCCATGACGAGCTCACGATCGATCTTCACGACCCTCGGGTTGAGGTCGGCGAGGTAGCGCAGGTTGGAGTAACCCGAGCCGAGATCGTCGACGACGAGGTGCACGCCGCGGTCGGCGATCTCCTTCAGCACGCTGGCGCTCATGTCGAGCTTCGACAGCGGCACGGCCTCGGTGAGCTCGAGATACAGCTCCTCGGGGTGGCGGAAGAGCGGGTCGTCGGGCTGCACGAGGTAGCGCTCGTTGAGCTCGTCGGGGTGAATGTTGACGAAGAGCGGGTGCGTGGAGCAGTCGTTCACGGTCTTCTCGCGCATCGCACGACCGAGCTCGCCGAGCCGGCCCGCGCGCACCGCGCACTCGATGAGCTCGGGCGGACTGCGGAACAGCTCCGCGCGCACGAGCGCCTCGTAGGCAAAGGTGGTCCGCCGACGCAGATCCACGATCGGCTGGTACACGATCTTGAAGCGGGACTCCCTCAGCGTCACGTCGAGCCGGTCGCGCTCTTCGTCCGTGAGGACGGTTGCCATCGGCGCTGCGGAGTAGTCGCGTGGGAGTGCTTGGATGACCATGCTCTTGGATACTTCCGTCGGGGCGGCGTGTACGAATTCCATGTAGCCATACAAATCGGCCGCGGTCGATGCCGCTGTATGTGTGCCGAGTCGCCTTGAGCACCGGCTCCATTGATGCTACCCCCCGCGCGTGTCGTCCGACCTCCGCAGCCTCACCCTCCTGCAGACGCAGGCGCTCGTCGAATCGCTGGGACTGCCCCGCTATCGCGCGGAGCAGCTCTTCCGCGGCGTGCACATGCGCGCGGCGCTCGACTACGAGGGGCTCACGGACCTGCCGAAGGCGCTGCGCACCCAGCTCGCCGAGCAGACGGAGCTGGCGCGGCTCGAGGTCGATCTCGAGCAGGTGTCGGTCGACGGCACGCGCAAGCTGCGCCTGCGCACGAAGGACGCGCGCCTCATCGAGACGGTGCTCATCCCCGACGGCGACGCGAGCGAGCCGAGCGATCTCGACAACGAGGAGTTCGAGGATCCCGTCGCGCGCGGCACCATCCCGCGCACCACCGGGGGTCGGAGCCGCTGGGAGCGCCACAACGGCGAGGTCAAGGTTCGCCGTCCGAAGATGACCCAGTGTGTGTCGTCGCAGGTGGGCTGCGCGCTCGACTGCCAGTTCTGCGCGACGGCCAAGCTCGGCTTCGGGCGCCAGCTCTCGAGCGGCGAGATCGTCGAGCAGGTCTACCTCGCCGAGCGCATGCTCGCCGGCCTGCCAGAGCACGATCCCACGCGTCGCGCCGGCTCGGAGAAGGTGACCAACCTCGTGTTCATGGGGATGGGGGAGCCGCTCCACAACTACGCCAATGTGATGAACGCGTTCTCGATCCTCACGGATCAGCGCGGGCGCGACTTCTCGCGGCGTCGCATCACGATCTCGACGGCGGGCCTGGTCCCGGCCATCGAGAAGCTGGCGATGGAGGCCATCCAGCCCAACCTCGCCGTCTCGCTCAACGCCACCACCGACGTGGTGCGCGACGAGATCATGCCGATCAATCGCAAGTGGAACATCGCGCGACTGCTCGAGGCCGTGCGCAAGGTCATCGCGAGCCCGGGCTACGGCAAGCGCCGCCGCGTGACCATCGAGTACGTGCTGCTCGACGGCGTCAACGACACCGACGCCGATGCGCGTCGCCTCGTCGGCCTGCTGCACGCGATGCCCGCAAAGGTGAACCTCATCCCGTGGAACCCCCACGACGGAGCGCCGTACCGTCGGCCCACCGACGAGCGCGTCAAGGCCTTCCACGGCATGCTGCTCGAAAAGGACGTCCCGGTGTACGTGCGCCGCAGCCGTGGGGACGACATCGACGCCGCCTGCGGACAGCTCGCCGGAAAAAAAGACCCACCCGCGCTCGTTCCCGAGGCAGGTTTGTTGCGACTCGCGATCCCGCAGGGCTAAGCTCAAGGGGTGGTGATCTCTCGTCGTCGCACGCTGCGCACCTTCGGCCTCCTTTTGCTCGGCCCTCTGGTGATGTCGGGGCTCACGTGGGGATGCATGCCTCACGCCCAGGCGTCGCCTGATGTACCGACGGGCGACGGCACGAAGAGCTCGATCGACGAGCCGCTGAGCCCCGAGCCGAACGCGCTCCCCGAGGCGGTCGCGAACCTGCCGATCGGTCGCGCAAAACACGTGCTCATCATCAGCGAGGATGGCCTCAGGCCGGATGCGCTGCGCCAGCTCCACCTGCACTGGCACGAGCTCCTCCGGCACCGCGGCACCAACGCGAACCACGCCATGACGATCCGCGACGCGTCCACGCTACCGGCGCACGCGTCGATGCTCTCGGGCGTGCAGCCCTCGGTTCACGGCCTCACGTGGAACAACTGGCGGCCCGAGCGCGGCTACATCAAGTCGCCGAGCATCTTCAGCTACGCGAAGAAGGCCGGTCTCTCCACGGCGTTCTTCACCGGGAAGTCGAAGCTGCGCCACATCGTGCCGCCGGGGACCGTCGCCGTGTACGAGCGACCCGGCTACTACTGCAAGACGGTCGCGGAGGACGCGGCCGCGTACATCGTCGAGGAGAAGCCGGCGCTGACGTTCGTGCACTTCTCCGACCCCGACGAGTTCGGCCACTCCGCCGGCTGGATGTCCGACGCGCAGCTCCACGCCATCGGCAACGCGGACAAGTGCCTCGGCGTGCTCTACAACGCGCTCGAAGAGGCCCACATGCTCGACGACACGCTCATCATCGTCAGCGCCGATCACGGCGGTCACAACAAGGTCCACTCGGGGGCCACGAAGATCGACCGCCTGATCCCGTGGATGGCGTGTGGCCCTGGTGTGCGCGAGGACTACGTGCTCACCGAGGACATCTCCACTGTCGACACTGCAGCGACCGCGATGTATGCGCTCGGCCTGCCGATCCCCGCGGCCTTCACGGGACGTCCGCTCCTGGACATCTTCGAGAAGCGACCCGAGCACCCGTAACGCCCTCGTAGTCCGTTCGTAGTCCGCTCGTAGCCCGGCGATCCAACTGGATTCGAGTTGCATTTGCGTGCATGATGCCGCCGCGCAGCGCTTCGGCGCTGTGTTGTGCGGAGCCGTCGTGATACGCCGCAGCACCTTTCGTTGGACTCGCAAGTACGGGGCGTATCGACGCTCACGGAGGAGGATTGAATGCGCGCTTTGTCTTCGAAGTTGGGATGCGTCGCCCTGACCCTTGTGGTCGGGTCGTGCGTAGGGGGGGTAGCCCACGCCGACGCGCCGACCTTCACGTACAGCAAGTACGAGGAGAAGAAGGTCGTCGAGTACCAGGCCACGGCATCTGCCGGCCTCCTGCTCACGACCGGTAACGCCAACCAGGTGTCGTTCTCGGTCGCCGCGATGGCGCTCCGCAACGACGGCAAGAACAAGCTGCAGCTCAACATCGACGCCGCCTACGCGCGCGCCAGCATCCTCACGGCGAACGACATCAACGGCAACGGCGTGCTCGACAACGGCGAGCTCGGCCACTCCAGCACGACGTCGACGCAGCTTTGGAGCGCGAAGCTCCGCTACGATCGCTTCCTCAGCGAGAACAACTCCATCTACCTCGCGGGCTTCGCCTACGGCAACGAGCCGGCCGGCAAGCGCGTCGTCGCGGGCGGTCAGATCGGCTACTCGCGGCAGCTCTACAAGGACGACGTGCACCTCCTCGTCGCCGAGCTCGGCTACGACTACAGCTACGAGCGCTTCGTCTCGCAGTCCGCCAACTACAACCTGCACTCGCTCCGCGCCTTCGCGGGCTACACGCTCTCACCGACGAAGGACACCGTCGTCGGCGTCAGCGTCGAGTACCTCGGCAACATGAACCCCTACGCGGGTCCGCGCGGCCACGTCGGCGCGTTCGGTGACAGCCGCGTCAACGGCAGGGCGCAGCTCACCACGCGCCTCTACAAGAAGCTCGCGTTCCGCCTGTCGTTCACGGCGCGCTACGACAACGTGCCGGCGCCGCTCCCGACCATCGGTGGCATCCCGTTCGCGGCCGACTACAAGCCCGCGGCGCAGAAGCTCGACACCATCACCGAGGCCTCCCTCGTCATGACGTTCCTCTAAGCCATGACTACCCTCCGCCACGCCCGTCCGCTTCGTAAAGGAGAGCCTGCCCTCATGAGAGCGACTCGACTCGCAATTGTAAGCATTGCCCTTTTGTTCCTCGGTACCGTTGCCCACGCTGACCCGCTCAAGCTCGAGATCGGCGTCTTCGGTGGCTACCACTACTTCTCGCAGACCAACCAGCTCGGCCGGGACGTCGGCGTGCCGAACGACAGCCACCTCCATCAGACCGGCACCTTCGGTCTGCGCATCGGCTTCGTCGTCCATCCGCTCGTCGTGCTCGAGGCCGAGCTCGGCCTCATCCCGACGACCGCGTCCACCTCGGCCGGTCGCGCCACGGCGCTCGACATCGGCTACCGCGCGCACCTCGTCGTGCATGTGCTGAAGGGTCGCTTCCGTCCCTTCCTCCTCGCCGGCGGCGGCGGCGCGACGCTGTCCTCGTCGAACCCGCTCATCGTCCACCAGGACACCGATGGTGAGTTCCACTTCGGCGTCGGTCTCAAGGCCGACATCACGAAGAGCTGGGGCCTCCGTCTCGACGGCCGCCTCTACATCGAGCCGTCGACGAACGCCGACAAGATCTACGCGACCAACGACTACGAGGTCACGCTCGGCATCTATGGCCTCTTCGGCGGCGCGAAGAAGGTGCCTGCGCCCGAGCCCAAGCTCGTCGTTCCGCCGGACATCGACGGCGACGGCATCCTCAACGCCGATGACCTTTGCCCCGAGAAGATGGGCCCCGCTGCGAACCACGGCTGCCCCGATGTCGACACCGATGGTGACCTCATCGTCGACCGCCTCGACAAGTGCCCCAAGGACAAGGGTATCGAAGAGAACGGCGGCTGCCCCGACGTCGACACCGACAAGGACGGCGTCGTCGATCGTCTCGACAAGTGCCCCGAGGTCGCCGGTGTCCCCGAGAACGGCGGCTGCCCCGACACGGACACCGACAAGGATGGCGTCCCCGATCGCCTCGACAAGTGCCCGAACGAGCCCGAGACGGTCAACGGCTACAAGGACCTCGACGGCTGCCCCGACGAGCTCCCCGTCGCGGTCAAGAAGTACACGT
>JBDTCO010000044.1:0-32586 GCA_039923495.1 Polyangia bacterium
GAAGCGCGGCGCACGCTTCGATAGCTGGGAGGAGCACTTCGATCTTCCACTTTGGAACGAGGTCCTCGACGAGTACCACGTCGATCGTGAGGCGTACCTCGGTACGCGTGCAGTCGACGCGGCGCAGCCGTGGGATCACATCGACGTGGGGCTCGCCGAGGGCTTCCTCGCGTGGGAGTACCGCCGGGCGCTCAAGAATCGCCTGTCGCCCCCGTGCGGCAAGCCGAACAAGACCCTGTTGCATCACACCAACCTCGAGGACGCGGAGGCCGATCAGCGCAAGCTCGTCTGCTACGACTGTGGCATCGCGTGCGACCTCGGCGAGATGCGCACGGAGCGCATCGACTACCTGACGACGCTCGGCGCGCACAAGCGCGTGGTGCTACCCGTCCTCGGGGACGACGGGCAGGTGGTCGGTGCTGCCGGCGCGCTTGCGCCGCAGCCGCCGAAGCGGCCCATCGGGCGTGGCGAAGGCCCGCTGCCGACCGGCTTTCAGCAAGAGGTCGGTCGCAAGTTCCGTATCCGCTTCGAGAAGCGCGGTCGCGGCGCGTTCATCGCGCACCTCGATACGATGCGGCTGCTCGTCCGCGCCTTCCGCCGCGCGCGCATCGAGCTCGAGTACTCGAAGGGCTACCACCCGAAGCCAGTGCTCGTGTTCGGCCCGGCGCTCGGCCTCGGCGTCGGCGCGCTCGGCGAGCTCGTCGACGTTCGCGTGATCTGGGACGGCGACGCGGCGCAGCTTTTGAGCGCGCTCGCGCCCGCCCTGCCCGATGGCATGGCCATCACCGATGCGCGTCAGCTCGAACACCAGGAGCTCCCGCTCGGCAAGGTCATCGGCCAGGCGCTCGTCGCTGCGTGGCTGCCGAATGCGAGCGAGCTGCGCACCGGTGAGCTGTCGGTCACTCGCAGGCAGAAGGGTGAAGCGCGCAAGATCGACGTCTCGAGCTATCTCATCGAGGCCTCGCTCGCGGACGCCACGACCGCGGCAGGCCTTCGCGCGCGGTTCGACTGGCCGGAGGGCGGCGCCATCCTCCTTGCCCGCGTGCGCGTCACCGACGGCGGAGGCGTAAAGCCCCTCGAGCTCGTCGAGGCGCTCGTCGGCTCCACCGAGGGCGTGCTGCTCGGCCGCGTCGGTCTGTACGACGAGCTCGGCCAGGACCCGATGGTCACGACGAGGTTCGCGCCGCCGAAGCCTCCGTCGCTGCCGCAGGCGGCGCTCCTGATCGACGTCCTCGCCTCGAATTAGAACTCGACCGTCGAGCGCCGCGGAGGCGGCCGAACCGTGGGGGTGTGGTATCGTCTCGTGCCGCTCGGCGTAGCTACGCCGCTTGGGCAACCCTCATGGACAAGATCATCGTCAAGGGCGCGCGCGAGCACAACCTCAAGAACATCGACGTAGAGCTGCCTCGCGACAAGCTCATCGTCATCACCGGGCTCTCGGGCTCCGGCAAGTCGTCGCTCGCGTTCGACACCATCTATGCCGAGGGCCAGCGGCGCTACGTGGAGTCGCTGTCGGCCTACGCACGACAGTTCCTCGAGCAGATGGGCAAGCCCGACATCGACTCCATCGAGGGGCTGTCGCCGGCCATCTCCATCGAGCAGAAGTCGACGTCGAAGAACCCTCGGTCCACCGTCGGCACCGTCACGGAGATCTACGACTACCTGCGGCTGCTCTACGCGCGGATCGGCGAGGTGCACTGCTACAGCTGCGGCAAGAAGATCTCGTCGCAGACCATCTCGCAGATGGCCGATCGCGTGCTCGACCTGCCTGAGGGCACGCGCTTCTCGGTGCTTGCGCCCATCGTTCGCGACAAGAAGGGCGAGTACAAGAAGGAGCTCGAGGACCTGAAGAAGAAGGGCTTCGTGCGCGTGAGCGTCGACGGCGAGCTGAAGGACCTCGGCGACACCATCAAGCTCGACAAGAACAAGAAGCACACCATCGAGGTCTACGTCGATCGCCTGGTGACGAAGCCCGACGTGCGTCAGCGCCTCATCGACTCGCTCGAGACGGCGCTCAAGCTCACCGACGGCATCGTGAAGATTTCCCCGGTCGTCGATGAGGACGCCGACATGCTGTTCTCGTCGAAGTTCGCGTGCGTCGACTGCGGCGTCTCCTACCCCGAGATCACGCCGCGCATGTTCTCGTTCAACAACCCGCTCGGTGCGTGCCCGACCTGCGATGGCATCGGCGCGAAGATGTTCTTCGATCCCGATCTCATCGTGCCGAACGACGAGCTCTCGCTGCGCGAGGGCGCCATCGATCCGTGGGAGAAGCGCAACGCGCCCTTCTTCCAGCAGATCCTCGAGGCCGTCGCCGAGCACTACAAGATCGACATGTTCCAGCCGTGGGCGAAGCTGCCCGAAGAGCAGAAGAAGCTCGTCATGAATGGCTCGGGCAAGGACGAGATCGACTTCTTCTTCGACAAAGGCGGCACCCGCCACAAGTTCAAGAAGGAGTTCGAGGGGGTCCTCGCCAACCTCGAGCGACGGCTCCATGAGTACGAGCGCCGTCGACGGGAAGAGGGTCACCGGGGCGGTGAAGACGGCTTCGAGGCCGCCTACGAGGAGTTCCACCGCTACATGAATCGCTCGCCTTGCGAGGAGTGCCACGGCACGCGCCTGCGCAAGGAAGCACGCAACGTGAAGGTCGGCGGGCTCGCGATCAACGAGCTCACGGGGCTCGCGATCCGTGACGCGCACAAGTTCTTCGGCGGGCTCAAGCTCGACAAGCGAGAGGCGCAGATCGCCGAGCGCATCCTGCGCGAGGTCGGTGACCGCGTGTCGTTCCTCGTGAACGTCGGGCTCGACTACCTCACGCTCGATCGCACGGCGGCGACGCTGAGCGGTGGCGAGGGACAGCGCATCCGGCTCGCCACGCAGATCGGCTCGTCGCTCGTCGGCGTGCTCTACATCCTCGACGAGCCGTCCATCGGGCTCCACCAGCGCGACAACTCGCGCCTCCTCGAGACGCTCTTCAAGCTGCGCGATCTCGGCAACACCGTGATCGTCGTCGAGCACGACGAGGAGACGATCCGCGCCGCCGACCACGTCGTCGACATGGGGCCGCGCGCCGGGGTGCACGGTGGCCGCATCGTCGCGGCGGGCACGCCCGAGGACATCATGATGTCCACATCGTCGCTGACGGGCGCGTACCTCTCGGGGCGCCGCAAGATCCAGCGCATGCAGCCGAGGCGTCAGTCCGGCAACAAGTGGATCACCGTGAAGGGCGCGCGCGCGCACAACCTTCGCAACGTGACGGTGCGCTTTCCCGTCGGTGTGCTCACGGCTGTCACGGGCGTGTCGGGCTCGGGGAAGTCGTCGCTCGTCATCGACACGCTGCTCCCCGCCGTGCAGTACAAGCTGCACAACACGAAGGCGCAGGCCGGCGACCACGACTCGATCGAGGGCATGCAGCACGTCGACCGGGTCATCGACATCGATCAGGCTCCGATCGGCCGCACGCCGCGCTCCAACCCCGCAACGTACACGGGCGTGTTCACGCACATCCGCGATCTGTTCGCGGCGCTGCCCGAGTCGAAGGCGCGCGGCTACAAGCCGGGCCGCTACTCCTTCAACGTGAAGGGCGGTCGCTGCGAGGCGTGCCAGGGCGACGGCATCCTGCGCATCGAGATGCACTTCTTGCCCGACATCTACGTCGAGTGCGAGGCGTGCCAGGGCCGGCGCTACAACCCCGAGACGCTCGAGGTGAAGTACAAGGGCTGCTCGATCGCCGACGTGCTCGACATGACGGTGACGCAGGCCACCGAGTTCCTGCAGCACGTCCCGAAGATCAAGCAGAAGCTCGAGACGCTGCGCGACGTGGGCCTCGGCTACATCGGGCTCGGTCAGTCGGCCACCACGCTGTCGGGTGGTGAGGCGCAGCGCATCAAGCTCTCGAAGGAGCTGGCGAAGAAGGGGCAGGGCCGCACGCTCTACATCCTCGACGAGCCGACGACCGGCCTGCACTTCGACGACATCAAGCAGCTGCTCTCGGTGCTCAACGCGCTCGTCGAGCAGGGCAACACGGTCATCGTCATCGAGCACAACCTCGACGTCGTGAAGACCGCGGACTACGTCATCGACATGGGGCCCGAGGGCGGTGACGGTGGTGGTGAGGTCGTGGCGCAGGGCGCACCCGAGGACGTCGCGCGCTCACCGAAGTCGCACACCGGCGCGTACCTGAAGAAAGTGATGTAGCGCTGCATCGATCGTGACAGGCGAGCTGCCAACGGACGTCGTGGCGAGGGTCCTTCTGGCGCAGAGACCGCGCCTCCGTGCGTCGCGCCAGTAGCCGTGCGTTTCGGTCAACAGTCGTTTCCACCGAGGAAACACTAGCTTTGTAGTGTTCATTGACTTTTGCGGTTTTTTTGTTAGCATGCTCACATAATAGCCATGCAAGCGGATGACAAACGATCTCTCTGGTATCTCCGTAAAATCCCGCTGTTGGCCGACATCAGCGCCGACTCGACGCAGCGCATCCTGAAGAGCCTCGAGCTCCGCGAGATCCGCCGCCGCCAGGTCGTTTATCTGCCCGGCGACCCAGGCGACGCCGTGTACTTCGTGAACGGCGGACGGCTCAAGGTGTCCAAGGTCACGCGCGACGGCAAGGAGCTCACGCTCGCGTACCGCGTCCCCGGCGAGATCTTCGGCGAGCTCTGCCTCGTCGATGGCGGACCGCGCGAGGAGATGGCGGAGGCGATGGAGAACGCGCTCATCTCCGTCGTCGATCGCGTCGTGTTCGAGCAGATCCTCGTGAAGGAGGGCGCGATGGGCGCGCGCCTCGTGAAGGTCGTCGCGCGTCGCCGTCGTGACGTCGAGAACAAGATCGAGCAGCTCATCTTCAAGGACGTGAACGCCAAGCTCGCCGAGCTGCTGCTCCGGCTCGGCGACGAGTACGGCACCGAGGACAGCCGCGGCACGCTGGTCTCGCTCAAGATCACGCATCAGGAGATGGCCAACCTCATCGGCTCGACGCGCGAGACCGTTTCGCTGACGCTGTCGCAGTTCAAGAAGCGCGGCTTCATCCACAGCGAGGGTCGCAAGGTGATCGTCGCGGATCGCGACGGACTCAAGGCCCTCGCGTAGAGACGGCGCGCCTCGGCGTGACGTTTCGCCTCACGCTGCCGGGGACATGATCCCTGCTGCTGCAGGAGTTAGCTTCGTTGCTCCGCGGTACGCGACTTGCTCTCTCGAACGGGCATGCGAGTCGCGGCAAAGACGAGGACCAACCGCGACGACGCGTACAGCGAGACCCTGACGCCCGGCACACGAGTGGGCGAGTACGTCATCGAGCGGCACATCGCGAACGGCGGGATGTCGTCGGTCTATAGCGCGGTGCACCCGATCATCGGCAAGCGTGCCGCCATCAAGGTCATCAGCCAGAACCTGTCGCGCGACGCCGCGGCCGTCGAGAGCTTCCTCGAGGAGGCACGCGCGGTGAATCGAATCCGCCACGCAAGCATCGTCGACATCTTCTCGTTCGGCAGCCTCCCCGATGGCCGCAGCTATCTCGCGATGGAGCACCTCGAAGGCGAGACGCTGGCGGATCGCATCTGGAGCGGGCGCATGAGCGCGGGTGAGTGCTTCGACATCCTCCTCCAGATCTGCGAGGCGCTCGAGGCCGCCCACGCAAAGCGCATCGCGCACCTCGACCTCAAGCCCGAGAACGTCTACCTCGTGCCGCTACGCAACGGCGGCACGCGCGTGAAGCTGCTCGACTTCGGCATCGCCAAGCTCTTGCGCAGCGACGTCGAGCTGGCCGCCGACGCAGAGCCCGCGGCGTTCTTCTCGGGCACGCCGCAATACGCGTCGCCGGAGCAGGCGCAGGCGCTGCCCACCGTCAACGAGCGGAGCGATTGCTACTCCCTCGGTGTGATGGCGTTCGAGCTCTTCGTCGGCCATTGCCCGTTCCAGTCGAACGACGTCGCCACGCTGCTCATGAAGCACGTGGACCAGGAGCCGCCGGTACCATCGTCGCTCGCCGGCCACATCACGCCCGCGCTCGACCGCCTCATCCTCTCGCTGCTCGAGAAGGACGCGCGGCTGCGCCCGACGATGGCGAAGGTCCGGAGCATGGTTGCAGACCTGCGGCTCCTCACGATGGGGCCGACGCAGCAGTGCCGGCCAGTCGCACGTGCAAGGAAGAGTTCACGTCCGCGGCTCTTGCACGCTGCCGTCGCCGCGCTCGTCGTCTCGTTTGGCCTGGCCGTGATGCACCGGCTGCCGATGGGCCACCGGGCCGCCGCCATCGAGCGTGCGCCCGTCGCGATCGAGCCGCCCGCGCCGAACACTCCGGTCGTCGCACTCGCGCCGCCCGCGCCGCCCGCTCCGCCGCGTGTCGTGACGCATCACTCCCGACACTCGAAGGCGGTCGCCGTCGTGGCGACGCGCGCGACCGACGACTACGTGCTCGACTACCTGGGTCGTCCGCAGTAGCCCTTTCGCGCTCACGCTGGATCATATCTCCTGCGCTCGGCCGCGCCACGGAAGGGCGTCCGGCTCGACCGCAAGGGTCGGAAGGAGTGAGCGTCGTAGGATCGCGTCGCGAGAGGGTCGCGACGTCCCGATTCCATCAAACGGGATGGGGTAGGATCGTGAGCGCGAGCGGCTACTGGCAGGCTCCTATTGCGAAGACGCACTGGTACTCGGCGGTCGTGCTGGTCGTGCAGTGCGTGCAGCCCGAGAGCGCCGGGCACGCTGCGCCGCACGCGGCGCAGTTCGAGTTGGCGTGCGCGGTTGACTTGCTCCCGCAGCAGAGGTTCGGTGCGACGATCTTTCCGCAGCTCCCGCAATTGTTCGGGTCGCTGGTGGTGTCGGAGCACTTGTTTCCGCAGCACGCCTGACCCGCGCCGCACGCGACGCCGCCGCAGAGGCACTGGCCGCCGCTGCAGGTGAACCCCGTGCCGCACGCGGGGGTGCACGTGGCGCCCTGCATGCACGAGCCCATCACGCAGTTTTGACCCGAGCTGCACGCGTGGTTGCCGTTCGTACTGCAGAGCCCGCAGTTGGTCGCGCTGTTGGCGAGGTCGAAGCATCCGGAGCCGGGGCAGCACGTCTGGCCGCTCTGGCACGCGGACGTGGTGCCAGCGCAGACGCAGGCATATTGCGGAGCGTCGGTGGTGCCCGCGTTGCCGCACGTCGTGTCCTGACCGCACACGGTGCCGCACGCGCCGCAGTTGTTGTTGTCCTTCGACGGGTCGACGCAGGTCGCGGTCGAGCCCGCGCCGCAGCAGGTCTGGCCGCTCGTGCAGGCAGGGCCCGAGCCGCACTTGCACGCGCCGCCATCGCAGACCTCGCCATCGCCGCACGCGTGGCCACACGAGCCACAGTTCGCCTTGTCATCGGTGAGCGTGCGACAGCCTTCGTCGCAGCACGTCTCCGCGCTGGTGCAATCGGCAGCGTTGGCACCGCTGCCGCACAGGCAGTGTCCGCCTGCGCAGGACTCCTTCGCCGCGCACGCGACGCCGCAGCCGCCGCAGTTGGCGGAGTCGGCGGACGTGTCGGTGCAGTCGGCGTTGCCGCAGCACAGTGGTGTCGAGACCATGCACGTCGCCGCGCCGCACAGGCAGCCCGTCTGCGCGTTGGCCGCACAGCCCGCAGTACCGCAGCAGGTCACGCCGGCAGTGCAGGCAGCGCCGCCGGTGTTGCCGCCGCAGCCGCACTTGCCCGCGGTGCAGGTCTCGCCCGCGTTGCACGCGACGCCGCAGCCGCCACAGTTGAACGCATCGTTCGTCGTGTCGATGCACCCCGCACCGGCGCAGCACATGGTGCCGGCCCCGCAGGCGCTCGCTCCGTTGCAGAGACACTTGCTGTCCGCGCAGCTGTTGCCGGTGGTGCCGCACTCGGCGCCGCAGCTGCCGCAGTTGGCGCCATCACTCGTGATATCGACACAGGTGGCGTTCCCGCAGCACACCGCGCCGACGCCGCACGTGATGCCGCCGCAGCGATCGTCGAGGAGCACCAGCTGAGCCTTGCCACTCGACGAGAAGCGGGCGTCCACTCCGTCGACGTGAGCGACCGTCATCGTCGCGCTCTGCCCGTACGCTGCCGCGGAGATGGCGAGCGGGGGAGACGTCCCGACGGGTGCGAGCAGCGTGAAGCTGAACTTCTTCGAGAACTTGTAGCCGAGGGTGGCGTCGTGCGTGATGACGAGCTGGCGAACGCCGGATGCGCCGGTCGTGACCTCGTAGAGCACGCCCTGCTCGACGCTGCGCGACGGCTGGTCGGCGGTGAACATGCGCGTGTCGCCGCTGCCCACGACGACGATGGTCTTGACCATCACGACGTCGGCCGGCGCGAGCGTGTCGGGGAGCGTGTAGTCGAGCACGACGCGAGGGCTCTTGCTGCATGCCGCCATCAAGGCGAGCGCGAGGACCGTGACGATGCGCTTCATTACTTCACCTCCGGGAGCTGCGCGTGCGGACCGTCGATGTTGTTGGCGGCGCGTGCGCCGAGCACGCCACCGACGACGGCACCGGCCACCACGACGAGCGCGATCGGCGTCCACAGGTACCAGCGCTTGTAGACGGGGACTTCTTTTTCCTTCTCCGTCACGCGCACGATCGTCACGAGCGACACGAGCTTTGCATCGATGCGTACGGTCTGCGCCGGCGCGATCGTCACCTTCTCGCGGTACGTGGCGTAACCCTCGGCGGCGATCTCGACGCGGTGCTCGCCCGGGTTGACCTCGCGCGGCTCCGGCGCGAGCGGTGTCGGCCCGAGGCGCTGGCCGTCGAGCGTCACGACCGCGCCGTCGACCGATGCCTTGATCTCGAGGTGCGCGATGACGAGGTTGAGCTCGGCGGTGCGCTTCTCGATGAACGGACGGTCGGGCGAGTCCTTCACTGTCTCGAGGAAGCGGCGGTACACGACCAGCGCGCCGCGCGGGTCACCCAGCTTGTCGTAGCACTTGCCCATGTTGTAGAGCAGCTCGGGCCGCTGCGAGAGGCGGTAGGCCTCCTCGAACTCCTTCGCGGCCTCGACGAGCTTGTTGGCCGCGTAGTTCAACTCACCGGTCTTGTAGTGAGCCTTCGCGAGCGCCAGATCGTCCGACGTCGGCGTGGCGGGCGTCAGGTCCTGAGCGTGGACCGTGCCCACGGCGACCAGTGAAAGGGAGAGCACGAGAGCGAGCGCGCCGCGTGCGGCCAGGATGCGAGGCTGGGCCATAGGCGCGAGAATGTACCAGATCGATCCATCGGGAGGCCGGCGGACGAGGTCAGCCAGCGCGCTCGGCGCCGACCACCCAGCGTCCGTCGGTAGCATCTGGACGAATGTGGCGGACGACCGCGCGGATCTCGAGATCGGGGTCGTCGTGCGCACCAGCGAGGCTGGTGCCGTCGTCGACGAGGCGCAGCTCGGCCAGCGTGACCGCAATCACGTCACCGACGGCGAGCGGCAGCGGCGAGCGAAAGCCGAACCCCGAGACGCTGACGTCGAACGCGTCGGCCGACATGAGATCGATGGCCGGGTCGAGGGGAGCCCTGTGCCCGGATCGACGACCGACCCGGACCTCCAGCCGAGCGGAGAACGGGAAGCGATCGAAGTTGCGGCGGTTGTCCCTGGTCTCGCTGGTCATGGCCCTCGCCTCGTCTCCACGCACGATCGATGCCGCGCGTTCGCGCGCCGCTATCTGCTCGAAAGCGGCCGGGGCGATCGCCTGACCTGGGGGATCGCCCCCACGGTCAGGGGGCAGCCGACCCGGCCGATCCTCCGGAATCCGGAGGATGCAGCGAGCCCGAGACGAGCAGTGGGTAGAGGCGCGCCACCTTGTCTTCGAGCGCGGCCAGCGACCCGTCGTTCACGAGCACGAACGTGGCTGCCGCGCGACGCTCGGAGTTCGAGGTCTGCGACAGCATGCGGCGCCGGGCGTCCTCGACCGAGATCGAGTCGCGGCCGACGACGCGCTGCTCCTGCAACGCGGCGGTACTCTCCACCACGATCAGGCCATCGAAGGCGCGCCAGCCGCCGCTCTCGACGAGGAGCGCAGCCTCGTAGACGGTCACGTCCACGTCCGTTGCGGCGAGCGCCTGGATTCGCCGCGCGGTCTCGGCGGCGATGAGCGGGTGCAGGATGCCGTTCAGCGTGCGGCGAGCGTCCTCGTCGGAGAACACGCGGACGCCGACGGCCTTGCGATCGAGCTTGCCGTCGCTGTCGACCACGCCGCTGCCGAACGCAGCCACGACGCGCGCGAGGCCGTCCGTGCCCGGCTCGACGACATCGCGCGCCACGCGATCGGCGTCGATGACCGCTGCGCCGTGCGTCGCGAGCAGGCGCGCGACTGTTGACTTGCCGCTGCCGATCCCGCCTGTGAGCCCGTAGACGCGCACGGCCAGAGCGTCTGCTCTTCAGCCACCGAAAGTCAAAGTTACTTGACCGGGGAGCGTCGCGACGTGAAAGGGTAGCCCACGATGAAGGTCCTCCGATGACGGTGCCGCGATGAAGGTTGTGGATGCCCGCTTTCTCGTCTCGGCCGCAGGCCCCGCGGATGGTCTCGGCTATCCCGCCGAGGGACCGCCGGAGGTGGCGTTCGTCGGCCGCTCCAACGTCGGCAAGTCGACGCTGCTCGGCGCGCTCATGCAGAGAAAGGGGCTCGTGCGCACGAGCAACGCGCCCGGTCGTACGCGCCTCATCAACTTCTTCGACGTCACGCTGCTCGACGGCGAGACCTCACGGCCGGTGCGCCTCGTCGACCTGCCCGGCTTCGGCTACGCGAAGGCGCCGAGGGCCGAGCGCGAGAAGTTCCGCGCGATCGTGCAGCACTACCTCGAGCGTCGCTCGGCGTTGAAGGTGTCGGCGCTGCTCGTCGATCTGCGCCGTGGCGTCGAGATCGACGAGACGGAGCTCAAGGCCTTTCTCGAAGGCCCCGAGCGGCGCGTCGTCGTCGTCGCCACCAAGGCCGACAAGCTCGCGAAGCACGAGCGCAAGCCGGCCTGCGAGAAGCTGCAGCGGGCCATCGGCGCGCCCGTCGTCATGGTCAGCGCCGAGACCGGTGACGGGATCGACCAGCTGTGGAAGCGGCTGCTTGTTGCAGTCGCTCCGCCCGCCGCATAAGGTCCGCGCGTGGAGCACGGCAAAGAACGTGTCGTCATCGCGGCGCTTGTGGTCAACGTCGCGATCGCGATCGGCAAGTTCGTCGCTGCCTTCTTCTCGCGCTCGAGCGCGATGCTCGCCGAGGCGTGCCACTCGCTCGCCGACTCCGCCAACCAGATCTTCCTGCTCACCGGCATGCGCAGGAGCACGCGCGAGGCCGACTCCGAGCACCCGTTCGGCTACGGCTCCGAGACCTACTTCTGGTCGTTCATCGTCGCGCTGTGCATCTTCTGCGTGGGTGGCGGCATCAGCGTGTACGAGGGCATCGGCAAGATCGTGCACCGCCACGATCCGGGCGAAGCGCTGGGCGATCCGCGCTGGGCGTTCGGCATGCTCGGGCTCTCCGTCGTGCTCGAGAGCGGCTCGCTCTTCCTCGCGATGCGCGAGTTCACCGAGATCCGCGCGGGTCGCAGCATCGCGCGCACGCTCAAGGAGGCGCGCGATCCCACCGTCGTCACCGTCCTGTTCGAAGACCTCGCTGCGCTGTTCGGCCTCTTCGTCGCCATCGGTGGTGTGTACCTGTCGTGGCGCACCGGCTCGCTCGTGTACGACGGCGCCGCGTCAATCGTCGTCGGCGTCGCGCTCGTCGGCGTTGCCACGGTGCTCGCGCGCGACGCGAAGGCGCTCCTCATCGGGCGCTCGGCGTCGCCGACCGATCAGGCGACCATCGCCGAGGTCGTGCGCGCGCACCCCGACGTGCTCGCGCTGGTGCACGCGCGCACGATGCACATGGGTCCGACGGAGGTGATCCTCGCGCTCAAGGTGCAGTTCGTCCCGCACATGACCGTCGGCGCGCTCGAGGTCCGCATCAACGAGCTCGAGGCGAAGCTGCGCGCCGCGGTTCCGACGCTGCGTCGCATCTACGTCGAGCCCGGCTTCGACGAGCGGCGCGCCTGACGCAGGAGCGCGTCGGTCGCGCCACGCTCGCCGACCTCGACGAGCTCGTTGCGCTCGAGGCCCGTGGCGCCGCGCATCCCTGGTCGCGCGAGGTCTTTGCCGAGGAGCTCGCGCGCGAGCTCGCCACCGTCGCCACCTTGCGCGAGGACGGCCGCCTCGTCGCGTTCCTCGTGTCGTGGCGCATCGGCGACGAGGTGAGCATCCTCGACGTCGTCACCGATCCTGCGCTGCGTCGTCGAGGTCACGCGGCCAGGCTCATCGAGCACACGCTAGCCGTCGCCACGAGGCAGGACTGCGCGCGCATCCTGCTCGAGGTCCGTCGCGGCAACACCGCCGCACAGCGCCTCTACCGGAAGTACGGCTTCCGTCCGATCGGCGTGCGCGCCGGCTACTACGCGGACACGCACGAGGACGCGATCGTGATGCGCCTCGCGCTTACTTCGTGACCGGGACCACGACGAAGCCGTGTGGCGTCTGGTCGACGCGCGTGCCGTAATAGATGGCGACCCCGAGCCCGGCTGCAGCGAGCACGCCGCCGATCGGGCCCCACACGTAGGCGCGCTTGTACCAGGGCGTCTCGGCGATGCCGCGCGACAGCGTGGCGCGCACCTCGATGGTGGAGTCGGGTGGGACGTCGATGCGCGCCTGGAACGAGACGAAGCCGGGCTTCTCGACACGCAGGCGGTAGTTGCCGGGTGCGGCGAGGTGCAGCGGATCGGGCAGTGGCGTCTCGCCCATCTTGTTGCCGTTGACCAGAACGTTCGCGTCCCTGACGTCGCTTATCACGCGCAGCTCGCCGTATCGTAAAAAGGCGTCGGCGGGGAAGAGCTGGTGCAGCCAGTCGGTGAGCTCCTCGTCCTTGGGCTCCGAGCCCGCGGGGATCGACTCCGCGAGGCGCGAGACGGCGACGCCGCGACGCGTGTCGACGCGCTGCAGCGCGAGCACGATGTCGCCGAGTTCGCTCACCCCGACGAGCAGCGCCTCATCGACGCCGAGGCGCTGACCGAGGCTCGCGATGCACTTCGCCTCGCCCGCGCAGCGCGCCACGTCGGCGTCGAGCGCTGCGCCGATACGTCGCTTCGCGTCTGCCGGGTCCATGACGTCGTAGGCCGAGCTGTGCGCCAGCGCGGCGGCGATGCGCGCGCCGATGCCCGCGGCACCACGCGAGCCGGCGCGATACTCGAGCACCGCGACGCGCGTCTTGTGATCGGCCCGCGCCGTCGGGCACGCGACCGCGAGGAGAAGGAAGACGGAGAGTACGCGGCTCACTGGCCCTCCGAGAACGCGGCTGCGAGCCCGGCTGCGCGGTCGCCAGGGCGGTTCGCGCAGGGCAGCGGAAGCTCGATCCCGAGCGCCTGGCTCTCGCAGTGCACGCACGAGCCCATCGCGTCAGCGTTCGACGTGACAATCGTCTGGGAGCGCATCGTGTACGACGCCGTCCCCGTCGACAGGTTGATGGAGTAGAGCCCGTATTCGACGATGTCGACTCCGGCCACGCATGTGAGACCCAGTAGATCGAACGAGTTCGTCATCGAAGGTACCTCGCGGTAGCGTGCGCGAATCGCCACCACGGCGCTCGTGCCGTCGGGTGAAACGGCAAACTCCGAAGCCACGATGGCCGTCGGTGCAAGCTCGAGGTTGGCGTTCGTCTTCATGTCGGGCGTCGAGGTGTTGGTGAGAGGGGAGCTGTAGGTCGGGAGCACGACGGGGAGTCGCGTCTGCATTGCGCCGTCGATCTGCCCGTGCATGAGGCCGAAGGTGCCTGCCACGTCGGCGTCGTTGGTGACCGCGTAGACCTGGTCGCCGAGCACGCGCACGGCCGATGGGCAGGTTGCCGCGTAGAGCTTGGCCGGCGCGCTGCCCGACGTCGGATCGAGCACGGCGATCTGGTTGCCGACGGATTCGGCCAGCAGGAGCGCCCCACCGGGTTCAACGGCGAAGTCGGCGACGTAGCTCGGCATCCGGATGGCCGTGCCGATGATGTTGCCGACGATCGGAATGATCTGGTTGGCCGCGGGTGCGGTCAGTCCCGTGCACGGCTCGTCGCCGGATGCTTCGACGAGCACGTACAACGTCTTGCCGTCGGCCGAGAAGTGAGCCGTGCGCGGACGGCCCTGCGTGAGCGACGAGGCGGCGCCGGTCGCCATGCCTGGATCGGCGATGAGCCCGGCGACATCGGAGAACCACAGCACTCGCGAGCTCGTGGAGCCGCGCTCGATGAACGCGATGCCCGCATCGTTCGTCGCGATCGCGACACGATACGGCGTGAACGGAAGCGTCGCCGGGCCCGTCACCGCGCCCGACCCCGTATCGACGACATAAAAGCCGTTCGTCGTGCCGAGGACCAGGTGCGTCCCGTCGCTGGTGAACGAAGCGGTCTGCGCGGTCGGCAGCTTGAGGCCCGACGCGAGGTCGGTGGAGGTCGTGGGATCGAGGAGCTGCTGGGCGGCGAGCGGCCCCATCTGGTTCGTCGCGGTGTCCTCGGGGGACGCGGCTGAGCCCACGGCAACGAGGGGCTTTCGCACCGGCGCGGTCCACGCATCGGTCTTGCCCTTCTCGACCTTGACGCCCTCGATGTGCGCCATGCCGACGAGCTGCGGACCGGCCATCACGTCGAGGCGGAGATCGCCCGACAGCGTGTACGTGAGCTCGCCGAGCGCGAGCCGACCCTTGCCGTCCTTGGACGCGCCTGCGGACACCGCGGCAACGATGGAACCCGCCTGGGTCTTGAGCACAAAGTCGCTGACCGACAGCGAGAACGGGTCGAGCAGCGCGTTCGTCGGCGCCTGGATCACGAAGTCGACCGCGGTGGGCTTCTGGCAACCGGACAGCGCAAGCGAGAGCAGCGTGAGCGTGCGGGCGGTGTGGCGACGGTGCACGGCCGAGACATATCACGATCTTGCGTAGCACTCGTGGACGATCATGCCGGGCATTCCGCACACGCTTGCAAGTCGTCGATAGTTCGCGCTAACTGCGTGATGGATCATGTCGGAAGCCGAGGCCGAAAACCGCCGCGTTCCAGAGGCGCCGACCCCGCTCCCGCAGGTGTTCGGCCGCTATCTACTATTGAAGCGGCTCTCGCGCGGCGGCATGGGCGAGATTTTCCTCGCGAAGCTCGGCGAGATCCAGGGCTTCGAGAAGCTCGTCATCATCAAAAAGGTCCTGCCGAACCTCGCGGCCGACGACGAGTTCATCCGTCGGTTCATCGACGAGGCGCAGGTTGCCATCAAGCTCAACCACGCGAACGTTGCCCCGGTGTTCGAGGTCGGCCGCGTCGATGGTGAGTACTTCCTCGGCATCGCCTACATCGAGGGTCGCGACCTGCGCCGCTGCGTGTCCCGGCTGCGCGACACGCAGCGCAAGCTCTCGCCGGATCTCGCGCTCTACATCGCGCGCGAGATGGCCGCGGGGCTCGCGTACGCGCACCGCCGCAGCGGCGACGACGGCCTCGCGCTGAACCTCGTGCACTGCGACATCTCGCCTCCGAACGTGATGCTCTCGTTCGAGGGCGAGGTGAAGATCATCGACTTCGGCATCGCGCGCAGCGCCATCCGCGTGGCGCAGTCGAACCCGAACATGGGGTTCGGCAAGTTCGGCTACATGGCACCCGAGCAGCTGCTTCGCGGTGGCATCATCGACAAGCGCACCGACCTCTACGCCGTCGGGGTCATCCTCTACGAGCTGCTCACCGGCGAGCGCATGGTGCCCTCGCCCGAGGCGGGCGACTACCGGGCCATCGCGCGCGCGGTCACGCAGGGCAAGTTCCCGCCGCCGTCGGAGAAGAACCCGCTCATCCCGCCCGAGCTCGACGCGCTCGTGATGCGCGCCATCGCGGCCAAGCCAGAGAACCGCTACCAGACGGGTGAGCAGCTCCGAGACGCCATCCAGACCGAGCTCGCGCGCATCAACCCCACGCTCTCGAGCGACCAGCTCTCGTCGGTGTTGCGCGATCTGTTCGCCGACGAGCTGACCGAGGAGCGCGAGCTGCTCTCCGTGTTCCAGCAGGTCGATCTCGCGCCGTTCCGCGAGGAGCTGACGCAGGCGACCGTCGAGCACACGGTCACGTTCGCGCGCGCACCCGCCAAGGGTCCCATCGGCCTACCATCGCTGACGAACATCCCGGCCGTCACCAGCGCGCAGCAGCCGTCGTCGTCGGTGCAGCTCCTCGAGAGCGCCATCGTCGAGCTCGTGGATGAGGAGAGCGCGCGCGTCGTGCCCCCCGCGCAGCAGCGACGGCCGTGGCTGCTCGTCCTGCTCGCGTTCGGCGCGATGGTCGTGGGCGCCGTCGTCGTGCTCCTCGTCGGTCGGCCGAAGCTGCCGCCGTCGCCGCCCGTGGTGGTCCACGAACCACAGCGGTCCGCGCTGCCGCCGGTGGTCAACGAGCAGCCGAAGCCCATCGTGACGCAGCTGCCGCTGCCGGTCGAGGAGCACCACCCGTCGAAGCACCACTCCAAGCCGGCTGTCACGCAGACGCCCGAGCCTCACGCCGCAGGGCTGCATACGCCCGAGGCCGTCCAGGCCAAGTTCCAGAAGGTGCGCAGCGAGTACCTCGCCTTCCGCGCGCAGTACGGCGGCGTGCTCGAGGAGAAGTGGAACGGCATCGCCAGCGAGATCACGTTCGGCAAGGCCGACAAGTACGAGCGGGTCGATGCGCTCATCGATGCGCTTCGCCACGAGATGGCACGCGTGCGCTCCGGTGGCTGAGGTCGTCGCTCCGTCGATGTAAGTTTCGTCACAAGTTTGACCCTGTGCAGATGACGACGGTACAATGTCGCATGGTCATGTGGGCTCGGGTACGAGACCGACTCGCGTACGACCTTCTCCGTCTGGCACCCAAGGCCTCGTTTTCCACAGGGGTAGGTTGGATTGCCAGACGAAAGGTCCCGCGACCCCTCCGACGTGCTGTGTACTCCGGATTCGCCGCCTACGCTGGCGCGGATCTGAGCGCGCTCGATCGCCCGATTGACGACTTCGAGCGCCTCGATGACTTCTTCACGCGCCCGCTTGCGCCCGGTGCGCGGCCGGTCGATGGCCGCACGGGCATCGTCGTCAGCCCCGTCGACGGCGTCGTCTCGGAGATGGGCATCGCCCATGACGGCCGCCTCATCCAGGCCAAGGGCCTCGACTACTCGCTCGAAGGCCTCCTCGCCGACTCGGACTGGGCTCGCGTCTTCCGGGACGGCGCCTACGCCACGCTGTACCTGGCTCCCAAGGATTATCATCGGATCCACTCTCCGGTCGGCGGCCACGTGGTCGCACATCGGCACCTGCCGGGGGCGTTCTACCCGGTCAACCCGCTGTCCGTACGCACGGTCCCCGGCCTCTTCTCCATCAACGAGCGTGTCATCAGCTACGTCGACAGCGAAGTGGGCAAGGTCGCCGTCGTGAAGGTCGCGGCCACGGGCGTCGGCCACATCTCGCTTTCGTACGACGAGCAGGTGCGCAGCCACTCAGGTCCGGGGGGCTCGCTCCGCAACTACGACACGCCGATCGCGGTGGGTCGCGGTCAGGAGCTCGGCATGTTTCACCTGGGCTCCACTGTCATCGTGCTCTTCGAGCCGGGGCGGGTCGAGCTCACCATCCGTCCGGGAGATGTCGTGCGAGTGGGTGCCGCCATCGGCGGTCCGCGCACGACGCCGGCGCAGGCGAGCTGAGCGGAGCGACGTTGGGAACACAGGGTACGAGCCGGGAAGACGGCGAGATCGAGTTCTCGTCCGAGGAGCTGGCAGAGATGCAGGTGGACGTGGCCGGCCGCGAGGAAGCGGCGGG
This sequence comes from Polyangia bacterium, assembly GCA_039923495.1. Taxonomy (GTDB): domain Bacteria; phylum Myxococcota_A; class Polyangia; order Palsa-1104; family Palsa-1104; genus JBDTCO01. The sequence continues at coordinate 17,755 of JBDTCO010000044.1, forward strand.
TAACAAGCGCAAGAAGCGTGCGCTCCGCGTGCCGGCCGATGAAGTTCCACGTGCGCGGCTGAACACCGAGCCGGACCTCGCCGCCATCAAGGATGGGCAGGGTGGCGAGGCCGACGCCGTCGTCGATCACGCGTTTTCCAACGGCGGGCGCGCCGAGGCCTCCGTGCAGGCCAGGCGCACGTTCACGACGGGCACGCCTCCGCAGGTGACGACGCCCCCCAGGCGCGCGACGCCGCCCGCCACACCGGCGGTGGCGAAGTCAGCCCACGAAGAGAAAAAGGACGTCGAGCCCGAGCGCTCCGTGGGTGGCGGTAAGCCCGTTAACACGGAGGCAGCTCAAGCCATCGCCAAGCTGGCGCCGAACGTGCGGGCTCTCATGCGCGCGCTCGTCCCCGAGCACACGGGCCGCATCGACTCGCAGGGCGATCTCGAGCAGCTCGACTCCGCCGAGCTCGTGGCCGAGGAGCCGAAGCTCGACTCCGGTGAGCACCTCGAGCTCGAGTCCGCGATGGAGCTCGACGATCGAGAGCACACGCCGTCGCTCATCCCTGCGGCGAACACGCTGGTCGACAACGAGTCGGCCGATGACGCTGCAGATCTCGCGCCCGACATCTCGATCGACGAGGCGCCGATCGAGATGGACGCCCCGCCTGCGGCTGGCCAGGACGAAGAAGAGGTCGCGGCCGACGACGTCACGGCCTTCGAGATCGAGGAGAAGCCCAAGGCACGCCCACCGGCGATGCCACCCGATCTGAAGGAGCGGCAGCGCTCGGTCACGCCGCTCAGCACGCCGGCCATCAGCCCCGCGCTGTACGGCGGCAACGGTCCGCAGATCGCGCCGGCCACGCCGCCGCTCGCGCCGCCGCCGCCGCCGCAGGGCTTGTCATCGCCGGACGAGCTGCGCCCGCGTCGCCGCAAGCGCGTGAAGCAGTGGTTCGAGGAGATCTTCGATGACGACTACCTCCGGACGCTGCCGTTCCTCTCTGCCAAGCAGACGGAGCGCGAGGCCGCGTTCGTCGCGGAATCGCTCGAGCTGAAACCGGGCTCGACGCTCCTCGACGTGGGCTGCGGCTACGGCCGTCACGCGATGGAGCTCGCGGGCCGCGGCAACCTCGTCACGGGCATCGACCTGTCACTGCCGCTACTCATCCGCGCTGCCGACGCCGCGCGGCGCATCGGCGTGGCCGTGAACTTCGTGCATGGAGACATGCGCGAGATGACGTTCGATGCGGAGTTCGATGGTGCGTACAGCCTGTTCACGTCGTTCGGCTACTTCGATGACGACACGAACCGCAAGGTCGCAGCCAACCTGCAGCGAGCGCTCAAGCCGGGTGGCCGCGTCCTCATCGAGCTCGTCAACCGCGACTACATCACCCGCGACCTTCCGACCCGTGTGTGGTGGCAGGGTGAGGGCTGCGTCGTGCTCGAGGAGGTGGACTTCAACTACTTCTCCTCCCGCCTCCAGGTGCAGCGCTCGATCATCTTCGAGGACGGCCGCCAGCTGGAGCAGGAGATCTCGATCCGCGCATACTCCCTGCACGAGATCGGCAAGGTGCTACACCATGCCGGCTTCCGTGTGATCGAGGTCTCGGGAGGCCTTGGCCTCCGCGGCAAGTTCTTCGGAGCGCACTCGCGCCAGCTCATCGTGCTGGCCGAGAAGAAACCGTAACTCCGGGCCTCTCGGAGAGGCCGATTTCGACATCCGCCGCGCCGTCCGCTTCCGTACTAACAGGGAGGCGGAGACGTGGCATTTCGCGCGTCTTGCGCCTTCGGGACGGCGCCTTACGTTGTCAGAAGCGCCGGTGGTAGCCCGACCGACCGACGAACGCAGGGAATAATGCGGCCCGTCGCGCTGTAAAAGCAGTAAGGCGCCTTTCTCCGACCCGCTATGCGAAATCGCGTGTGGGTGTAATTGAGGAGGGCATTGGCTGGCACCGGGGTGCGTTTCCGTGCACCCAAGCTCTGTAGCCGGAGCGGCCAACGTGGACGTGCAGTTCCGTGTCTGTCCAACTGCGTGGCCCTCCGGGCTGCGGACCTGGGGAGGTCGATCGTGAGAAGCCGTGTCGTGAAAGAGCGCTCTGTCATCGTCGTCAAGCCGAAACGCGGCGTCGTTCCGCGCAAGGCCAGTACGCCGGTGAAGCTCATCCGCGCGCGCGGTGGCAAGCGTGTGGCCGTGGTCACAACGCCGGTCGACGAAGCCGTAGCCTTCGAGGAAGAGACCGAGCTTCTCGACCCGGCCGTGGACACCCCCGTCGTCGTGCTGACGACGGCGCCAGTGGCCGAGGACGACGAGGACGACGAAGAAGAGTCGTCCGATGATGACGCGGCGGAGGCGACCGAAGCGGTCGTCGCGAAGAAGAGCACCAGTCGCGACGAGCCGTCGAGCTTCCTGTCGATGTACTTCCGCGAGATGGCGCGGCTGGCCGTGCTCCGTCCGCAGGAGGAGTTCGAGTCGGCGCGTCGCCTCGAGTCGCTCGAGATCGCGCTGTGGGTCCAGCTGCTCTCGTTACCGGCCATGGCCGAGCACGTCATGAAGGTGTGCGAGAAGACCCTCGCCGAGTCTGACGACAAGCCGCGCGTCATCGCGGAGCTCAAGCCCATCCGTCGCCTCCTCGTCGACAAGAAGCGAGACCGTGAGAAGTACGACCGCGCCGTCGTGCGCGCGGCCGAGAAGCTGCGCGTGCTCGACTCCGATCGCCTCGCTGTCGATGGCGCGATGAAGGAGCTGCGCACCGTCGCGCGCAACGAGCCGGGTCGCATGATCGACGACAAGCTGCAGCTCGCGCCGGACAGCAAGGCCTTCCGCATGTTCCTCGGCTCGGTCGCGTCGGCCTTCATGCGCGTGCAGACCGCGAAGAACGATTTCGTGCGCGCCAACCTGCGCCTCGTCGTCTCCATTGCGCGGCGCTTCAACTTCGGCCGCATGCCGCTTGCCGACCTCATCCAGGAGGGCAACATCGGCCTCATCAAGGCCGTCGAGCGCTTCGATCACCGCCGCGGCTATCGCTTCTCGACGTACGCGTCGTGGTGGATCCGTCATGCGATTTCGCGCGCGCTCGCAGACAAGGGCCGCGCCGTGCGACTGCCCGTGCACATGATCGACGCGTACCACCGGCTCGGCAAGGCCCGGAAGGAGCTGCAGGGGACGCTCGGTCGCATGCCCACGGACGATGAGCTCGCGAAGAAGAGCGGCATCCCCGAGGCGAAGATCGAGAAGATGAAGACGTTCCTCACGGATCAGTCGTTCTCGCTCGATCGTCCGATCAACGACGACGACGGCCGTCGCTTCATCGACTTCTTGCAGGACCCGAACGACGAGGGCGAGACCACCGACGACATGCTGGTGGACGAGACCATGTCGACCGAGGTGCGCTCGCAGCTCGCGCACCTGCGTCCCATCGAGGCCGACATCCTTCGTCAGCGCTTCGGCTTCGACAACGACGAGGAGCTCACGCTCAAGGAGATCGGCGAGAAGTACAAGCTCTCCCGCGAGCGCATTCGTCAGCTGCAGGAGCAGGCGCTGGACAAGATGCGCAAGGCGCTCCAGCGGAAGGACCTCATGTAGGTCGGCGCGACAATCCAGATCGGCCGGCTGGGCGACTTCGGTCGTCCGGCCGTTCTTTTTTGGGCTACACAGGGGCCATGCGCTCCGTCCTGATCGTGCTTGCGATGCTCGTGTCAGCGAGCTGTCACGCGACACCGGCGCGCTGCGTCTCGCAGCAGTCGAGTGGACGGGGCTTCGTGGTGTGCACGGTCGACGTGCGGCGCGATACCTTGCGCCTGTTCGATCTCGACGAGCACGGCACCGCGTTCGGCTCGTTCGACCGGCTGTCCGCGGCGCTCGCGTCGTCCGGTGCGCTCGCGTGGGCGATGAACGCCGGCATGTACGACGAGCACGGCAAGCCGGTCGGTCTCTACATCGATGGTGGCAAGCAGCAGAAGCCGGTGTCCACGCGCGACGGCCCCGGCAACTTCCACATGAAGCCGAACGGCATCTTCTTCGTCGAGGACGGCAAGGTTGCCGTACGCGAGACCGGCGCGTACCTCGCGCAGAGCCACCACGCGACGCTCGCCACGCAGTCGGGCCCGATGCTGCTGGTCGACGGCAACATCCACCCCGGGATCATGTCGACCGGCACCTCGCGCAAGCTCCGCAACGGCGTTGGCGTGCGCGACGAGCACACCGCCGTGTTCGTCATCTCCGACGATCCGGTCACCTTCTGGGAGCTCGCGACGCTGTTCCGGGACACGCTCGGCTGCAAGAACGCGCTGTTCCTCGATGGCACGGTCGCGAGCCTCTACGCGCCCGAGCTGCACAGGAAGGACGACGCCTTTCCCCTCGGCCCGATCCTGGGCATCGTCGAGCGCCCGAGCCGCTGATGCCGCGCACCGTCGACGATCGAGATGAGCTATGAGTGATTCCATGACCGACAAGGTGGTCCTCATCACCGGTGCGACCGCCGGCATCGGCAGGCAGACCGCGCTCGAGCTCGCGAAGCTCGGTGCGCACGTGATCATCGTGGCCCGCAACCCCGACAAGAAGAAGCGCGTCGTCGAAGAGCTGAAGCAGCAGCGCGGCAACGCGAACATCGACTCGTTCCTCGCGGACCTCTCGTCGATGCACAGCATCCGCGAGCTCGCGAAGGCGGTGCTCGCGAAGTACCCGCGCATCGACGTGCTCGTGAACAACGCGGGCGCCATCAACCTCGCGCGTGAGACGACCATCGACGGCTACGAGCGCACGTTCGCGACGAACCACCTCGCGTACTTCCTGCTCTCGCAGCTGCTGCTGCCCGCGCTCGAGGCGGCACCGTCGGGACGCATCGTGAACGTGTCGTCGGACGCGCATCGCGCGGGTCGCATCGACTTCTCCGATCTGCAGGCCGAGAAGTCGTACTCGATGTTCAAGGTGTACGGGCGCAGCAAGCTCGCGAACATCTACTTCACGCGCGAGCTCGCGCGTCGCCTGGCTGGCACGCGCGTCACGGTCAACGCGCTGCACCCGGGGTTCGTCGCGTCCGATTTCCTAACGAAGGAAGGGCCCTGGGGCTGGCTCAAGCCCGTGCTCAACCTCTTCGCCATCAGCGTCGAGAAGGGCGCTCGTACCAGCATCTGGCTCGCGTCGTCACCGGACGTGCAGGGCGTCACCGGCAAGTACTTCTACAAGTGCGCGGAGAAGGTGCCGCGCTCGTTCGCGCTCGACGATGCCGCTGCCGCACAGCTCTGGGCCGCGAGCGAGAAGCTCGTCGCGGCCGTTCCTTAGACTGCGCACAGGGCGAGCCCGACGAGCACGCTCGCTGCGGCGATAGATGCGGCGCTCCCCGGCGTCGTCGGCGCGGGTGCTAGTTGCAGGCCCCGCCGTCGGCGTCGTACGAAGGGACGGTGAGCGCGAACGTCGGGTTGGCGACGCTGGGGCCGTTGAAGACGTCGAAGCTCCCGCAGTACGTGATGTCGGCGCCGGAGTAGCCCGTGAACGCGATGGTGTAGTGGCCCCACGGGATGTTCATCACGCCCTCGGCGGTGCCGTTCGAGAGGGGGACGAAGCAGGCGGCGGACGTGCCGTCGAGCTTGCGCATGAAGGTGGACATGCCAGAGACGAGAGCGCCGCTCGCATCCTTGAGCGTGACGCCGTAGCCCGTGACCTGCGGTGTCGCGGTGATGCAGCCGGTCGAATCCTCGCCCCAGCTCGGCGTGAAGAAGAGCGTGCCGGTGTAGTCCTGCTCGATGAAGTCCGTCTGCTTGAAGTTCACGGAGAGGTTGGCCGATGAGCCCTTGGCGGCCGTGGCCGTGGCGCTGACCGGCTTCGTGATGGGCGTGCCGCCCGAGCTGAGCAGCGTGATCGTGACCTTGTAGTCGCCAGGCGTCACGTCGGGGAGGCTGAGCGAGTTCTGGCTGCTGCAGTTCCAGTCCTGCGTGAACCCGTCGGACGCCGAGGGTCCCTCGAGCACGACGTGCTCGGTCGCGGCCTTGAGATCGGAGCAGAGCGCACCCGTGTAGCCCTTCGACTCCATCTGGAGCCGCGATACGAAGATCTGCAGCCCGGCCAGGTTGAGCTGGGCGATCTCGCAGGTGGTGGAGCAGCCCGAGTTCTCGACGCCGTTGAGCTTGCCCTTGTCGCAGGACTCGCCGGACTCCTGCTTGCCGTTGCCGCACGAGGACCCGCCGCAGTGCGCGAGGGTGATGACCGCCAAGGCGGCGAGAGAGACGCCGACGACCCACGCTTCGAGGTGACGCTTCATGTTCAGACTCCGAGCTGCTTGCGCGCGAGGAAGAGGTCTTCCGTGACGCTGGACCACACGAGATCGAGGAGGCGCTGCATGGTGGGCAGCGCTGTCGCCGAGGCTGCTTCACTCGCGACGAGGCGCGCCGAGGTCTCGAGGTCGCCGGCGAGCAGGTAGCCCGCACGACTGCCCGTGAGGTCGGTGGCCTGGAGCCAGGTGAGCGCGAGCGCCTCGGGCCGCGCGTTGGCGGCCTTGAGGTTGCGACCGACCGCGGCGATCTGCTCGAGCGCGACCGGGGGGAGCGCGCGCTTCATGCCCTGCACGGTCTTCTGCACGTCGCCGATGCCCTCGTCGCCGGCACCCATGGCGAGCGCGGCCTCGATGATGTGCTGGAGCTGACCGGGCTGCGGCAGGATGTAGCGGAGCAGGCGCTCGGGACGAAGGTGCGCCAGGCGACGACCGAGCTCGAACGCGAGCTCGCGCTCCGGACGCTTGTCGTTGAGGAGTGGCTGACCGAGCAGCAGCACCGGCACCGCGACCTTGTCGATGCACGCCATGAACACGACCGGATCCATCTGATCCGGACGCGCGTAGGCCTCGGGGTAGGGCAGTCCGAGCGATGAGGCCGCGTGACGCAGCGCGCGCGCGATGGGCCGCGCATCGGTCTGGTCGATGGCTTCCTTGCGGACGAGGTTGGCCTGCTTGTGCGTCTGCGCGTTCGACGCGGCGAGCATCGGCGCGACGGCACCGAAGAGCGCGGAGAGCCCGCGATCTTCGTCGGGGTGCTGGATGCGGCCCCACAGCTCGTCGTTGAGCCCGCGACGACTCCACACGAACGGCTTGTTCTTGAGCTCGGCGGCGAGGCGCTGATCGTCGGCGTCGCCCTTCTTGAGGAACGTGAGCGCGTACGCGGCGGCGGCGGCCTTGTCGCGCTGGCCGAGCTGGACGTAGAGCTGCTTGAGCGCGCGGTACGAGGCGACGCGGCTCTTGTCGGCGCGGAGCAGGACCTGGTGCTCGGCAATTGCCTTGTCGGCGCGGTCCGGACCGGCGGCGAGGTAGAGGTCCGCGAGCTGCTCGTGACGCTTGAGGTTGCCGCGATCGAGCGTGAGCGCGACCTCGAGCGCGGTCATCGCCGTCTCGCGCTCGCCCAGCTTCTCGAGACAGATCTCGCCGAGCGCCGACCACACGCGCAGGCGCTCGCCGTTCTTGCCGTCCGACGTCTCGCCACCGAGGCGCTTGAGCGCGCGACGGTAGAAGCGGGCGAGCTCCTTCCACTCCTGTCTGTCGAGGAGCAGCGACTCGAGCGCCTCGGCCGAACGCTCGAGGTTGGGATCGTCGTCGAGTGATTCACCGAGGAGCTTGGCGGCCTGCTCGTGACGACCGAGCTCGTCGCGGCAGATGAGGCCCGCGGCGTGGCGATACTTCGCGCGGACGCTCGTGGCCTTCTCGACCGCGATGAGCCGCTCGAGCATCTCGACCGCGTGCGTCCACTGCTTCTGCTCGACGTAGACCTCGAGGCACTTGTGCAGGAGGCGCTGATCCTCCGGCCTCAGCTCGAGGGCCTCGCGATACGACTCGAGGGCCTTCGGCGGGGCCTCGAGCTTCTCGAGGTAGAGGTCGCCGATCTCGCCGAGCAGCTTCACCCGCTCGTCGGCCGAGGCCGTCTGGAGCAGCGCCTTCTTCGCGTCGATGATCGACTCCGGCTTGGCCTCGCCGCCCTCGACCTGCGCGAGCAGCGACGGGCGGTGCGTGGGGTCGAGCTGCAGCGCGCGGGCGAACATCGCGCGTGCCTTCTCGCCATTGCCGAGCTTCTGCTCCGTCACGCCGATCTGATGGAAGAGGTCGACGCGCTCGGACACCGGCAGCGCGTTGGCGTGGTGTACGAGGATCGCCTTCTGCGACTCGAGCGCCTCGGCCCACTCCTCGCGAGCGAGGTGGTAGCCAGCGCGACCGCGCTGCGCCTCGAGGTGCGTTGGATCGAGCTCGGCGGCGCGCGCGTAGGCCTTTTGCACCTTGTCGGTCTCGCCGAGCGCAGCGGCGGCCTTGCCGAGCCGCGTGAGGCGCTCGAGCTGGACCTTGTCGTCGGCGGGCTTGCGCGTGAGCATCTCGAGGATCGGGAGCAGGTCCTGGTAGCGCTCCGCCGTCCACAGCAGCTCGGCGACACGCTCGGCCGCCTCGACGTGCTCCGGGTCGACCTGCAGCGCGTCGAGGTACAGCTGCATCGCGCGCTTGTGGTCCTCGAGGTTGTCGTAGATCTCGCCCGCCTCGACGAGGAGACGCGTGCGCTCGAGGCGGTTGGCCTCGTGCGGAACGGCCTCGACGAGCAGCTTGCCTGCCTTCAGGAACTCGCCGTTCTTGCGATAGATCTCGACCATGCCGGTCATCGACGGCACGTACGTCGCGTCGACCTCGAGCGCGCGCGCGAAGCGCTGCTCCGCACCCTTCGAGTCGCCGAGGCGCTGCGATAGCTCACCGGCGCGGTGCAGGTGCTCGACCTTCTGACTCTTGAGCTCGGCGGCCTGCGCGCGACGCTCGAGGAGCTCGATGCCTTCCTGCCACATCTCCGCCTTCTCGTAGAGACGCGACAGCTCGCGCTGCGCCTCCGCGTGGCTCGGCAGCAGGCGCTCGGCCTCGGCGTAGGCCTCGATCGCGCGCTTGCTGTCGTGCAGCTCGTGATCGGCGACCTCACCCACCTGGCTCATGAGCTCGGCGCGCATCGCCGGCGGAACGAGCTGCGCGTGACGGCGCAGCGAATCGACGAGCGACTCCCAGTTGCACTCGACGCGGTAGATGCGCGCGAGCGAGCGGAGCGCATCCTCGGAGCGGGCGTCGAGCTGCAGCAGCTTCTCGAGGTACTCCGCGGCGCGACGTGCGCCCGACGGGTGCTCCTCCCACTCTGCGGCGAGGCGACGGTAGAGCGCCGAACGCTCCTTGTCGCTCTCGACGGCATCGGCTTGCGCGGCGAGGATCGTGAGCAGCTGCTCGTGACGACCCTCCTGCTCGTAGAGCCGCTCGAGCGCGCGCAGCGTGCCGAGGTCACCGGGGAAGTCGCGGGTGAGGGCCTCGAGGCGCTCGATGGCGCCCTTGCGGTCCCCGAGCTTCTCGCCGGTGAGCTCCGCGGCCTCGCGACGCAGCGAGAGCGCGTCTTCCCCCGACGTGAGCGCCGAGCGCTCGCCGAGGATCTCGACGAGCTCCTTCCAGTCACCACGACGACGCAGCAGCGCCTCGAGCGCGGCGAACAGGTCCGTCGCGCCCGGCTGTGCGCCGATGGCCGCGCGGTAGGCCTTCGCGGCATTGGCGCCATCACCGAGGCGGCTCTCGTACACGTCCGCCTGCTCGGCGTACTGCTCGGAGCGCTTCAGCAGGTCGGGCTCGCTGGACGCGGAGTCGCCGAGCGCCACCGCGAGCTCCTGCCACTTCTCGGCGCGGCCGAGGAGCGAGATGCGGAGCGCTTGCGCTTCCTTCGCGGCCGGCACCGACTCGAGGCCGGGCGAGCCGAAGAGACGAACCGCCTCGGCGACCGACGTGAGCGCGTACTCGACGTGGCCGAGGCGCTCGCCGTAGAGGCGCGCGATGCGCAGCCACGCGGCGCCGCGATCGGCCTCGGGCAGCGTCGGGACGATCTCGGTCATCTCGGCGAGGAGCTCGTTCCACGTGCCGGTGGCCGACGCGAGGCGCTCGAGCTCGTCCCACGTGTGGGGGCGCGGATCTTCGCGGTACGCAGCGAGGAGCGCGGTGAACGCCTTGCCCAGATCACCGACGTTCTGCTCGAAGAGGCCTGCGACCTCGAGGAGCTGCTCGGCGCGGCGCGTGGCGTCGCCCTCGACCTCGGTGCGACCGAGCAGGAGCTCGATGAGAGTCTCGTGCTCGCCCTCGTCGCGGAGACGCTTCTCCATGCGATCGAGGTGCTGCAGCGCTTCCGTGTGATCGGGCTGCTCGGCGACGAGCTGGAACCAGCCCTCGAAGTCGAGATCGTCGGGCATCGGCGGGCCGCTCGACTCGCCGACGGCGGTGCGGAGCGCGATGGCGAGCTTCTCGACATCGACCTCGTCGAGGACCTGGATGCGGTACGCGGCCCACAGCTCCTCGCGCTCGAGCTTGGACGTGCCGGGCAGGACGGCGTAGTGGACGACGTCGCTCGAGCGTGCGCCCGACAGGACGCGCTCGAGGAAGATGGCGAGGTCGGCGTCCTTGGCCTCGAAGCCGACGAACAGGAAGCTGCGCGAGCGATAGAGCTCGTGCGCGACGGAGCGATACACCCCGTCGGCGAGCGCGCTCTGCACGTCCTCGGCGGAGAACACGAGCGACGCAGGCTGCTGGCTGTCGCCGAGGACCTTCCACACGTAGCGGAGCTTGCCGTCCTTCTTGAGCTCGGCGACGTCGGCGGGCGTGTACACGCGCGGGGCGACGCCGTCCTTGGCGAACGCACGCTCGAAGGCGTGGCCGTAGCTCGTCGTGACGACGGCGCGGAAGGGGAGCGCACCGAGCGTGTCCATCGCCGGCGACGGCGTGCCCTTGCCGACGACCTTGTCGAGCGAGCTTGCGAACCTGTCACCGAGGTGACGACGAACCCAGCCCGCGGCGGCGAGCGGTCGCGTCTCGAGGATCGAGAGCGCGTCCTTCGACTCCGCATCGGAGACGCCCTGGATCATCTTCTCGACCACGGCGCGATACGAGCCATCACCCGCGAGACGGCCACCCGCACAGAGCACGCAGCGGCCCTTCTGCAGCTGGGCGACGAGGCTTCCGAGTTCGTTCGACATCGACTACGACTCCTTGTGGCGAGTGTGCGAAGGCGCGGCGAGTTGCCGCGCCACGGTAACGCGTCGACGTAGCACGCGTGATTTGAGAGATCAACGTGATCTCGTGTCCATTGCCTCAGAGAAACAATGGCTTAGGTGTCTGAGCGCGTGGTAGACGGAGGCGTGCTAGGCCAGATCGCGCAGATTTACCGACAGTCGAAGAAGCGCAACGACAACCTGTGGACCGAGTGGTGCTCGCGGCCGTTCGCGGCGGTGCTGGTGTGGATGCTGAAGGGCACGCCCATCACGCCCAACCAAGTGTCGTTCATGGCCATCGCGGTGGCTGCGGTGGGCTGTGGTGTGCTCATCGGCTGGCGGCAGTGGCCCGGGTTGATCGTCGGCGGGCTCACGCTGCAGCTCGCGTACGTCATCGACTGCGCCGACGGCCAGCTCGCGCGTACCAAGCAGCAGACCTCGCCGGTCGGTGCGCTGCTCGACTTCATGCTCGACGAGGTCAAGGCCTTCCTGGTGCTCGGCTCGGCGGCGGTGCGGCTCTACCTGCAGACCGGACGGGCGACCTACCTCATCGTCGGGCTCGGCGGCCTCTTCGCGTGCGCGACCGGCATCACGCTCACGTCGTTCATGCGGCGGCCAGAGTACCTCGACGCCGTCGGTGCACCGCCGATCTTGCCGGCGACGGATCGCGCAGGCTTCTTGCCGGCGACGATCACGCCGATGGGCCTCGTGCTTGCAGCGGGACGTTTCGTGCTGCACTACCCGAGCTGGTTCCTCATCGTGTGCGCGTTCGATCGCCTCGACGTCTTTCTGTACGTGTACGTCGGCGCGCACGTCGCGTACCTCGGGCGGGCTTCGCTGATCATCTTGATCAGGCTCGGCACGCCTGCTGTGTACAAGAAGAAGGCGGAGCAGGTCTCGTGAAGGCGATCATCGTCGCAGCCGGCATGGGTCGTCGCCTGCGCCCATACACGGACGATCGGCCGAAGTGCCTCGTCGAGGTGAACGGCAAGAGCATCCTCGCGCGTCAGCTCGAAGCGTATCGCGCCGCGGGCATCGACGAGGTGTACATCGTGCGCGGGTACATGAAGGAGTCGATCGTCGTCGACGGCGCGAAGTACTTCTCCAACGACGACTTCGCGACCAACAACATCCTCGCGTCGCTCTTTTGTGCCGAGCCGGCGATGGACGGTGGCTTCTTGTTCTCGTACTCGGACATCGTGTTTCGCCCCGAGGTCGTGCGCACCGCGCTCATGAACGAGGGCGACTACGCGCTCGTCATCGACCGCAGGTGGCAAGAGGCGTACGAGGGCCGCAAGGATCACCCGGTGAGCCAGGCCGAGGTCGCGCGCGTCGAGGGCGGCCGCGTCGTGCGCCTCGGCAAGGAGACGGTTCCGGAGGATCGCGTGACCGGCGAGTTCATCGGCCTCGCGCGCTTCTCGGCGCACGCGGTCGAGGAGATGAAGGCGCGCTACCACCTGCGTCACAAGGAGCTCTCCGGCAAGCCGTACGGGACGGCACCACGCTTCGAGGTCGCGTACGTGACGGACCTGCTCAACGACCTCATCGACACCGGCTCGGTGATGCGACCCGCGTTCATCGATGGAGGCTGGCGCGAGATCGATACCGTCGAGGATCTCGAGCGCGCGAAGGCGGTCGTGAGCTGGTGATCGACATCCGGCCCACGCGAGCCGCCTGGGTCGACAGAGCGATCGAGGATCTGCCCACGATCTTGCTCGACCACGCGCACTGCGAGCGCAAGGCGGCGCAGACCGCGCTCAAGCTCATGGCGCGCTACGTTGACTCAGGGGGGGACGTTCCCGTCCCCCCTCGCTCGGCAAAGCCGATCGAGCCTCCCCCCACCGCGCGGTCCTCGCGCGCGTTTCGAAACGGTGCGCTGTGATGGCGTCTATTCCTCTGCGGCCGACGCGTGAGGCGTGGACGCAACGAGCCATCGCGGAGCTCCCGACGATCTTGCTCGACCACGCGCACTGCGAGCGCAAGGCGGCGCAGACCGCGCTCAAGCTCATGGCGCGCTACTCGGATCGTCCGCGCCTCCAGATGCAGCTCTCACGGCTCGCGCGCGAGGAGCTGGTCCACTTCGAGCGCGTGCTGCGCGAGCTCGATCTGCGCGGCCTGACGTTCGGTCCGCTCTCGTCGGGCGCATACGCCGCGACGCTCTTCAAGGAGATCGCCGCGCCGGGCGAGGAGCTGCTGTGCTCGGCGCTCATCGAGGCGCGCAGCCACGAGCGCTTCGTGCAGCTCGCGGCCGTGGTCCCCGATGTGGGCCTCAAGGCGCTCTACGAGGACCTCCTCGAGGCCGAGGAGCGCCACGGTAATTTATATATCGACCTGTGGAACGAGGTCATCGGCACGGACCCGACCGCGCGTCTCGACGCGCTCTGCGCGCGCGAAGACGAGATCGTTCACCGACCGCGGCAGGCGCTGCGCATGCACTCGGGCGGCTGAGGGCGTCACGGCGCGCGTCTTCGGATGTAGGCTGGACGCATGGCCGGATCATTCAAGGACGCGCTGTCGAAGTCGGGGCTCGTTGCGCCGGAGGCGCCGGCGCCGAAGCCCGTGACGAAGAACAAGGCGGAGTGGAAGGAGGCGCTGCCGGAGGACGACGGGCGCGCGCACGTGCCGTTCGATGCGCCGGCGGTCACCAAGGTCAAGGAAGGCAAGAAGCCCTGAGGTGGTAGGCTCGCGGCATGGGCCTGTTCACCAGCACCGATCAAAAGCACCTCGACGAGGCGAAGAAGCACGTCTCGCCCGGTGACAGCGTGTGCCCGAGCTGCAAGGCGCCGTACTCGATGTCGGGCGCCACGCTCACGTCGTTCAACGCCGCGCTCGGCCTCGAGGGCCACACGTGCCCGCAGTGCGGTCACGTGACGTCGCGACGTCGGCCCTCGTTCGACGGCCTGTAGCGCGCGACTACGCCACGCGCTTCAGCAGCATCGGCAGCCCGTCGCGCGGACGCAGCGTGATGAGCGCCTCGTGCGCCACCGGACGACCCGTCGCCACGAGGCGGTAGCGCGACAGCACCGTCGCCAGGATGATCTGGCCCTCCATCATGGCGAAGCCCGTGCCGATGCACTGGCGCGCGCCACCGCTGAACGGAAAGTACGCGAACTTCGGGATCTCGCGACCCTCGGCGAAGCGGTCGGGATCGAAGCGCAGCGGGTCGGGCCAGAACTCCGGGTGGCGCTGCGTGACCCACGGGCTCATCGTCACGTCGGCACCGCGCTCGATCGTGTAGCCGCCGATCTCGTCCTGTTCCTGGCAGCCGCGACCGATCGCCCACACCGGTGGGTACAGGCGCATCGACTCCTGGAAGACCTGCTTGGTGTACGAGAGGCGCGGCAGATCCTCGAGCGTGGCCGCGCGATCTCCGAGCACGTTCGCGGCCTCCTCGCCGACGCGTCGCTCGATGTCCGGGTGCTGCGCGAGCAGGTGGAAGCACCAGGCGAGCGCATTCGCCGTGGTCTCGTGACCGGCCGCGATCATCGTCACCGCCTCGTCGCGCAGCTGCGTATCGCTCATGCCTTCGCCGGTCTCGGGATCCGTTGCGGAGAGCAGCATGCCGAGCAGATCGTTCTGCTGCGTCGGCCCTGCAGCGCGCCGGTCGGCGACCTGCTTCGCGATGAGCTTGTCGAAGAAGCCGGTCGCCGCGTGCAGCTCGCGGTTGCGTGCCGTCGGCACCCACACCGGCAGCTCGACGAGCGTGATGATGCGCTCGATGGTCTGTCGGTTCAGCGTGGCCACGGCCGCACCGATCTCGTCGATGAGCGAGTCGAGCTCGACGGAGAAGAGCGTTGCGCTCACGATCTGTAGCGTCACGCGCATCATCTCGT
>JBDTCO010000045.1:0-4690 GCA_039923495.1 Polyangia bacterium
GTCGCTTTCGCCTGCCGCAGGTCGCGTCCGACGCCGCCGAGATAGAGATCGACGCGACCGCGCTCGCGATGCTGCTCGACGGCATCGACCTCGAGCGCGTGCGCCGTCCACGTGCGTGGAGTCCTGCGGCGCGATAGGGGATCGACACGATCGCGAGATCGTGATCAAACGTCGTCGGTGGAGTTGCCCGATCACGACTGTCCGTTGCGGCCGATCGTGGTGGCGCTGATCGCTCGCGTCGAGCAGCTGGAGCGACAGCTCTACGGCAAGAAGAGCGAGAAGATGCCGCCGGTGGCGGAGGTCCTGCGAGCGCAGGAGTCGCCCGAGGAGGCCGAGGCTCGCCGCCAGGCTGCGCTCGAGCGGCGAGTCGAGCGGGCCGCGCTCAAGCAGAAGCTCGCGCCGGAGACCGTCATCCACCACGTGCCCGACGAGGACAAGGACTGTCCCGCGTGCGGTGGGACGGCGGACAGGCCCGTGGGCGACGGCAAGAAGACCGAGCTGTACGAGTACATCCCGGGCTACTTCGCTCGGCAGCAGCACGTGCAGGACAAGCTCGCGTGCCGCTGCGGCGGCTACATCGCGACGGCGCCGCCGCCTCGTCGCGTGATCGAGGGCGGCAAGTACGGACCGGGCTTCATCGCGCACATCGTCGTGATGAAGTGCGCCGACTCGCTGCCGCTGTATCGCCTCGCCAAGCAGTACGAGCGGATCGGGATCCCGATGGCGCGCTCGACGCTGAATGACCTCTTCCACCTGGCAGCGCGCAAGCTGGAGGCGCTCTACAAGCGCCTCTTGTGGCACATCGCGCAGGCGGAGCTCGTGCAGGCCGACGAGACGCCGATGAAAATGCAGAAGCCCGATAGGCGAGGCTACGTCTGGACCTTCGTCGCCGAGCGGCTCATCGCCTACCGCTTCTCGGCGTCGCGGTCAGGGCAGACGCCGGTCGACGTGCTCGGCGGCACGACGGGGACGCTCGTCGTCGACGCGTACACCGGCTACAACCGCGTCGCCTCCGTCGACGGCCGCACTCGCGCGGGCTGCCTCGCGCACGTGCGCCGCAAATTCTTCGACGCACTCGCAACCGCGCCCGACGAGTCGCGTCGCGCGCTCGACCTCATCCTCGCGGTCTACCGTGTCGAGCACGAGGCGCGCGCGCTCGGCATCGTCCGCACGCCCGAGCACCTCAGGCTGAGGCAATCGGTGGGTCGCGGCGCGATGAACCTCTTCCGCGCATTCCTCGACGAGGAACAGTCTCTGCATCCTCCGAAGAGCCCGCTCGGCGCGGCGCTCTCCTACGCGCTCAACCAGTGGGACACGCTCACGCCATTTCTCGATGACGTGAAAATCCCACTCGACAACAACGCCTCGGAGCGAGCCTTACGAGTCGTGGCCCTCGGTCGCAAAAACTTCCTCTTCGTCGGTGGCGAGGAACACGGCGAGAACCTCGCCGGTCTCTACTCGCTCGTCGCGACCTGCGACGCAAACGACGTCGATCCGATCGCGTATCTCAAGGACGTCCTGCTCCGCGTCGACGAGCACCCCGCCTCGCAGATCGACGACCTGCTCCCGCATCGCTGGACGCCGCCGATCACGTGGGCGGTCGAGAGCTGATCAGCAAGGCGTCTCGCGCCGGACGGTTACGTTGCTGTAGGAGATCGAAGTGGACGCTGCCGACTTCGCGTCAAGCGCCTTCCCTCCGACCGTGCCGCTGACGTTGTTGGACGTGACCGACGAGGATCCGCCGCATGCAGCTGCAAAAACGAGTGTTATGAGCGCGATCTTCATGTGCTTCTCCTTGTGGTGAGGCGATGCGCTAACCCACATACAAGGCGCGCGCCACGCTACAAGGCCGCGAAGCCTGGACGTTGCCTGGTGGAGACCGGACGATCTCGTCGAGATCCTGACCTCAGCCCGCACCGCTTACGACAACGAAGTCCCGGCCGGACTTCTTCGCGCGATGGAGCGAGACGTCGGCAGCCTCGGGCGTGGTGGCGTCCTCGGGCCACCGCCACGCCGATGGACACGGTGAGGCGACCGAGCGGGTGCTTCTCTGCGCCAGGGATCTGCGCGCCCACGATGAACGTCAGCGCACGCTGGCGGGCGAGACCAGCCGCTGCAGCGCGAGCGCGTTGTCCAGCGCGGCGCCCGCCGCCGTGTTGTCGAAGATGCACCAGGTCTCCACGTCGGCGCTCGCGAACCGCGACGCGAGCGCCTCGAGGTAGGCCGGTTCGTACGAGGACCAGTACCTGCGCGGCGAGCCGTGCAAGCGGTGATACTCGAGCCCGAGGAAGCCGCCCGGCCGGGCCGCCGCAGGCACCGGCGCGGGATCGGCGGCGACACGAGCGACGCGCAGGTCGCGCAGCAGCGTGTCGGCTCGCTCGGTGAACCAGCTCGCGTGACGCGGCTCGCACACCGCGCGTGCCTCGCGCAGCCGCTGAAAGAAGGCCGTTGCCACGCGCGCGTCGAAGGCGAGCTTCGGCGGGAGCTGCACCAGCAGCACGCCGAGCTTGTCCTCGAGGCCCGCGACCTCGTCGAGGAAGCGAGCGAGCGGGGCCTCGATATCGACGAGCCCGTGCACATGCGTCACGAGCTTCGGCACCTTCACCGCGAACCGAAACGCGTCGGGCACCGACGCAGCCCAGCGCTCGTAGGTGGACCTGCGGTGCGGACGGTAGAACGAGCTGTTGATCTCGGTCGCCGGGAGACGCGCGGCGTAGCGCTCGAGCGCAGAGCCCTCTTCGGAGAAAGTGGCCTTCAGCGCAGCCGGCACTTGCCACGCGGCAGTACCGATGCGCCTCCGCGCAACCTCAGCCCGCGCCGCTGACGACAACAGAGTCCCGGCCGGACTTCTTCGCGCGGTAGAGCGAGACGTCCGCAGCCTCGAGCAGCGCCTCGGGCGTGGTGGCATCCTCGGGGCACACCGCCACACCGATGGACACGGTGAGCCGACCGAGCGGCTGCTTCTCTGCGCCGGCGATCTGCGCGCTCGCGATGCGGCTGCGGATCTTCTCGGCGATCTCGGCGGCTGCTTCCTTGTTGACGCCCTCGAGCAGCAGCGCGAACTCCTCACCGCCGTAGCGCGCGACCACGTCGAGCTGGCGACGCTCCTCGGAGAGCAGGCGCGCGACCGCACGCAGCGCCTCGTCCCCACCCGGGTGACCTTCGCGGTCGTTGAACTTCTTGAAGTGATCGACGTCGATCATGAGCGCTGCCACGCGACCGCCCGTACGGAGCGCGCGCTCGACGGCGAGCCGCAGCTGCTCCTGGAAGTGACGGTGATTGTAGAGCCCGGTGAGCCCATCGGTGACGGCGAGCTGGCTCAGGCGACGGTTCGCATCTTCGAGCTCGCCAGTGCGCGAGCGCACCTTCTCCTCGAGGTTGTGACGCGCGGTCTCCAGCTCCACGTTCTTGCGCTTCAGATCGAGGACGAGCCCTTCGTTGTCGCGGTGGAGGCGGTACGTCTTGAGCAGACTCTCGACGGTGAGGCGCAGATCCGGCTCGTCCCACGGCTTCGGGATGTAGCGATTGAGGCCCGCGCGATTGATGGCCGCGACGACCGCGTCGAGGCCGGCCTGGCCGGTGAGAAGGACCTTCGTGGTGGCGGGAGAGCGCCTGTGGATGGCCTCGAGGAAGTCGACGCCCTTCATGCCGGGCATGATCTGATCGGCGATGACGACGGCGAGCTGCTCGCCTTCCTTCTCGAGCTCGTCGACGAGCTCGAGCGCGTCCTTTGCGGACTGCGCCACCTCGATCTGGCACTCCTTGCCGAAGCGCGCACCGAGCTGCTGACGCAACGCGGTGAGGATGCCTTCCTCGTCGTCGACGCAGATGATGTGCTCCCGCGTCTTTTCACCCGCGCTCAAGGACAGACCACCTCTCCACTCGAACACCCCACGCTCGCGGCAGTCCGCATACAGACTAGACCCACGAACCCACGCATCTGTTGCTCGATTTTAGCACATTTACTCGACCCGCCGGGTGGACTCACGACGACACGCTCTCTTTGGGCGGCGGTCCTGCGATCGGCAGCCTCACGATGAAACGCGTCTCGCCGGGACGTGATTCCACCGAGATCGTCCCCGCGTGCTTGTCGATGATCTGGCGGACGATCCCGAGACCGAGCCCGGTGCCCTCACCCTTCGGCTTGGTGGTGAAGAAGGGCTCGAAGATCTTGGGCATGACCGCCTCTGGGATGCCCGGCCCGTTGTCCGCCACGACGATGACGACGTCGTCGCCATCGCGCCTCGTCTCGATGACGATCTCGCCCTGCCCGCCGAGCGCCTGCACCGCGTTGTGGATGAGGTTGGTCCACACCTGGTTGAGCTCGTCGACGTACACGCGCACCGGCGGTAGCTCGCCGTAGCGACGCACGACGTTCACACCGTACTTGAGCTCGGCCTGGAGCATGACGAGCGTGTTCTCCATGCCGTCGTGCAGATCGGCCGGCGCAACCTCTGCCTGGTCGAGGTGCGAGTAGCCCTTGAGCGAACCGACGATTCGCGTGATGCGCCGGATGGCGTGGCGGATCGAGTGCGTGTTGCGCGAGAGGTACGCGTACTCCTCCATGTAGCCGACGAGCACATCGAGCGCCTGGCCTGCGCCGTCCTCCGAGCGCCCCCCTGCACCCAGCTCCGCCCTCGCGGCGAGGTGCGCTATCTGGTACGCGGCCTCGGTGGCGCCGATCTCCACG
>JBDTCO010000046.1:0-35969 GCA_039923495.1 Polyangia bacterium
CTCGTTGCGACCGATGTCGCCGAGGTCCGTGTTGGCGACCTCCCAGCTCGCCCAGTTCATCGCGCTGCGCTTGGCGTTGTACGAGATGACGTAGTCGTTACGGACCAGCAGGAAGTCGTTGTCGTTCGTCCGCGTCGCTGCCGACGGCATACCCAGCTCGACGTGGCGAGCAGCCCGCTTGGCGATGGACGCCGGCGTGCCGAGGTTGCGCAGCCGGGAGGTCGCCCGGTCGATCGATGCCTTGTCGGCGTGGGCGAAGGACGAGGTCAGGAAGCAAGACAGCAGAGCGGCAGCGCGAAGCCTCATGCCCACTGTCGGTGCAAATGCCAGGCCGAGCTAAACAAGCGTCTCAATTGGAGCGTGCTGGTGACTGGTCGAGGGATGGCTGCAGCCCGCGGGTTGCCACCCCACCCAACTCGATGGACCTACTTACCGAGGGTGACGGTGTACGTGTAGCTCGGGTCGAATGCCTTGACCGGGTCTCGCTGCGAGAGGGCCACCGGGACGGCGACCGCAGTGACCACGATGGCGACGCCAGCCACGCCGGCCGTCCAGACCCACCACTTGTCGTACCACTTAGGCGGCGGGGCGGCCTTCGGCTTGTATGGGTTGAGCTCGGGCGGCAGCTCGTCGAGCTGGACCTCGAGGGCGATCTCCTGGCCGGCGACGGCCTCGACGTTCTGGAAGAAGTCCTTGTAGCCCGCTCGCGAGACGAGGACCCCGCGCGCGCCGACGGAGATCTCCGCCTCGAGCGGCGCCTCACCGACGAACTTCCCATCGACGAACACGCGCGACTCCTTGATATTCGCCTTCACGCGTAGGATGCCGGCGACGGGCGTGAGGTCGATGTCGAGCTTCGTCGTCTTGCGCCTCGCGATCTTCACGACGTCGATGAGCGGCGCGTAGCCGGGCTTCACGACCTTCAGCGTGTGCTCGTCGGCCGTCAGCGTGAGGGTGCCCTTGAGCGGCGTGGTGCCGACGCTGTCCCCGTCGATGAAGACCTCGGCGCCGAGCGTTGACGAGGTGAGCGCCAGCGTGCCCATCGCACGCGGCGCGTCGGCGAGCGCGAAGCCAGTCATGCCTGCGACCAAGGCGACGACCGAAACGAGAGCAAAGCTTCGCGCGAGGAACGCGCGGTGGGGGGAGGCTCGTCGGGCCATGCCCGCCGAGAGGGGACGCGAACATCCCCCCGTGATCGTCAGAGAGCGCACGCCCGTATCGTACGTGAGCACCCTCTGGCTAGCTACTGCGCAAGCGAGCCAAAGCGGCACGCACCGTCTCGTTGGCCGGCTCCAGCTCGATGGCGCGTTCGTACATCCCGACGGCCTTCGGGCCCTCGTTCAGCTTCTCGTGGATTGCCCCGAGCGCCGCGTAGACGCCACCCTTCGAGATGCCCGCTTCTGCGTCGAGGTTCTGGAGCAGCAGGCTGCGGTACACCTTGCGTGCAGCCTCCCAGTCCCCCTTTGCGCCCTGCAGGC
Source organism: Polyangia bacterium (assembly GCA_039923495.1). Taxonomy (GTDB): domain Bacteria; phylum Myxococcota_A; class Polyangia; order Palsa-1104; family Palsa-1104; genus JBDTCO01. Next base: position 1,479 of record JBDTCO010000046.1, read on the forward strand.
GCGCGAGCGCCACGAGCGTGGGCGCGTGACTCGCGTCGAGGCGCTGCGACTCCGCATAGGCGGCGAGCGCGCCCGCGATGTCGTCGGTGCGCTCGGCTATCTGGCCGAGACGGCCGTGCAGTCGCGCCACGTCCTTGCCGCGGCGACGGGCCTGGTTGGCAGCCTCGACGAGCGCCTGGTACAGCGCGCGCGCCTCGTCGAACCGGCCGGCCGCGAAGTGGAGATCGGCCAGCAGCTCGCGGAGCTTGAGCTGCTCCTGCTCCGCGCCCTTGCCCGGGTCGCTCGCGAGGAGCGCCTCGAGGTGCGTGCGCGCCCTGTCCGGCGTGCCGAGCTTCTCGATGTAGAGGCGCGCGAGCTCCGTGCGCAGCTCGCGCGAGGTGTCCGGTAGCGCGACGCGCGTCTCCAGCAACGGGACGAGCTGTTCGGTGTCGCGGGCCTCGCGGAGCTGCTCGATGAGCGCGTCGAGCGCCGGCACATGCGACGGATTTGCCGCGAGCGCACGACGGTAGTGGCCCGCCGCTGCCGCCGGATCGCCGGACTCGGACTCGACGCGAGCGCGGCGGTACGCGAGCTCGGCGATGTCCGACGGCGTCTTCGCGCTCGCCTCGGCGCCGGCGAGCATCGTGCGGGCCCTGTCGTTGTCCCCCGCGGACTCCGCGATGCGCGCCAGAGACAGCAGCGCACGGACGTTGCCGGGGTCGCGTGCCAGGATCTTCTCGAGCAGCTCGATGGCCGACTCCGGGCTCTCGAGCTTTTCCTCCCACACGTCGGCGGCTTGCACGAGCGTTGCGAGCTCGCCAGCGGTGTCGCCGATGCGCTCGAGCCGCGTGGCCTCGGCGCCGAGAACGTCGACGAGATCGTGCCAGCGCTCGGTCCGGATGAGCAGCGTGCGCTGGAGCGTGCCCGCCTGCGCATCGACGGGGTCGAGCGCGAGGATCTCGTAGAGATAGCCGAGCGCATCGTCGGTTGCGCTCGACTCGTCCTGCGCCGCGGCGAGCTCGGCGAGGCGTCGGAAGATGGGGATGCGCGCCGGCCCGACCGACACGGCCGCCAGCTTGCGCTCGAGCGCTTCCTTGAGCGCGTCCTTGTCACCGCGACGCGTCTCGAGATCGATGAGCGAGTCGATCGCCGTCATCGAGTCGGGCTGCAGATCGAGCAGCTCGCGCAACGCGGCGATGGCCCGGGGAAGGTCGTCGAGGCGTTCGGCCGACAGCGCCGCGACGCGACCGAGCAGCGCCGCCTGCGTGCGCGGCTCACCCGCGACCTCGGCGGCTCGCGCAAGAAGATCGGCGAGTTCCGGCCAGCGCGCTCGCTGCTCGAGGAGGCGAGCGAGCGCGGCGAGCGCGGACGAGTCGGTGTCATCGATCTCGAGGACCTTGCGCCACAGCTCGACGGCGCCGTCCGGATCGCCGAGCGACTGTTCCGCGAGCTGCGCCGCCTCGGCGTAAAGCGCCTTCTTTGCGTCCGCATCGATCTCGACGGATGCACGACGCGTAAGGATGTCGGCGAGACGGCTCGCGTCCCCGCGGATGCGGTACAGCCGCTCCAGCGACTCGAGCGCGTCAGCATCCTCGCGATCGTCGGCCAGGAGCTGCTGGTAGCGGGCCTCGGCCTTGTCCGGCGCGCCGGTTGCTTCCCAGATGCTGCCGGCCTTCAGCGACAGGCTACGACGCGCATCCGGGGACAGGTCGGCGCGGTCCGCGACGAGCTTCTCGAAGAGCGTGGCCGCCTGATCGGGCTGTCCCGTGAGCGAGGCGAGACGCTGGCTCTCGTCGGCGAGGCGCTCCGCCGACGGGTCGAGCGTGAGCGCGCGCGCCATCGCCGAGAAGGCCGCGCGAGGATCCCGCAGCGTCTCCGCGCGCTCGGCGATGCGCTCGAGCAACGCGCCCTGTTGCGGCCGATCGTCGAGCGTCTCGAGCCGGACCTCGGCGAGCTGGTTCTGCTTTGCGGTGTTGCCGTCGCGCTCGAACAGCGGCTCGAGGACATCGAGCGCGGCCTCGCGGTGTGGCTGCGACCCGAGGAGCGCCTCGAGCCCGATGCGCGACTCCGCGTGGGATGGGTCGACCTCCAGCGCGTCGCGGAAGGCCTCGAGCGCTTTGTCGAGGTCGACGAGCTCGCGGGCGTACAGGGAGCCGAGCCGGTGCAGCAGCACCACGCGCTCGACGGCGTCGTCGGCGCTCTCAGCTCGCTTGCGCAGGACCTCGGCGAGGTCGCGCGGGCGACCCGCCTTCGAGAGCAGCCGATCGAGCGCCAGCAGCGCGGAGCGCTCGGCCTCGACATCCCCCTCCGGAGCATCGAGGACCTTGCCGTAGGCGATGATCGCGCGCTCCTCGTCTCCGATGCGCAGCTCGTAGAGCTCGCCGAGGCGCATCGCGAGCATGCGTGCGACCTCGGGCTGGACGCTGACCGCACCGCCAGTGAGCAGCTCCTCGTAGGCGCGCGTGAGCTCGCCCGGGATGTTCTCGATCTCGGCCAGCCGCTCGAGCGCCGCGCGGGCGTCGGCGTCCGCCGGCTCTTCGCCGAGCGCGCGAGCCCAGAGCGAGAACGCGCGCTTGCCGTCGCGCAGGCCCTTCTCTGCCGCCTGGGCCATCTTGAACAGCCACTCCCGGCGCTCCGCCGGCTCGCCGCTCGCATCGGCAGCGACCATCAGCTCCCCGAGATCGATGAGCGCGCCCCACTCCCCCGTGCGCTCGTAATACGGATCGAGCACGCCGGCCGCCGCGCTACGGACGTCGCGATCGCGCGCGAGCCGCTCGAGCGCTGCGCGGGCTGCGGCGTCGCCGTCGGCCAGGACCGCTGAATATCGCTCGATGGCCTCGATGGGATCCTGCAGCTGCTTCTCGACGAGCTCGGCTGCCTCGACGCGCAGCGCGCTGCGCGCTGCGCCCGTGGCGAGCTCCGCGAGCGAGTCGGTGACCTCGAGCGCCTCGGGGTAGTGCTCGGCGGCCAGCTCGACGCGCCGCAGCTCGACGAGCGCGTCGCGATCGCGCGCGTCCTCGGCGAGCACCGCACGCCACGCATCGGCCGCGCGCGGGCCGTCGGCGAGCTGACCCGCGGCGAGCGCACCGAGCTCGCCGCGCAGCCCGCGACGAGCGATGGCGTCGGAGGTGACCGCGATCTGGCGATCGAGTGTGTCGGCGAGCTGAGCGTGCTCACCGCGCGAGCGATGCAGCCGCGCGAGCGCCGCGAGCGCCGGCGCGTCCTCGGAGTCGAGGTCGAGGACCTTGTGCCACGCGGCGATGGCCGAGGCAGCATCGTGCAGCTGTTCCTCGTGGATGACCGCTGCGCGGTCGTAGAGGGTGCGCTGCAGCGGCGGGTCGCTGACGATGCTCGCGCGCCGATCGAGCGACGCGACGAGGTCCTTCCATCGTTCCTCGCCAGCGAGCGCGCGCTCGAGATCGGCCCACGCGTCCTCATCGGACTCGTCGGAGGCGAGGAGCTGCTCCAGCGCGACGATCGCGCGCGGACGATCGGCGAGGTGCTGTGACGACAGCTTGGCGACGCGACGGTAGACGCGCGCGCGCAGCTCGGGATCGAGCGAGTCGGCGACGGTCGTCTCCAGCTCGTCGACGAGCTGGGGGAACTTCTGCGCTGCCGCAGCGAGGCGCTCGAGCTCCTCGGCGAGGTGATCTTCGCGGGGCCGCGCTTCGGGATCGTCCCCGAGCGCGGTCTGCTCGCGCCAGGAACGCAGCACCGCCGCGAACGCGCGCGCCGCATCGTGGCCAGATTTCTCGTGCAGCTCGGCGAGCTCGAGGAAGCGCTCGTAGCGCTCGGTCGGCGTGTCGATGAAGCCCAGCTCGGCCTCGAAGATGACGACGAGCTTCTGCCACGAGCCCTCGGCGCGGTAGATCGGCCCGAGGAGCTGCGCGAGGCGATAGGTGTGCTCTGGTGCAACGATGATCTTCTCGAGCGCACGCACGGCGCGCGGCTCGGCAGGTTCGCGTCCGAGGATCTCCTCGTAGAGGTCGATCGCTCCGGGCACGTCGTCGAGGTGAGCGGTACGCAGCGCTGCGAGCTGGACCTTGTCGGCGATCCAGCCCGCGGCGTCGGTCGTGTTGCGATCGCCGATGCGGCGCTCGACCAGCTCCGCCAGATCGTGCCACCGCTCCGCGCGCTGGAAGAGCCTCTCGAGGCTGCTCAGCGACTTGGCGTCGTTCGGCTCGATCTCGAGCGCCGAGCGGTGCAGCTCGATGGCCACCTCGAGATCGGACAGCTTGTCTTCGGCGACCGCCGCGGCCTTGTGGATGAGCCGCAGGCGCATCGACTGATCGAGGGTGTTGAGCGAGGCCTCGCGATACGCGTCGAGGAGCTCACGCCAGCGCGACGCACGTTCGAGGAGTTTCTCGAGGCTGACGAAGGCGACCTCGTCGTCTCGGTCGCGCTCGAGCAGGCGGCCGTAGGCACCGCGCGCCCGATCCACGTCGGCGAGGCGCTCGTGGTAGATGGACGCGAGAGCACGCAGCGCGTCCTCGGCGCCGTCCCCATCGGCGCCGACGGTCTCGAGGTGATCTTCGTACATCGCAGCGAGGCGCTCCCACCCGTCGAGCACCCCCGCGAGGCGCGAGAGCTGGTCGCGCGTCGTTCGGTCGGTCGGATCCTCGCGGTACACGCGCGTGTAGGCGGTGAACGCGCCGTCGAGATCCTCGAGCTGCTCCTCGTAGATGCGGGCGATGCGGCGCCGGAGCGCGAGTCGCGCACGCGAGTCGTCGGCCGCCTCGAGGCGGATCTCGCAGACGCGGACGAGGCGGACCCAATCGTGCCGAGCGACGTACACGGGCTCGAGGACCTCGGCGACGGCAGGACCGTGCGTCGGGTCTTCGAGGTGACGCTCGAGCGCCTCGATGGCCTCGGCGTTGCTGGGGTCGCCACCGAGTGCGGCGCGGTAGCTCTCGACGGCGCGCTCGGCGTCGTTGAGGTCCTGGTCGAACAGCCGACCGAGCTGCACGCGCAGCGCGACGGCCTCGTGCAGCTCGTCGGAGAACCCGAGACGGCGCTCGAGCAGTTCGGCGAGCTCGTGCCAGCGCGACGCGGCCTGGTAGCGGGCCTCGAGCGCCTTCGACGTGGCGAGATCCGCGGGCTGTAGCTCGAGTGCTTCCTCGTACGCCGGGATGGCGTCAGAGGGCCGGTCGAGCGCGCCCTCCGCGAGCTCGGCGCCGAGGAGCAAGTAGCGACGACGTTCATCACCGTCGGCGGTGCCCGCGAGCTCCGCACGTCGGGCGTAGATCTCGTACAACGCGCTCCACTCGGAATCGGCGCGGTAGATGGTCTCGAGCGCCGCGAGCGCGGTCACGTTCTCGGGCGACGCGTCGAGCACGCGACGGTACGACTCGCGCGCCGTGGTGGTGTCGCCGAGTCGCGCTGACTCCGCAGCAACGGTGAGCTGCACCCGCTCCTGCGTCGTCGCGTCGAGAATGTCGGGACCGAGATCCTGGTACAGCACCACGAGCTTGCCGCGGCTCTCGCGTGGCACGGCCGCCTCGAGACGGTCGAGGAGCGCGCCGAGGTCGGGCTCACCAACGGAGAGTCGCGCGGCCTTCGCGAGGTCTTCGAATGCGCCGTCGCGATCGCCGCTCTTCGTGCGAAGGTCGGACGCGCGCTCGAGGCGCGTGACGCGCTCGCGCAGATCCGGCGATGCATCCGCCATGAGCTCGTGGATCGCGAGGAGCCGCGCGCTGTCGCCCAGCTCCTCGTACCGCGGCTCCAGGACCTCCGCGGCGCGGACGCGCAGGTTGCTGTCCTCGAGCAGTGGCTCGAGCCCACGCAGGGCGCCCTGGTGCTTCTTGTCGAGCTCGAGCACCGCGCGGTAGCGCTCGAGGGCACTCTCCGGTCGGCCGAGCTCGAGGTCGAGCGCCGCGGCCTGCATGCGCAGCGTCGCGATGACGCTCGAGTCCAGCGCGGGCCGATCGAGCTCGAGCTGGATGCGACGGTCGAGCGTCTCGAGCAGATCGACCTTGCGGCCGGCCGCCTCGTGCAGACGCGTGAGCGCCTCGAGCGACGGCGTGTCGTCCGGTGATTCCTCGAGCACGGCACCGAACGCGGCGACGGCGCCACCAGGATCCTGCAACTCACGCTCGGTCAGCTGCGCGAGGCGGAACAGCAGATCGCGGCGCGCCTTGCCGTCATTCTCGAGCTCGAGGCGCCGACGTACCACGTCGGCGAGATCCTGCCATTCGCCCTTGGCCGCGTGCAGCTTCTCGAGGCCATCGAGCGCGCTGCGATCGGTGGGATCGCCCTCGAGGAGCTCGCGATACGTCGCGGTCGCCGCGACGGGATCGACGAGCAGCTCCTCCTGGATACGAGCGATACGGAACAGGAGCTGACGACGTTCGTCGTCGGTCGAGGACCAGTCGACGCGACGGCGGAGGACCTCGACCAGCTTCGCCCACGCTTCCCCGGCCTCGTAGATGCGGGCGAGCGCGTCGGCGGCGGGCACGCCGAGCTCGACGTTGGTGGGGTCGAGATCGAAGAGCCGCCGCCACGTCGCCGCGGCCTTCTGCAGGTCGCGTAGCTCCTTCTCGTAGAGTCGAGCGGATCGCGTGAGCAGCTCCGCTCGCAGCGGCAGGTCGTTGGGATCAGACGCGAGGTACGCCTCGTCCCACGCCGCCGCGAGATCGGCGTGCCGACCGAGCAGGACCGCGAGCCGTTCGACGGCCGCGCGGATGCTCCGATCTGCGGGATCGAGGCGCAGCGCCTCGCGCCACGTGGCGAGCGCGAGCTGACGGGCCCCGAGCTTCTCTTCCTGCAAACCGGCGAGCCGCGTGAGCAGCGGGACTGCCTCGGCGCCTTCGAGTGCTTCACGCTCTGCACCGAGCGCGAGCGCGAGCTTCGGCCACGCCTGGTCGGCCTCGTACACGGGCTGCAGCACGCGCGCGACGCGGAGGCGCACCTCCGGCCGCTTCATCAGCGCCTCGAGCGAACGGCGCGCACCCTCGTGCGAGGGCTCCTCCGCGACGGTCTCCTCGTACAGATCGACGGCATGGCTCACGTCGGAGAGCTTGTCGCGGAACAGCTCGGCGCGACGGAAGCGGAAGTGCGCGCGACTCTCCGTGGTGCCCTTCACGTCGTGCCTGTCGAGCGGACTCGGCTGGAACGCCTCGCGCGCCGACAGCAGCGCCTCCAGTTCGGGCCAACGCTCGAGCTGCGTGTAGAGCCGCTCGAGCGCGCGGAACGGCCGCACGGCCTGCGGATCGAGGTCGAGTAGCTCGCGGTACGACGCGATGGCGGCATCGCGGTCGTCGAGCACGCCTTCGTCGAGATCGCAGATGGACTGCAGCGCCTCGATGCGACGGTTCACGTCGAGCGCACGCTCCTTTCGGACGACATAGAGCGCGCGGAGCTCGGTGTACCGGTCGCCCGCCTTGTAGAGTCGCTCCAGCGACGGCTCGGCGATGGGATCTGCCGGATCGATCTCGATCGCGCGACGATACGCAGCCGCAGCCTCGTCGCCCATGCCGAGCGGACCCTCGAACAGAGCGCCTAGCTCGATCGCGAGGTCGTGCTTGAGCCCCGGGTCGGTGGCCCGCTGCTCCGCTTCACCGAGGCGGACGGCAAGGTCATCGATGCGATCGGCGCGCTCTGCCAGGATGCCGAGCGCGTGTCGGAGCTCCCGACTCGACGGGGCCGCCTCGAAGCGCTCGGCGGCCCAGTCGTAGCGACGCTTCTCGAGCGCCGGGGTCGTCACGAGATCGTCGGCGAGCGCTGCCATGCGCGTGAGCAGCGCGAGTCGATCCGCTGGCTCACGTGCCGTGATGAGCTGTTGCTCGAGGAGGTAGAGGAGACGAGAGGCCGTACGACCTACGTCGTCGCCGGTGGCTCCCTTCAGACGCTCGTCGTACGCGGGCACGAGCATCGCGAGCGTACGCGCCCTGTCTGGGTCGTCGAGACGGCGCGTCGTGGAGTCGAGCAGCATCTCGAGCGCGGCGTGCGTCGCGCGCCGGTCGGGATCGAGCGCGAGCGTGCGCTCGAGCTGCGCGAGCGCCTTCTGCGGTGCCTCGAGCGGCCCTGCGTACAGGCTCGCGAGGCGGCTACCGAGCTCGACACGCGCGTCGTCGTGCTCGGCGAGCTCCAGCTGCCGCTCGAGGACCTCGGCGAGCGCAGCCGTGCGCGTCGCGCCACCCTGCTGCTCGAGGCGCTCTTGCGCACGGAGCGCGCGGATCTCGGCGGGCACGCCGGGACTCATGCTGCGGATGCGCTCGAGCGTGCGACGCGCAGCGTCGACGTCGTCGAGCTTCTCCTCCTCGATCCAGGCGATCTTGAAGAGCAGATCGACGCGGGCCGGATCCGCCGCGCCGCCACGCCACGTGGCCTCGCGCTGGCGATAGATCGCGAGCAGCTGCGGGTAGGAGTTGCCCTCGGCGAACAGCTGCTCGAGCGCCGTCAGCGCCCCGGGGTCGCCCGGCACCTGCGCGAGGATCTGCTCGTAGTAGCGGCGCGCGTCGTCGACCTTGTGCTGGTGGTTGAGCGCGATGTCCGCGAGGCGACGCAGGCGCCCGAGGCGATGCTCCGGCGTGACGTCCGCGCCGATCTCTCGCTGGTAGATCTCGGCGAGCTCGTCCCACGTCTCGGCTGCGTCCGCGAGCCGCTCGAGGTCGGCCTCCAGCGTCGCGTCGGTGGGTGCGAGCGCGTACGCACGTGCGCCCCACGAGAACGCGAGCCCGCGCGAGCCGAGGCGATCGGCCGAGAGGTCGCGGATCTCGCGAATGCGCGCGAGCTGCTCCTCGACGGTGGTCGCGAAGCCGAGCAGCACCTCGTAGATGGCGAGGAGGCGCGCCCACTTCTCCTGCGCGGCGTAGATGACCGCGAGCGCCCCCGCGGCGAGCTGCGTGGCCGAGCCGCGTACCGTGTCGATGGCGACGATGCGCTCGTACGCGCGAGCCGCCTTGTCCTGGCTGAGCAGTCGATCACGCGCAATGACGGCGGCGCGCTCGAGGATGTCGATGCGCCGCGGACCCTCGGTGCCGGGCAGGCGCTCCGCGGTCTGCTGCAGGACCTCGAAGAGCTCTTCCCACTGGTTGTTCCGCGCATAAAGATCAACGAGCGCGTCGAGCTGGCCGGACTGAGCGAACAGCGCCTGTAGCGTGCGGGTCGCGCGGGGGTGACCAGGCTGCAGCTCGAGGACGTCCTTGTAGATCTCGGCCGCACGATCGGGCTGCGAGAGGCGCTCCGCGAGGATGTTCGCCGCGCGCTCGAGCAGGCTGACCTTGGCGCGCGCCTCCGTGACGAGGCTGGCCTGGCGCCGCAGGATCTCGACGAGCGCAGGCCAGCGCTTCTCCCGCTCGTACAGCGACGCGAGCGCGGGCAGCGCGTCGGCATCGTTGGGGTCCACCTCGAGCAGGCGGTTCCACGCCGCGATGGCTTCCTTCGCATCACCGAGGCGCTCTGCCGTGAGCTTCGCGATCTCGATGAGCTTGGCGCGACGCTCGACGGGCGTGCCGTGCTGCTCGAGGCGCTCCTCTTCCTTGCGCTCGAGGTCGAGCAGTGACCGCCACGCGCGGCGACGCGTGTAGAGATCGCGCAGGCGGTCGACCACGTCCGCGTCGGTCGGATCGAGCGCCCAGAGCTCCTCGAGAGGCCGCACGGCCTGGTGGAGGTTGCTGAACTTCTCGATCCACAGCGACGCGATGCGCCGCAAGAGCTCCGCCTTCGTCGACACGGCCGTCGCGACATCGGCGCGCCGCTGCAGCACGGTGATGAGATCGTTCCAGCGACCCTGCGCCTCGTAACGCTGCGTCAGCGCGGTGAGCGCTTCTTCGTGATCCGGCCTGAGCTGCAGGATCTGGCCATACGTGTTCACGACCATCTGATCGAACGCGAGCTTGTCGCGATACACGCGGACCATCTGGAGTAGCCGCGCGATCTTCTGCTCGACGAGGTCGTCCGGCGACGCCGACCCCGAGGGTGGTTTGTTCAGCGTCTCGAGCGCTTCCTTGTGCAGCTCGAGGAGCGCGTTCCACTTCTCGGTGCTCTCGTATAGCGACGTGAGCGCCGCCTGCGCCTCGACGTTTCCTGGCGACAGCTTTCCGACGCTCTTCCACAGGTCGATGGCCCGCTCCGCCGAGCCGCGCGTGCTCGCCGCGGCGCGCGCCGTCTCGAGCGCGAGGTCGAGCGCAGAGGCCTCGTTGCCGGAGAGCCGCTGCGCCTGCTGCAGGATGGGGAGCAGCTTGCCCGCGTCGCCGCCGTGGTACGTGCGGTAGAACTCGAGCATGGCGGGGTGCGCGGGATCTGCCTTGCGCACGCGCTTCCAGTACTCGTCGGCAGCCTCGAGGTTGCCGACCTTCTTCCACCAGATCATCGCGATCTGGAGCAAGGTGCCGACCTCCGGCTCGCCACGCGGACGCGCACGCAGCGCATTCTCGTACACCCGGATGAGCGGCTGCCACGCCTCGGTCGTCGTGTAGTACTCGACGAGCGTCGCGAGCGCGCGCGCGTTCATCGGGTCGATGCCGAGCACCTTCTTGTCGGCCTCCGACGCCTCGAGCGTGCGCTGCCGATGGCTGCGCTCGAGCTCGCCGAGCGCGAGGTACGCCAGCACGCGATCTTCCTTGGTCACCGCCGCCTCGGCGCGCTGCTCGTAGAGGTGCCCGAGCTCTTCCCAGCGCGACTCTGCACGATAGAGTCGCTCGAGCCGCAGCGACGCCTTCTGGTTGCGCGGGTCGACCTCGAGCGCCTTGCGCAGGAACTGCTCGACGCCCGCATCGGGCTGGAATCGCGCGTGCAGTTCGGCAACAGAGAGGTAGAGCGACGCGGTGAGCTGACGATCCGTCGAGGACTTGGCCTCGTCGAGGTACTTGCGGAGGATCTTCTGCCAGTTGTCGCGCACGAGCGCGATATGGCCCAGCGCATCTTCAGCCGTCTCGTCGTCGGGACGAAGCTCGAGTACACGCTCGAAGGCCTTGGTCGCCTCGTCGTCCCGCAGCAGTTCGTCGGCGAGGATTCGTCCCTTGTCGAAGACCAGGTCGGCGCGCCGACCGTCGTCGCGCTCCGTGGCCGCGCCTAGATCGAGGAGCCGCACGCAAAGCTCGAAGTCGCCGCGCTCGCGATGCACGCGCACGGCGTCCGCGAGCGCGCGCGCGACCGCGGCGTTGCCCGGCTGCGCAAGGGACGTGAGCAACGCCAGCGCCTCCGCGTCGTCGGGATTCGACGAGAGCGCGGCGAGTGCGGAGTCCAGCTCTGGAAGGGATGCGGAGGTCATCGCGGGGCGGGGGCCTTCATCCTATCCAAGCGACCGTCCCCGTTCAACGCGCGATACGAGAGAATTTTCGGATGGGGTGCGGCAGGAACTGGCGCGAGAAATTCGCGTGTTCCATGACACCAGCGCGCCGAGCTGTGCATCGCGTAAGATGGCCGCTGGCGAGCGTGGACACGACCCTCAAAAGTGGCCGCCCGTTGGTGCTCGTCACCGACGATGATCTCGAGCTCCTCGAGGTCCTGCGCCAGACGCTCACGGACCGCGTCACCGGCCTCGGCGCTGGCGTCGAGGTTGCGTTCGCCGAGTCGGGAGACGAGGCGCTGTCCATCCTTCGAGCGCACCAGGTCGACGTGCTCGTCACCGACCAGCGCATGCCCGACATGACGGGGATCGATCTCATCGGGCACGCGCGGCGTCTCCAGCCGGAGCTGCACGCGATCCTCATGTCGGCGGTGACCGAGCGGGACGGCCTGCTCGCCGCGATCAACGAGGGCCGCGTGGACCGCTACCTCGTGAAGCCGTGGCAGCGCGGCGAGCTGCTCGCGGCGGTGCGCCACGCCCTCGACGCGGCAGCGTTCAGGCGCGAGCGCGACGCCCTCCTCGCTCGTCTCGAGCGTCGCCTGCACACGATGAGCACGCTCGTGGAGCTGTCCACCGATGCGAGCGCGCCGCAGTCGCACCGCCAGCTCGTCGAGCGCGTGCACCACGCGCTGTCTCGCATCGTGTCGTTCGATGTCGCCGCGGTGCTGCTCGTCCCGCCGGGCCCGAGCGGTCGCGCGGTCCTGCTCCTCGGCGTGGGTCGCGACGGGCTCGGTGCGGATTCGCTCGCGGCCGCGCAGGCCGCATGCCTCGCGAGGTTCGCGTCCACGGGTGCGACGCTCGACGTCGACACCATGCTCGTGCAGGTGATCGGCGCGGGGCTCATTGTCGACGCACCGCTACCTGCGCCGACGGCGCTCGTGGCCCTCGTAGGGGCGGCGCAGGCAGGTCCACCATCGGGCCTGCTGTACGTCGCGTCGTATGCGCAGGGGGCGTACGGCGTCGACGACCAGCAGAACCTCGAGGCGCTGGCTGCGTCCACGGCCGAGCTGTCGCGCCGGCTGGCCGCGCGTCACGAGGACGAGCGCCGACGGATGGAGCTGATGGTCTTCTCGATGGCGGATGGCGTCATCATGACGGACCAGGCCGGCGAGATCTTCCTCATCAATCCGGCGGCTCGCCGGATGCTGTCGTTACCGCTCGCAGAGGAGGCCCCCATCACCGCGCGCTTCCTGCGCGAGCGCCTCGGCTTCTATCCGTTCGAACTCGTGCGCGCCGGCCGCGACGTCTCGGGGCCGCTGCGCGAAGAGGTGCGCATCGGCGATCAGTTCCTGCACTCGATCGTGTCGCCCGTCGCGGGCAGTGACGGCGCGCTCGTCGGTGTGGTCGTCGTGCTGCGCGACATCACCGAGCAGAAGGCGCTCGAGCTCCGCAAGGAGGAGTTCGTCTCGATCGTCTCCCACGAGCTGCGCACGCCGCTCACGTCGATCGGCGGCGCGCTCGAGCTCCTCGCGGAGCAGTACGGCGAAGGGCTCTCCGACAAGCAGCGCCGCTACCTGCAGATGGCCCGCACCTCGTCGCAGAAGCTCAACCATATCGTCGACGACCTGCTGGACGTCGCAAAGGCGGAGCGCGGACGGATGCCGCTACGCACAGGCGAGGTCGACCTCGCCACGCTGTGCGCTCAGGCTGCGGAGCGGTTCGCGGGAGCGATCGAGCGCAGACACATCGCCATCGAGGTGCGCTCGACCGGCCCCGTGCGCCTCACGGCAGACGGCGATCGTGTCACGCAGGTGCTCTCGAACCTGCTGTCCAACGCGGTGAAGTTCGCGCCGGAAGGAGGCCGCATCGAGCTCGAGTCCTTCGGGTCGAGCGCGACCGCAGAGCTCGTGGGCCTCACGGTGTGGAACTCGGGGCCTTCCATCGCCGAGGTAGATCGCGAGCGGGTGTTCGACAAGTTCGAGCAGGTGCAGTCCTCGAGCACACGCCTCATCGGTGGCACGGGCCTCGGGCTCGCCATCTCGCGCGGCTTCATCGAGCGGCACGGTGGCCACATCTGGGTGGAGCCGTCGGCGACCGGCACTCGCTTCGTCGCCGTGCTGCCCATCGTCGCGCACGAGCCGGCCTGCCTCGACGACTCGACGGTGCTCGCGCGCAAACGCATCCTCGTCGTCGATCCGGATCTCCACGCGGCCTGGCTCCTCAAAGGCGCGCTGCTCGGCGCCCGGCACCACGTCGATGTTGCGGCCGAGCCCGCACACGCACTGAGGCTCGCGCGCGCGCGGCGTCCCGACCTCGTCACCATCGATGCGCAGTCGCCGGCGGGTACCCAGCTCGCCGAGATCCTCCGCCACGATCCGGAGACGCGGAAGGTGCCGCTCGTCATCGTCTCCGAGCACCCGAGCACCACCGCGGACATCGCGCTTCGCAAGCCAGTCACCGTTGCGCACCTGCGCGAGACCGTGCTGTCGCTCATCGCCGACGCGGGCCAGCTACGCCGCCGCATCCTCGTCGTCGACGACGATGCGGCGATCCGCACGATCTGCCGCGACGTCCTCGAGGCCCATGGCTTCCTCGTGCGCGAGGCAGAGGACGGTGCCGCGGCGCTGACGGAGGCGAGGCGCTTCCGCCCTGACCTCGTCCTGCTCGACGTGATGATGCCGAACATGGACGGCTTCTCGCTGGCGCAGCGCCTGAGAGCCGAGCGCGAGACCGCGCTGACGCCGATGATCTTCGTCTCCGCGCGCGGGCAGACGGCCGACAAGGTGAAGGCGTTCAAGCTGGGCGCCGAGGACTACCTCGTCAAGCCGTTCGACTCGGCCGAGCTCGTCGCGCGCGTCGACAAGGCGCTGCTCAGGCGCGACTCCGATCTCGGTGCGTCACCAACGACGCGGCTGCCAGGCTCCCAGGTCATCCAGCAGGAGATCGACCGTCGCCTGCGCGACCGCGGTCGCTTCGCGTTCTGCTACCTCGACCTCGACAACCTGAAGGCCTTCAACGACTACTACGGCTGGGCGAAGGCCGACGCGGTCATCCTGCAGACCGGCGACATCCTGCGCGAGGCCGTCGCTCGCCATGGCGTCGCCACGGACTTCATCGGGCACATCGCCGGTGACGACTTCGTGCTCATCACCGAGCACGACTGCGTGGACTCGATGTGTATCGCGATCGCCGAGACCTTCGATCGCCTGGTGCCGCTCTACTACAACGAGAGCGATCGCCTGCGCGGGTTCATCGAGGCGCGCGATCGCTTCGGCGAGCTGCGGAGGTTCCCCATCATGAGCATCTCCATCGCGTGTGTCTCCGAGGGTGTGCAGGGCCCGGCCGGGCTGTCGTCGTCTGCGGCCGTGCTCAAGCAGCAGGCAAAGGCGATCCCCGGCTCGTCGTACGTCCGCGACGGCGAGGTTCGCTACCCGGCCCGCGACCAGCCTCGATGAGCACCGAGAAAAAGGAGTAGCGCTCGAGGCTCTCAGCCTCCGATGTAGCCCTTGGTCGCGAGGTACTCCGCGCAGAGGAGCGCACCCTTGGCCGCGCCCATCTTGGTGTTGTGTGACACGAGGACGTACTTCACGCCGCCGAGCACCGGCTCCTCGCGGAGACGACCGACGGTGGTCGTCATGCCGCCGTCGCGATCGCGATCGAACCTGGGCTGCGGGCGGAACGGATCCTCCTCGATCGTGATGAGCGCCTTCGGGGCGGAGTGCAGGCCCAGCTTGAGGAAGTCGGCGCCGAACTCGCGCATCGCGGCCTTGACCTCGTCGACCGACGCCTTCTGCTTGAGGCCGACGAACACGGCCTCCGTGTGACCCTCGAGGACGGCAACGCGCGTGCAGGTGCACGACACGGCGATCTCTGCGTCGGAGATGCCCTCGCCGGTGAAGGTGCCGAGCAGCTTCTTGGTCTCGCGCTCGACCTTCTCCTCCTCCTTCGGGATGTACGGGATGATGTTGTCCGTGATGTCGAGCGCGAGCACGCCGGGTGCGCGGCCCGCGCCGGAGACGGACTGCATCGAGGTCATGACGACCTGCTTGATGCCGAACGCATCTCGGAGCGGCGCGAGCGAGATCGCGAGGCCGACCGTGGTGCAGTTCGGACCGGGCGAGATGAAGCCCTTCCAGCCACGCCGCTTGCGCTGCACATCGATGAGGCCCGTGTGGCCGAGGTTCACGGCGGGCAAGAAGATGGGGACATCGGCCTCGTAGCGATACGCAGCCGCCGTCGAGATGACGGGCACCTTCTCGGCGAGCCGCGGCTCGATCTCGCGCGCGGCATCGGACTCGACGGCCGTGAACACGACGTCGACGCCGTCCGCGGTCATCGCGGAGCCGTCCTCGACGAGCATGTCGGCGTACTTCGCGGGGAGCTCGTCGTGGATGTGCCAGAACGAGCGGCCGCTCGGATCGGTGACGGCGGCGCGATACTTCTTGCCGGCCGAGCGGGACGAGGCGGCGAGCTTCACGAGCTCGAAGTGAGGATGGTCGGCCAGGGCGGCCAGGAACTGCTGGCCCGCGATACCCGTGGCACCGACGACGGCGGCGCGCAGCTTGTGCATGTTCGAAATCTCCGGTTCTGAGCGGCGCATGCTACGGTAGCGTCGTGACGATGTACAGCGACGGTGAACGGTCTTCAGCACGAGGTGGGGCGGACGCGGCGCTCGAGTGGCTGTCCGAGCCCGGGAGACAGGACGAGATGGAGCGCGATCTTCGCGGGCTCGTCGAGATCTCGTCGCACACGCCGAACCGCGAGGGCACGACCGCCGTCGCGCGCGCGCTGTCGACTTTACTGACGGAGCGCTGCGCTTCGCTCACGGTCGATCTCGTCGCGAGCGAGCGCTTCGGCGAGCACCTCGTGGCCCGCACCGCGGCGCACGGACCGCGCACGCTGCTCATCGGCCACCACGACACCGTGTTCCCGCTCGCCTCGTTCGCCGGGTTCCGCGAGGACGGCCCCCTGCTGCGCGGCCCCGGGGTCCTCGACATGAAGGGTGGGCTCATCGTGATGTCGTATGCCCTCGCAGCGCTCGAGCGCGCGGGGCTGCTCGCGTCGATGCCGCTTGCGTTCGTCTCCGTCTCCGACGAGGAGATAGGCTCCCCCGAGGGCGGCGACATCCTCCGTGCGCTGTGCAAGGACGCCGGGGCCGCGCTCGTGTTCGAGTCGGGCCGCCAGCACGATCGCATCATCACGCGTCGCAAGGGCACGGGCGCGGTCAACATCACCGCGACGGGCAAGGCGGCGCACGCGGGCAACCTCCACCACGAGGGCATCAACGCGATCTGGGCGCTCGCGCGCTTCGTCGATCGCGCGCAGCGCTGCACCGACTACGACCGCGGCGTCACGGTGAACGTCGGGCGCGTCGAGGGTGGCATCGGCAAGAACACGGTGCCCGATCAGGCGAAGGCCGAGCTCGACCTCCGCTACGTCACCCTCTCCGACGGCAAGGCGCTGGTGCAGGCGCTCGAGGGCGCGTGCCGTGCCGCCGAGGCCGAGGTGCCCGGCGCAAGCCTCACGCTCACGGGTGGCATGGGAAGAAAGCCGCTCGAGCGCACCGACGCTTCGGCGGCGCTGCTCGGCGTGTACGCGACGGCGGCGTCCGCCGAAGGGCTCGGGACCGAGGAGTCGCCGCTGCTCGGCGGGGGCTCCGACGCGAACACGGTCGCGGAGCTGGGTGTACCCGCGATCGATGGGCTCGGCCCGCGCGGCAAGGGTTTTCACACCATCGACGAGCAGATCGAACGTGCGACGCTGCTACCGAAGACGCGCGCGCTCGTCCGCGCGCTCGTCGCGCTCAGCTAGGCTTTCTGCGCGACGGGAGCGACCGTCCGAGCGGCTGGCCCGTTGCGCGCCTCTTCACCGACCGCCGCCTTCCAGTACTTCGACGGCAGGTCATGTCCGACGAGGGACGAAACGAACGTGGACGCGGCGACGAGCGCGGAAAGATCGATGCCCGTGTCGATGCCCATCCCGTCGAGCATGTAGACGAGGTCCTCCGTGGCGAGGTTACCGGCTGCGCCCGGCGCGTACGGGCAACCGCCGAGGCCACCGAGCGCGGTGTCGATGGTGGTGATGCCGAGCTCGAGGCCGACGAGCACGTTCGCGAGCGCGGTGCCGCGGGTGTCGTGCATATGCAGCGCGAGTCGTTCGAGCGGCACGTGCTCGAGGATCATCTCCAGCACGCGCTCGACCTGACGCGGCGTGCCGACGCCTATCGTGTCGCCCAGCGAGATCTGGTACACACCGCGCGCGTCGAGCTCCTTGCACAGCCGCACGACGGCCGCGGGATCGACCTTGCCCTCGTACGGGCAGCCAAACACCGTCGAGACGTATGCACGCACCTTGGCGCCCGCCTGCTTCGCCGGCTCGATGACCTCGACGAACGCGTCGAGCGTCTCGGCGATGGTCTTGTTCACGTTCTTCTTGTTGTGCGTCTCGGAGGCCGACAGGAAGACGGCGACCTCCTTCATCCCTGACGCGAGCGCAGTGTCGAGTCCCTTCCTGTTGGGGACGAGGCAGGAGTAGGAAGTGCCGGGCGCGCGGTGGATGCCGCGCGCGACCGCGGCGCCGTCGGCGAGCTGTGGGATCCAGCGCGGATTCACGAAGCTGCCGATCTCGATGTGCCGCAACCCTGCGGCGGTGAGCTGATCGACGAGCGCGATCTTGTCGACGGTGGCCACCGGGCGTGCCTCGTTCTGCAGCCCGTCGCGCGGGCCGACCTCGTACACCTCCACGTGGGTGGGTAGCTCTCTCATGTCCCCACTCCAGGGTGGATCCGAGCACGCAGCGCGGCCAGTCCCGAGAGGTCGATGTCCGCGAGCGATGCGACGACGAGGTGCGCGTGCTCCTGCTTCTGCCCCGCGAAGTTGCCCGCCGCGGCCGCGAGCACGGTGGTGCCCGCCGCGATGCCAGCGCTGATGCCGGCGGTGGAGTCCTCGATGACGATGGCATCCGTGGCCGGGATGCCGAGCCGCTCGAGCGCCAGCAGATAGCCGTCCGGGGCGGGCTTGCCACGTGCCACGTCCTCCGCGCCGACGTAGAGCTCGATGTCGTCGGCGATACCGAGCCGACGGACCGCGTCCTCGATCTCCCCGCGGCTCGAGCCCGAGACGATGGCGACGCGCAGCCCTGCTCGTTGCGCCGCCCGCACCAGCTCGACGCCGCCGGGAAGCACCACGAGTCCATCCGTATCGACGATGCGCTCGCGCTCGTGGCCCGCCTTTGCGATGAGCTCGTCGCGCGACATCGGCAACGCGCCACCAGCGATGAGGTTCGCGTAGATCTCGTTCCAGCCGTGGCCGATGACGAAGTCGCGCTCCGGCTGCGTCATCACGCGACCTCGGTGTGCGAGCGCGCGCGCCACGGACTCCGCGCACTGCCGCTCGCTGTCGACCAGCGTGCCGTCGAGATCGAAGAGCAGCGCCTGCACTCGCTCAGGATACCACGTGCGGTCGGGCCGGTGGTCGCGGCGCTGTGCGCGGCTTGACGACGTCACTCGAGCGGTCGTATGACGGCGCCGCCTTCACCGTTCCCTCCGGGAGACCCATGCACACCACGTCCCTGTGCTGGGCCCTCGCGTTCGGCTCTTCTGGCCTCGCCTTCGTTGGTAGCCGCGCGCGCAGTTACTCCGCCACGCTGCGCAGCGTGAACGAGTAGCTCGTCGTGCGCGCCTTCGTCGCCCTGCTCTGCTTCCTTCCCGCAGTCGCGTCCGCGTCACCGACACTGGCGATCATGCCGCTTCACGACCTCTCGGCCGGTCGTCCCAGCGTTGGCGCCGCGCTGCGCGAGACGCTCACCGTCGATCTCGGGCACACCCCGGGCGTTCACGTCGTCGAGCGGGAGGTCATCGATCGCGTGCTGCGCGAGCAGTCCGTCGATCCGGGGCGCGTGCTCGAGGGCGTGCTCGGCGTCCGTGTGGGAACGCTGCTCGGGGCGTCTCACCTCGTGACAGGCGCCTACCAGCGCGAGAAGGATCGACTACGCGTCACGGCGCGCGTCGTCGACGTCGCGACGGGAGCCATCGTCGGGACGGCCAAGGTGGACGGTAGCCTCGACCGCCTGCTCGAGCTCGAGGATCAGCTGAGCGTGGCGCTCCTCGCGTCCACCGGATGGAAAGGCGCGATCCCGAAGCGCACGCGGCCGCGCGTGGCGCCGCGCAGCATCGAGCGCTACGGCGATGCCGTGCTCGAACCCGACGTCGGCAAGAAGAAGGCGCTGCTCGCCGAGTCGATCGCGCAGACCCCGCAGTTCAGCTATGCGGTCGATGCGCTCGCCGCGCTCGAAGGTCGTCTCGGGACGTACGAGGTAGCGCACGCGGTGACGCTGACGGCGCGTGAGCAGGCGCTCCTCGACGCGGCGAAGGATTCGCGACAGCGCGTGGCGAAGGTGACCGAGCTGCTCGCGCTTCAGAAGGCCGCGCGGCGCTATCACGCGCTCCTCGCGACCTGCGATGCGTTCGCGGCGCCGGCCGAGCCGATCGCGTACCACCGCTTCGTGGCGCTCGACGGCTTGCGCCTGATCGACGAGGCGCTCGCAGCCGGCGAGGCGCTGCTGAAGTCGTACCCCGACAGCCCGCACTTCGCCGAGGTCGGAAAGCGCCTCCGCGAGGTCGCCGACGTGAAGCGGACACAGCTCTCGCGCAGGTCGGACTACGAGCACGACCTCGCCAAGAAGGCCGCCGCAAAGGGAATGGAGCACGACTTCGCACCATGCATTGTCGCGCGCTGGAACCGCCAGTACAGCGCGCTCATGGTCGATGGTTGCCGCGCGTACATCGCGGCCCAGGGGAGCTCCACCGAGCCGCTCGCGAAGGAGCACGCGCGCCACGCGCGGCTCTTCACCATCCTCGCGCTCGGCGAGCTGGGACGCTTCGACGAGGCGCGCCACGCGATCGCCGAGTTTCGCGCGCGCTACCCGGAGGGCGACGCAGAGATCGACGAGAAGCTCGCGATCTGGCCGACCGACTAGGCCTGCCGACGTGCTCGGTTCTTGACGAGTCCGTGCGCGTGAACTTGCCATCGAGGACGAGGGCGAGCGGAGCGTGCTGGCGTTGTCCTCCAGAGCACACTCCACTCAACCGCGCGGCGCCAGGCCGATCGCGTCCTGATGGAAGCAGCGAGCGACTTCGAGCTCGATCCAACGCGTCTACGCTCGCTGTCCAGCACCGCAGCGCAAGCGCGCTCCCTCGAGGCAATGGAGGCCTGTCCGGCGGCGTACGAACCGCGACGCGCGCTGTGGGATCACCGTCCACAAAGACCGCAGAACATGTCGTTTCGAAGTGCCGGGAGCGGGACTTGAACCCGCACCGCCCTTGCGAGCGTAGGGATTTTAAGTCCCCTGCGTTTACCGATTTCGCCACCCCGGCTGGGACGCCCAGCTCTTATCACACGCGACCTGATGCCGCTCCTTCGAGGTCGGGTATGAGCCCCCGAGGCATCGTGCGCCTTCGTACCGACGGTCAGCGTCGGCGTCCTCCACCGCATTTTCTGAGCGCGCCGCCGAACATCGCGTAGGCTGCGCCGCCATGTCCGCCATCCTCACCGTCCAAGAAGTCGCCAAGAGCTTCGGCTCGCGTCGCATCCTCGAGCAGGCGTCGCTAGCGGTCTCCGAGGGGGAACGCGTCGCGCTCGTCGGTCCGAACGGTGCCGGAAAGTCCACGATCCTGCGCATGCTGGTGGCCGATCCGAACGACGCCACCTACGCGCCCGACAAGGGTTTGCTCACGCGACGCCGCAACCTCACCGTCGACTACGTGCCGCAGGAGCCGCGCATCGATCCCGAGGCCACGGTCGACGATGTGCTGAAGGAGGGTCTCGCGGTGCACGCCGCAGCGATCGCGCGACTCGGCGTCATCGAGGCCGGCATCGCGGATCTCACCGGCAGCGCCATGGACGCCGCGCTCGAGGAGCAGGCGGACCTCTACCACTCTATCGAGCTGGCCGGCGGCTGGGAGCGCGACCACGAGATCCGCGAGCTGCACGCCGCGCTCAAGCTGCCGCCGTACGAGGCGAAGGTGGGCAACCTCTCGGGAGGCGAGAAGCGTCGCGTCGCGCTGGCACGCGCGCTGCTGCGCGGTCCCGAGCTGCTGCTCCTCGACGAGCCGACCAACCACGTCGACGCCACGACCATCGACTGGCTCGGTGCCCGACTCTCGGCGCGCGCCGGCACCCTGCTCTTCGTCACGCACGATCGCTGGTTCCTCGATCGCGTCGCCACGCGCATCCTCGAGCTCGATCGCGGCAAGCTCTACAGCTACGAGGGCAACTACGGCCAGTTCCTGCAGCGCAAGGCCGAGCGCCTCGCCATCGAGGCAGAGAAGGAGCACCAGCGCGCGTCGTTCGTGCGCCGCGAGCTCGACTGGATCCGTCGCGGTCCCGCGGCACGTACGACGAAGCAGCAGGCGCGCATCGATCGCTTCGACGCTGCCGTCGCCGACAAGCCGGGTCAGGAAGACAGGCTGCCGGGCACGATGGCGCTGCAGCTCCCGACGGGCGGCCGCCTCGGCAAGACGATCCTCGAGCTCGAGCACGTGTCGGTCGGCTTCGGTGAGCGTCGGCTCGTCAACGACCTCACGCTCGTCATGAAGCCCGGAGATCGCATCGGCATCGTCGGCGACAACGGCATCGGCAAGACGACGCTCATCCGCACCATCCTCGGCGAGCTCGAGCCTCAGGCCGGCAAGGTCATCCGCGGCATCAACACGCGCATCGCGTACCTCGATCAAGGCCGCGCCGATCTCGACGACGAGCGCACGGTGCTGGAAGAGGTCGCTGGCGACAGCGAGACCGTGCTGCTCGAGAGCGGTCCCATCCACGTGCGCAGCTTCCTCAAGATGATGCTGTTCGATGATCGCTTCGCCGACACACCCATCGGCACGCTCTCCGGCGGCGAGCGCAACCGCGTGCAGCTGGCACGACTGCTCCGGCGCGGCGGCAACCTGCTCATCCTCGACGAGCCGACCAATGATCTGGATCTCCCGACGCTCGGTGTGCTCGAGGAGGCGCTCATCGACTTCCCCGGCTGCGCGCTGCTCGTCTCGCACGATCGCTGGTTCCTCGATCGTGTCGCCACCGCGATCCTGGCGTTCGAACGGCAGGCGGATGGCACCGCGAAGGTCACCCTCCACGAGGGCAGCTTCACCGCGTACCTGGCGCGCACGCAGAAGCTCGGCGCACCGCAGGCGCCCACGGTCAAGGACGCGCAGCCTTCCGCGAAGTCCCCGCCCTCTGCGCCCGCTGCACCGAAGACGAAGCTCACGTGGAAGGAGCAAAAGGAGCTCGAGAGCGTCGAGGCCGACATCCTCGCCGCCGAGCAGGACGTCGCGACCCTCGACGGCAACCTGGCAGATCCAGAGCTCTACAAGCGCGCCGGCGAGGCAGCCAAGCTCAACGCTCAGGCCGAAAAGGCCCGCAAGAAGGTCGAGACCCTGTACGCGCGATGGACGCAGCTCGAGGCGAAGAAAAGCTGATCCGCCGCGCAGCTGGGCTATCATCGCAGGCGATGATCCGATCGCCTCGCCTCACCAGCTGGTGTGTGGCTGGCCTCCTCGCCGGAGTGCCCGTTGCTCGTGCGGCCGACGTGCCGAGGATGACATCGCCCACCACGTCGGTGGAGGTCGAGGAGCAGCACAGGTATCCGATGAGGACGCAGGCGATTGTCGGTGCGGTGGGAGGTGCGAGCCTGATGATCGGCGTCGCCCTGCTCGCGGACTCGTTCGTGCGCTACAGCGTGCTGGAGAGCGGCTCCGACGGCCACTCGTGCCGACCCTGCACGCCGAGCCAGTTCGCAGGCCCGCGTGTCGAGCTCGGGGTCAGCATCGGCTTCCTCGCCATCGGCGCCGTGCTCGGCATCACCGCGGGTGTCCTCGCCGGCGCGGACAGAAAGTGGCAGCACGACCACCTCAAGCTGTCCGCTTTGCGTATCGATGCGGGCGGGGTGCACTTCTGATGCGCCGGCTGCTCCCTCTCGCCCTCCTCATCGCCGGTTGTCAGGACTACGGCAAGCTCGAAGAGGACTTCTGCACGACGGCGCTCGCGAAGGGCGTGACCTCGTGCAACGACTTCGAGTACACGCTGTACGACAGCGTGCCGGTGCTCTCCGCCGGGATCATGATGACCCCGATCACGACGGGCGGCGGCGTGCTCAAGATCGAGCGCTACGCTGGACCCGACCCGCACGACGGGGATGTCGTTCGCTACGCGGGTCCGCGGCTGACCACGAACATCGCGCGCGGCACGTCGGGGCAGGACGATCCGTCGAACGCGTATCGCGGCACGGGCTCTTTGCTGGTGACCCTCCCCGACGGAGGTCCGGCGGCGGCGCTCATGGGCGCCGCGCTCCCGGATCCTGCGACGACGAGCGGAGCGGTGAGCGTGCGCTTCTTCGTTTACACCGGGAACACCCCGCCGCCGGGCACGTTCGAGATGGTGCGCTGGACGAGCGCCAACGGATCGACGCTCCGCACGCTCGCTTACGTGGAAGGTGCGTTGCGCATCACGGACGGCCTTAGCGGCCGCACGAGCTCCACTGCCGTGCCGCTCTCGTCCACGGCCTGGCACTGCATCGAGGTGGACTACGGTGTCACGAACGCCGGCACCGAGGGCGCTCCGATGTACCAGACGACCGTGATGAACGTGGCGGTCGACCAGCTCAATCGCAGAGGGCCGGACCTGAGCCTGCCAGGACTGCCGAACGCGGGCAGCGTGGGCGCGATCGACATCGGCCCGAACCGAACCGGCGCGTCCGGCCCCGCGGTACAGCTGTGGATGGACGAGGCGATCGTCTCGAGTCACTACATCGGCTGCAGCATCTGAGCCGTCGTGAGCGAGGCGCGTTTCGGTACGAATCGCTGCCCTGCCTGCGCCGGCGTGCTGGAGGCGTTACCGCACGCGCACGCCGGGGCCGCGCTCTCGACGGGTGAGCACGTCGCGCCGATGTCGCTGTGCTCGAGCTGCTGCGGCGTGTGGTTCGACTGGTGGGCAGGCGAGGCGTCGGGGCAGCCGCATGGCGACGGCGCGTGTCCACGCGATCACACGTCGCTCGTGTCGCAGCCGTATCTCGACAAGGGCCCGCTCGTGAGGCGCTGTCCGCGTTGCATGGGCCTCTTCGCCAGGCGCGAGCAGGTCGACGAGCTCGCCCACTTCGCAGAGCGCCTGCCCGAGGCGCCCCCGCCCATCGAGGACCGCACGATCCTGGCTCGCCTGTGGCGCCTGCTGTCGTAGTGCGCACCGTTCACCATGGTGACGCGATCGCCTGGCTCGCCGAGAACGCCCTCGACGGCGCGAGCGTCATCACGTCGTTGCCCGACCTGTCGGAGGTCCCTCACATGGGGCGTGACGGCTGGCTGAAGTGGTTCGAGGATTCCGCCCACCTCGTGCTCGAGAAGACGCCGCCCTCGTCGGTGGCGCTGTTTTATCAGAGCGACATCCGCCACGACGGCACCTGGATCGACAAGGGCCACCTCGTGCAGCGCGCGGCCGATCGCGCCGGCGTCGCGCTGCTCGCCCACAAGATCGTGAACCGCAAAATTGCCGGCACTGTCACGCACGGACGCGCGAGCTACACGCACCTGCTCGCGTTCTCGCGACGCATCCGTCCGTCGCTGCGGACCGTCACCGCCGACGTCCTCGATGCCGGCACGATGCCGACACCCAAGTCGATGGGCGTGAACGCATGCGTCGAGGCGTGCCGCTTCGTCCTCGAGCACACGACCACGCGCACGATCGTCGACCCCTTCTGCGGTGCGGGCACCGTGCTCGCCGTTGCCAACGCGATGGGGATGGATGCAGTGGGCGTCGACCTGTCGACGCGGCAGGTGCGCAAGGCGCGGGCGCTGCAGATCATGCTCTGAACTCGGCCTCCGCCTCGGCGATCCAGCGCTGCATGGCCGGACGCGCGTAGAGGATGGTCCGGTAGCGGTCGATCGCCTCCGACAGCGCGATGCCATACGTCGTGAAGCGCGTGAGGACCGGCGCGTACATGCAGTCGGCGATCGAGAAGCCGCCGAACAGGTAGGGACCCAAGCTGCTGTAGCGCGCGCGGCAGTCCTCGAGGAGCGTAAAGACGCGCTCGAGGTCGGCCTTCGCGTCGGCGCTCAAAGATGGCGTGGGCAGGCGCTCGGCGATGTTCATCGGTAGCTCGCGCCGCAGGGCGGCAAAGCCACTGTGGAGCTCGCACGAGATGGCGCGCGCGTGCCCTCGTCGGTGCGGATCCGCGGGCCAGAGCTGCGCGTCGGGGTACAGGTCGGCGACGTACTCGCAGATCGCGAGCGAGTCCCACACGACGATCTCGCCGTGGTGCAGCACCGGCACCTGCGCGGTCGGGCTGCGCGCGGCGAGCAGCGTCTTCGTGTCGGGTCGATCGAGGCGTACGAGCTCCTCCTCGAATGGCGCCCCCGAGATGACGACCGCGAGCCACGCGCGCAGCGACCACGAGGAGACGTTGCGATCGCCGATGGTGAGCACGAACGGTTTCATGAGGCGATTCTAACCGACCGAGTCACGTTCGCGCGCCCTGCGCGCCATCCAGCACAGGGCTATGCGCGCTCGAGCAGGGCGGCGGCGCCCATCCCGCCGCCGATGCACATGCTCACGATGGCGAACTTGCCGTTGCGACGCTTGAGCTCGTTGAGCGCGGTGATAACGAGGCGCGTGCCCGAGACGCCGAGCGGGTGACCGAGCGCGATGGCGCCGCCGTTCACGTTGAGCTTCTCCTGATCGATCTTGAGCTCGCGCGCGCAGTAAAGGGCCTGCGCCGCGAAGGCCTCGTTGAGCTCGAAGAGGTCGATCTGGTCGATGGTCATGCCCGTCTGTGCGAGGAGCTTGCGCACCGCGGGGATGGGACCAATGCCCATGATCTCGGGCGGGACGCCTGCCACGGCGAACGCGCGGAACCAGCCGAGCGGCGAGAGGCCGGCCGACTTTGCGCGCTCACCGGACGTGAGCACCACGGCGGCCGCACCATCGGTGAGCGGCGACGAGTTGGCGGCCGTGACGGAGCCGGTCTGATCGAAGGCGGGCCTCAGCTTGGCGAGCGCCTCGATGGTGGAGTCGGCGCGCGGGTACTCGTCGTGCTCGACGGTGAGTTGCACGGCGCGACCGCTGGCGTCGAACACGCGCGTCGTGATCGGGACGATCTCCTGGGCGAAGACGCCGCTTTTCTGGGCGGCGACGGCGCGCTGGTGCGATCGCAGCGCGAACGCATCCTGATCCGCGCGCGAGACCTCGAAGCGACGCGCGATGTTCTCGGCGGTGATGCCCATCGGCGTGAACACCTCGGGGTGCTTCTCGACGAGCTGCTTGTCGAACGACACCTTGTTGCCCCCCATGGGGATCATCGACATGCTCTCGAGGCCACCGGCGATGCCGGTCGTGATCTGCCCGATGGCGATGCGCGCCGCGATGTCCGCGATGGACTGCACGCCCGATGCGCAGAAGCGATTCACCGTCGCTGCCGGGACCTCGACCGGCAGGCCAGCGGACAGCGCCGCGATGCGCGCGACGTTCATCCCCTGCTCTGCTTCGGGCATCGCGCAGCCCATGATCACGTCGTCGATCTCGCCGGCCGTGATGCCCTTGGCGCGGCCGAGCGCTTCTTTGATGACGTGGGCGCCCATGACATCGGGACGCGTGTCCTTGAGGTTGCCCTTGATTGCGCGGCCGAACGGGGTGCGCACGCCGCTGACGATTGCTACGTCCTTCATGTTGTCTCCTCGGTGGCCGGAGCCACTCGATAATGTGATCGCGAAAGGCTAGTTGCGCAGCGGCTTGCCGGTCATGAGCATCGCCTGCATCCGCTCCTGCGACTTCGGCTCGCCGCAGAGCGAGAGGAAGGCCTCGCGCTCGAGCCCGAGGATGTGCTCCTCGGTCACGCGCACGTTCGGCGTGACGTCACCGCCGAAGAGCGTGTACGCCAGCTTGCTCGCGACCTTGAGGTCGTGCTCGGAGATGGAGTGGCTCTCCTTCATCGCCTGCACCGCAGACAGCGCCGCGCCGTAGCCACCCTCTCCGGGCACGCGGAACGTGCGCTTGCGCGGTGCGCGATAGCCCGCGCGCGCCATGCCGAGCGCCGTCTGCTTCGCGTCGTACAGCAGGTAGTCGCGGTTGAACGTGATCTGATCCTGCGGGTTCAGCATGCCCATGCCGCGCGCTTCTTCGGCCGACATCGACACCTTCGCCATCGCCACGTTGAAGAAGATCTTCTTCACGAGCGGGAACGGATCGGCATCGTCGGGGAGATCGGCCAGGGCGCGCGCGAGCAGCTCCTTGCACCCACCGCCCGCGGGGATCACGCCGACACCGACCTCGACGAGCCCCATGTAGAGCTCGGCGTGCGCGCGACACGCGCTGGACTGCATCACCGTCTCCGCACCACCACCGAGCGTGAGGCCGTACGGCGCCGTCACCGTCGGCACCGATGCGTACTTGAGCCGCTGGAGACCGCCCTGCAGCTGGCTTATCATCTCCTCGAGCTGCTTCCACTGACCGCCCTGCGCGGCCATCACGATGTGGAAGAGGTTGGCCCCCGCAGAGAACGCGTCGCCCGCCTGGTTGCCGACGACGAGACCCGAGAACTTCTTCTCCGCCTCGTCGACCGACTTGTGAAGCATCGAGATGATGTCCGCGTCGAGCGCGTTCATCTTCGTGTGGAACTCGAGCAGCGCGATGCCGTCGCCCACGTCCCACAGCGACGCGCCGTCGTTGCCGAAGATGCGCTCCTTCTTCTCGGTCCGCATGCGACCGAGGTCGAGCGAGCGCGCGGAGACCGGCACCGCCTTCTTCTTCGCCGACTGGTTGTCGAAGTAGTCGACCCCCTCGTAGAAGCTCTTCTGACCCGAGGCGAGCATCTTACCGACCCACGGCGCCGGGATGATGCCGAGCGCCTTCATCTCCGCGAGCCCCTTCTCCACGCCGATCGCGTCCCACGTCTCGAACGGCCCGAGGTCCCAGCCGAAGCCCCAGCGCATGCCGCGGTCGATGTTCACGAGGTCGTCGGCGATCTCACCGACGCGGTACGTGGCGTATGCGAGCGTCGCGAACGTCACCTGCTTCGCCAGCTTCACGGCGCGATCGTCGGGCTGCGCGAGGAACTTGGCGACGCGCGTGCGCACGTTGCCCTCGCCCTTGACGGCTCCGACCGACGCGAACCTCGGCTTCTGCTTCTCGCGGTACTCGAACGTCTTGAGGTCGAGCGTGACGATGCCAGCCGGCGTCTTCTTCATGAAGCCGCCACCGGTCTTGTCGCCGAGCATCTTCTTCTCGACCATCTGCCTCAGCACGAGCGGCGCGCGGAAGGTCTCGCGGTCCTCGTCGTGCGGCAGGTTCTCGTAGCAGTTGTCGGCGACGTGCACGACGGTATCGAGGCCGACGAGGTCTGCCGTGCGGAACACCGCGGACTTCGGTCGACCGAGCGGCGCGCCGAAGATCGCGTCCACTTCCTCGACGGTGTAGTGCTCTTGAACGGCGAGGTGGATGAGGTGCATCATCGCGAAGATGCCGATGCGGTTCGCGACGAAGTTCGGCGTGTCCTTGCCGTAGACGATGCCCTTGCCGAGCACCTCGTCGCCGAACGTGGCGACGCGACGGACGACGTCTGGATCGGTGTCCTTCCCGGCGACGATCTCGAGCAGCTTCATGTAACGGACCGGATTGAAGAAGTGCATCACGAGGAAGCGCTTCTTCATCGACTCCGAGCGGCCTTCCATCATGAGCTGGATGGGCAGACCGGACGTGTTCGAAGCGACGATCGTGTGCGCGTCGAGCAGCGGCTCGAGCTTCGCGTAGAGCGCGCGCTTCACCGCGAGGTCTTCCTTCACGACCTCGATGATGAGGTCGCACTTGCCGGCGGCGGCGAGGTCGTCCTCGAGGTTGCCGACGCTGATGCGCTCGCGATCACGCTGCGAGAAGAACGACGCGGGCTTGCTCTTCATCGCCTTGTCGAGCGCGCCGATTGCGAACGCGTTGCGCTCTTGCGGCTTCGTGGGCGCGGCCCCCGCGCTGGACGGAGCGGCCACGGGCGGAACGATATCGAGGAGCAGCACGTCGAGGCCCGCACCGGCGAGGTGCGCGGCGATGCCGGAGCCCATGACACCTGCACCGAGCACGGCCACTTTTCTGAAGTCTTGCATCACGACTCTCCTTACGTTCGGTAGCGAAGCGAGCGCACGTCCGGCCCGCCGAGGTCGCGAATCTACCACCTGCTCCGCAGCGATGGCTGGGGGTACAAAGCCCCATCGCTGTTTACGTACTGCGGCCCACCGTTTGCTTTCTGAAGAAGACATGAGCTCGATCTCCGCCGAACGTCGTGCCCCTCGCCTGCGCACCCGAGTCCGCGTGCGTCTCCACGTCTTCGACGACAAGTCTGGCGAGCTGCTGCTCGGCCAGATCCACGAGGCAGAGAGCCGCGACTTCGCCGCGCGTGGCCTCTTCCTGACGGGCGTGACGCTGCCCTGCGCGACGAGGGTCCACCTCTACATCGAGCTGCCCACGGGCTGGATCGAGACCTTCGGCGTCGTCGTCCACAACCAGCCGCAACGCGACGCGCACGGACTCTCCCGCGTCGGTGTGGGCATCCGCATCACGCGGCTTTCCTTCGACGACGAGCAGCGCCTCGACGAGTTCCTCGACATCTGCCGCGACGCCACGCAGGCCGCGCTGCACGCCGCGCTGGTCCGTCTCCGCGCCGAGCAGATCTCCCGGCGACTCGCGCCCACCGCCTGACCACACCAGCCGCCGGCTCTTCGATTTCCGGTGGGGGGTCGGGGCCCCACTGGCCTCAGACGATCGGTCGTAGATCGCGAAGGCGCAAGCGCAGCCGCCGGTTACCGCGCCAGGTGTCGATCTCCGGCACGTAAGCGACCGCCACCTTCGAGCCCGCGCCTGGATCCCGCGCCGCAAAGCGGAACGCGAAGCCGTCACGCACGGCACCACCGTCGCGCAGGGTGACCTGCAGGTGATCGCCGCCGACGATACGCGTCCGCTCGACGGTCACGGGATCGCTGACCAGGCAAGGCTCCGGGTTGCCGACGCCGCACGGCTCGAGCCGCACGAGCTCGTCGACGAGCGGCAGGTCGATGCTCCCGAGCGTGACCGTGGCATCGAGTGACAGCGGCACACCAACCTCGCCGCGGCCCGCGCGCGCGACCACGGCCTCGAAGGCCTCGACGAACGCGGGGAGCGCCTCTCGCGAGATGGTGAGCCCCGCGGCCTGCGCGTGACCGCCGAAGCGTGTCAGCAGGTGCGCGACCTCCTTCAGCGACTCGTAGAGGTTGATGCCAGGAACGGTGCGCGCCGACCCACGGCCGACGTCCCCGTCGAAGCCGATGACGATGCAGGGACGTCCGGTCTCCTCCACGAGACGCGCGGCGACGATGCCGACGACACCATGGCTCCAGCCGTCGCCGTCGACGACGGTGGCAGCACGGCCCGGCTGCGCGCCGGGGTGCAACCGGGCCTCGTCGGACACGCGCTGTGTGATCTCGCGCCGGCGCGTGTTGACCTCCTCGATCGCGGCCGCCAGGCGATGTGCCTCCTTGGCGTCGGGTGCCAGAAGGAGCTCGAGCGCGAGGCTCGCGGAGCCGAGGCGCCCCGGCGCGTTGAGGCGCGGGCCGATGCGCATGCCCACGTCGGTGGCCCGCAGCGTCGACAGATCGAAGCCGGCGACGACGCCGAGTGCCGCGAGCCCAGGCCGCGGCGACGTGCGGAGACGCTGGAGGCCAGCGTGGACGAGGATACGGTTTTCGTCGGTGAGCGGCGCGAGATCGCAGATGGTGCCGATGGCCACGAGGTCGAGCTCCTCGCGCGGATCCGCCGCAGTGCGACCGCGCGCGACGAGCGCGGTGCGCAGCGCGGCCGCGAGATAGAACGCGACGCCGACGGACGCGAGACCCTTGAACGGAAAGTGGCAACGCGGCTGGTGCGGGTTGATGAGCGCGAGCCAGCCGGGCTCGCCCGCCGACAGGTCCGGGACCTGGTGGTGATCGACGACGATCACGTCGACCCCGAGCTCGACGGCCGTGGCGATCGCGTCGTGGTCGGACGTGCCGCAGTCGCACGTGACGAGCACGCGTGCGCCCTCGCCGTGGAGCGTGCGGACGGTGTCGGGAGACAGGCCATAGCCCGCCTCGCGCTCGGCGACGCGCATGACGACCGTGCCGCCGGAGCGACGGAGCACGCGCGCGAGCAAGGCGGCGGACGTGACGCCGTCGACGTCGTAGTCGCCGAAGAGGCCGATGACCTCGCCGGTCTCGATCGCGCGCACGAGGCGCTGCACGGCAACAGCGAAGCCGCTCATCTCGTGCTCGCCATCGGGTCGCCTGAGATCGGCCATGCGCGGGTTGAGGAACCGCTGGGCGCGGGCCGGGTTGGCGTGGCCGCGGTTGACGAGCAGCCGCGCCAGCGTGGTGCTGACGCCGAGCGCCTCGACGAGGACGCGCGTGGCGGCGAGATCTTCTTCTGCGATCTGCCAGACCATCATCCCTTGTGCCCGCCGCGCGGGCCCCGTGTCAACCGACGCCGTAGTCGCGCAGCTTGCGCAGCAGCGTGTTGCGACCGATCCCCAGCGCCCGGGCCGTCTCCGACCGATTGCCGTCGAGGCTACGCAGCGTCGCCATGATGTGCTCGCGCTCCACGTCCGCGAGTGGCCGCGCCACGAACGAGGTGCTGGTCGTCTGCGGCCGACGCTCGTGCGGCATCGAGAGCTGATCCACCTCGATCACCGCGCCGTCGCACAGCACCACCGCGCTCTCGATGCAGTGCTCGAGCTCGCGGATGTTGCCGGGCCATCGATAGGCGCACAGTCGGGCCTCCGCCGCGGCGCCGAGCGTGAGCTCCGGCTTGCCGTGCTTCTTGCGGTACATGCCGAGGAAGTGACGCGCCAGCCGCGCGATGTCGCCGGGGCCACGCTCCCGCAGCGGCGGCAGCACGATCTCGACGACCTTGATGCGATAGTAGAGGTCCTCGCGAAACTCGCCGCGGCCCACCATCTCCTCGAGATCGCGGTGCGTGGCAGCGACGACGCGCGCATCGGCCGTGTACGTGCGCGAGCCACCGACGCGCTCGAACTCGCGATCCTGCAGGAAGCGCAGCAGCTTCGCCTGCAGCGGCAGCGCGAGCTCGCCCACCTCGTCGATGAACAGGGTGCCCCCGTGCGCGAGCTCGCAGCGTCCGATGGTGCGGGTGTCCGCACCTGTGAACGCGCCCTTCTCGTGGCCGAAGAGCTCGTTCTCCATGAGCGTCGCCGGCACCGTCGTGCAGTCCAGCTTCACGAACGCGCCCTCGGCACGCGGACCGTTCACGTGGATCGCCCGGGCGATGAGCTCCTTGCCGGTGCCGCTCTCGCCGCGGAGGATCACGGACGCCGACGTGGCTGCAGCCTTGCGCACGCGCTCGTACACCGCGCGCATCGGCGCCGACTCACCGACGACGCGGTTGTAGCGATAGCGCTCCTTCAGCGGCGCGGCATCGCCCTGCTTGCCGGTCAGCTCCTCGTAGAGGGACGTCGACTCGATCGCCGTCGCTGCCTCCGCACACAGCAGGCGCATGCGCGCCTCGTCGTCGGGTGAAAAGTGACCGCGCTTGGCGTTGAGCACCTGCACGACGCCGACGATGTCGCCGGAGCGTGCGCGTGCCGGCGCGACGAGCATGCTGCGCGTGCGATAGCCCGTCCTCGCGTCCACGCTCTTGAGGAAGCGCGTGTCCTTCTCCACCGTCGGGAGGTTCAGCACCTGTCCAGAGCTCGCCACTGCGCCCGCGAGCCCCTGACCGATGCGCAGGCGGATCTCCCGCAACTCGGGCAAGTGGCCCGCCTTCGAGTACAGCTCACCGCGCTTCGAGTCGACGAGGTACAGCGTTCCCCGATCGGCGCCGACCGCAGCGACGATCTTCTCGAGGATCTCCGCGAGCAGCACGTCGAGATCGACCTCGCGCTGCAGCATGTCACCGACCGCGAGGAGCACCGAGGGCTTGCTGCTCCGTTCTGGCATGCTGCGCCATAATAGCACACCGTCGTCCGCGCTCACCCTCACGCAGCCTGCGAGGTGCTCCCGCGGATCACGAGCGACAGCCCCTCGCGCGCGGCCAGCGTGCCGGGTCGCATCACGGCTGCCTCACGCTCGATGCGCGCCACCTCCTGATCGTCGTGCGACGGATCATGATGAAACAGGACGAGCTGTCCCACACCCGCCGCGTCGGCGAGGCGGATCCCCTCGTCGGCCGTCGAGTGCCCCCAGCCCTGACGACCGCCCTCGTACTCGGCGCGCGTGTACTGCGCATCGTAGATGAGCAGATCGGCACCGCGCGCGAGCTCCATCAGCGACGGATCGACATGGCCCGAGGCCGCGTCGTGCTCGGTGTCGGTGGCGTACACGATGGAGTGCCCGTCGTGCTCGATGCGGTACGCGAGACAGCCGTTGGGGTGCTTCGCTGCGCCCGCGCGGATCATCAGCGCGCCGACGTTCCACTCGAGCCCCGCCGGCACCGCACGGAACGAGAGCTTCGCGCGCATCGCCTCCAGGCCCACGGGAAAATGCGGCGCCTTCATCTGTGTCTCGAAGGCGCGGCGCAGGTCGCCCGCCGGACCGATGCAGCGCTCCGGCCCGTAGACCGCCAGCTTGGTCGTCGGCACGAACGCCGGCCCGAAGAACGGAAACCCCTGGATGTGGTCCCAGTGAAGGTGGCTGACCAGCAGATGCGCGTCCACCGGCTCCTTGCGCGCAAGCAGCGCCGCACCGAGCCCGCGCAGGCCGGTGCCCGCGTCCAGGATGACGAGCTCCCCGTTCGGGCCTCGCACCTCCACGCACGAGGTGTTCCCTCCGACCCCTGCCGTCTCGCCCCCAGCCGCCGCGATGCTGCCTCTGACACCCCAGAACCGAACCTCGATCGTCATGTGGTCCTCCTGCTGCTCCTACAGAGCAAGCGGAAGACCACGACGACGACGAGGCGATTCGAGAGGTTACGACGAGCGGTGGTTCGAGGTGGCTGCGCCGAAATCGATCAGCGCGCCGAAATGGCTCAGCCCTTGGCGCTGGCGGCCTTGCTGCTGCCGACCGACCTGAAGAAGCGATCGTTCAGCCAGATGAGGATCGGCGCGGCAACGAAGATGGACGAGTACGTCCCGACGACGACACCGATGTTCATCGCGAACGCGAAGTCGCGGATGACGCCGGTGCCGAAGACGTTCATGGCGAGCGTCACGAAGAAGACCGTGGCCGAGGTCAGGATCGTGCGCGACAGCGTCTCGTTGATGGAGATGTTGACGAGCTTGTCGAACTTCTTGTC
>JBDTCO010000047.1:0-25921 GCA_039923495.1 Polyangia bacterium
GTCTTCGCGAGCTCCACGAGGCACGCCGCGGTGACGCCGCGCGCGCCCCCCGAGGCCACGACGACCGAGCGCTCATCGACGCGCAGCGCGCCCTGCTCGACGCTCGTCGTCGCGAGCGTCGGCACGATGCGCTCCCCGTTCGCGCACAGCCCGACCGCAGGCTCGAGACCACCATCGAGCAACTCGGCCACGATGACGCGGGCCACCTCGCCCGACGAGCGGCCACCGCGCTCCACGTCGAGCGCGCGCACGACCGCGCGCGGCCACTCGAGCGCCGCGGTCCGTGCCAGCGCCGACGGTGCGGCCAGCCATGCGCGTACAGAGCCGGAGAGGCCGAAGTCCCCGCCTGTGTCCTGCACCGTGACGAACGTGCCGCCCTCGTCGGTGTAGCGGCGAGCGACGGCACGCGCCGCGCGGAACGCCTCGCGGCTCGCGGACGTGGCGGCCTCCGGATCGTGAGCCGGCTGCAGCCCTGCGAGCAGGATCACCGCGTCGGCATCGGGCGGAACCTCGGCGACGACGACCGCGTTGCAGCCGCGCTCGACCAGCAGCGCGACGAGCGCCTGCGCGGTGCCCGCGCCATCGTCCGTGACGACGAGACGACGCGCGCCGAGGAGCCCGGGCGTGCCAAGCCCCACGGCGGGCGTCGAGACTGCGCGTACGACTGCGCGCGTGACCGGCGCGGCGACGACGACCGGCACGTGCGTTGCGGGAGCGGTGCCTGCGCTCTCGAGGTAGGCGACGATCTGCCGAAGCGTGCGCAGCGTCGCCATCTTCGCCGCGTCGAGCTTCGGCAGACCCGGCGCGCGTTCCGTCGTCGCAGACAGGATCTCGACGCGCTTGATCGAGTCGACGCCGAGGTCGGCTTCCAGATCGAGATCGAGCCCGATCGTCTCGGGCGGGTACCCGGTCTTCTCCGCGACGACCGCGAGCATCAGCTTCGAGAGCGCCGCGGTGTCGACGATCGGTGCAGCAACGGCTGCAACAGCAACGGGAGCGGGCGACTCACCGAGGTGCTCACGCAGGTGCGCAACGATCTCGCGCAGCGTGCGCAGCGTGGCCATCTTCGCGGCGTTGAGCTTCGGCAGCCCCGGCGCGCGGTCCGTCGTCGCCGACAGGATCTCGACGCGCTTGATCGAGTCGACGCCGAGGTCGGCTTCCAGATCGAGATCGAGGCCGATCGTCTCGGCGGGATAGCCGGTCTTCTCCGCGACGATCGCCACCATCAGTGTGGAGAGGGACTCGATGCTCATGGAGGGCGGTGCGGCGACGACCGGTGCAGCCGCCGCCCGTGCAGGAGGCGCGGGCACGCGTACCGGCGTAGCAGCCAACCGCACGGGCGCGGCGGGTACGGCAGCGCTCGGCATCGCGCGCATCACGGGCGGCGTTGGCACGGCGGCCGCAGCCATCACGGGTGCCGGCAGCGCCCCCCCGAGCAGCTGCGCGAGCCCCGCGAGCGACGCATCGGCCGAGCGCAGGAACGCGGCGTGGACCTCGGCCGTCGAGCGCTGGTACGCGGCGTGCGCCTCGGCGGTCTGGCGCTGCGTCTCCTGGAACGCCGCGACCCACGCGAGCTGCACACTGGCGTCGGCAGCGGGCGCGACGACAGCCTGCGTCGCGGCGACGGGAGCAGCCACGATGACCGGTGCGAGCTCCGGATTGGGCGGCGGTAGCGCGGCGGCACCACCTGCGGGTGGATAGACCTTGCCGTGGTTCGCGCCGCTGAGCTTCATCGTCATCTTGGGCTTTTCGATCGTGCGGGGATCTTCGGTGCGGCCAAAGTCGGACCAGAGCTTCGCGTACGCCATCGGCACGCCTGCCACCGACAGCGCGCCGAGCGCCTGCGAGAGCGTGGCGAGGCCGGGGCGACCCTTGCGATCGAGCGCGATGGCGCGATGCGGTCGCTTCTTGAGGATGTGGCCGACGAGGTTGGTGAGCACGCGCCCGGCGCCGACCTCGACGAACGTGCGGACGCCGCGCGCGTACATCGCCTCGATCTGCTCGACGAAGCGCACCGGCACGGCGAGCTGATTCGCGATCTGATCGCGGATCGCGTCGGCCTCGCGGGGGTACGGCGCGGCGCTGGCGTTTGCATACACGTCGAGCGCCGGGCTCGACACCTCGATCGTCGACAGGAACGAGCGCAGCGGCGCCACGGCCGGGGTCACGAGCGGCGAGTGGAACGCGGTCGCGACGTCGAGCCGGGTCGCGCTCAGGCCGGCCTCGGTGACGACGCGCAGCGCAGCCTCGATGGCGTCGGTGGCACCGGACAGCACGAGCTGCCGCGGGCTGTTGTAGTTGGCCACGACAACGTCGCGCAGCGTCGGCAGCTCGGCCTCGCTGGCGGCGACCGAGATCATCGATCCCGGCACCCGCGCGGTCTCGCGCATGAGCTCGCCTCGCCTGCGCGCGAGCTTGAGCAGCGACTCGGCAGACATCACGCCCGCGGCATGCAGCGCGATGAGCTCGCCGAAGCTGTGACCCGCGAGCACGGTCGGCGTGACGCCGAGCGAGCGCAGCACGGCGAGGTGCGCGAGGCTCGTGGCCGCGAGCGCGGGCTGCGCCCACTCCGTCGCCGTGAGCTTCGCCTGCTGTGCCGTGCGCGCCGCCTCGTCGAACGCGGGCCGCGGAAACACGACGTCGTCGAGCCGCTCGTCGGCGAGCGCAACGCTACCGCTCTCGTCCCACGAGCGCAGCGCGGCCGGCAGCGCCATCGTGACGTCCGCCCCCATGCCGATGTACTGGCTCCCCTGCCCCGGGAACAGGAACGCGACGCGCTCGTCCGCCGCGCCGTTCGCGTACTCGATACCACCGGGCACCGTCACGTCTTCGCCCCTTTCGACGAGGACCGCGGCCTGCACGAGCTTCTCCGCGAGCTCCGCGTCGGTCTCTGCGTACACGCACAGGCGCGCGGCCAGCGACGCGTCGAACGACTCCTGTGTCGACCGCGCGAGGTACGCCAGCATGCCGGCGCGCGATGCATCTACGGCGAGCGCACGACACTGCGCAGCCAGCAGTGCCGGCGCGCTGGCCGACAGCAGGACCACCTCGCCTCCGCCGGGCCGGATGCGGCCGGGCTTGGACGCGCCGGTGTACTCCTGCAGCGTGATGTGAAAGTTGGAGCCGCCGAAGCCGAACGAGCTGACGGACGCACGCCGCGGATGCTCACCGCGGACCCACGGTCGCGCGACCGTGTTGAGGTGAAACGGACTCTCGTCGATCGCGAGCTTCGGATCGGGCCGCTCGACCTTGATGGTGGGCGGGAGGACCCCGTGGTGCAGCGCCATCACCGCCTTGAACAGCCCGGCCGCGCCCGACGCGGCCTTCGTGTGACCGACCTGCGACTTCACGGTCCCGAGGGCACACCAACCTCGATCCGTGCGACCGCTCTCGTCGAACACAGTGCGCAGGGCCTCGAACTCGGCTGCGTCACCCGCGCGAGTGCCGGTGCCATGTGCCTCCATGAGCCCCACGGTCTCCGGGCCGTAGCCTGCCTGCGCGTACGCACGGCGCAGCGCCTTCGCCTGACCGCTGGCGACCGGCGCGTACACGCTCTTGCTGCGACCATCCGACGAGCTCCCGACGCCCGCGAGGACCGCGTAGATCTTGTCGCCGTCGCGCTCGGCATCCTCGAGACGCTTGAGCGCC
Source organism: Polyangia bacterium (assembly GCA_039923495.1). Lineage (GTDB taxonomy): Bacteria > Myxococcota_A > Polyangia > Palsa-1104 > Palsa-1104 > JBDTCO01. The sequence goes on from JBDTCO010000047.1 coordinate 3,649, forward strand.
ACCATGCCGATGCCCTCGCCGAGCATCGTGCCGTCGGCCTGATCGGAGAACGGACGGCAATCTCCCGTCGGGGAGAGCGCGGGCGTCTTCGAGAAGCAGACGTACATGAAGATGTCGTTCATCGTGTCGGCGCCGCCGGTGATGACGAGGTCGGACTCGCCGAGGCGCAGCTCGGACACCGCCATCTGCAGCGCGGAGAAGCTCGACGCGCACGCAGCGTCGGTGATGCAGTTGGTACCGCCGAGATCGAGGCGGTTCGCGATGCGCCCCGCGACGACGTTGCCGAGGAGCCCAGGGAACGTCGACTCCTGCCATTCGACGTACTGCGACGCGATCTGATCACACGCCTTGTCGACGGTGGACTCGGGCAACCCGATCTCGCGTAGCGCCTTTCTCCACACCGGTCGCTGCAAGCGACTCACCATCGAGCCGAGGAGATCCTGCGCAGACGTGACGCCGAGGATCACGCTGACTCGATCGCGCGGCATGTCCTTCCACTTCGTGCCGAGCGCGTCTTCCAGCACGCGCTGCGCGACGATGAGCGCGAGGAGCTGCGTCGTGTCGGTGCCCGGCACGATCGACGGTGGCACGCCCCACGCGAGCGCGTCGAAGTCGACCTCGGGCAGGAATGCACCGCGCTTCGCGTACGTCTTGTCACGCGCCTTCGGATCGGCGTCGTAGTAGTCCTCGACGAGCCAGTGGCTCGGCGGCACGTCGGTGATGAGGTCCTTGCCGGCCACGATGTCCCGCCAGAAACCGACGTTGTCGATCGACCCCGGGAACAGCGCAGCGACGCCGACGACGGCGATGGGGGAAGACGAGGGGCGCGTCATGATCGAGCTTTCTTTCGGGCGGCCATCAGGCGAGAGGCCGAGGAGCAAACGAGAACGCAGCGGCAGGCACGGCGACACCGGCGGCGCGCAGCTGCTGGGCACGCGCGATGGTTGCCGCACCCTCGAGGAAGTTGAGCGCGATCTGCACCGCTGCGCGCGCGGCCGGCGGCTCGAGGAACGAGCCCCTGACCCACTCGTTGAACGCTCCCATCGCGGGGCCACACCAGATCTGGTAGTCGGCGCGTCGTCGTGGATCACCCTCGATTGCCCAGCGGCTCGACAGCCCGAGGTACCAGCGGAACACGAGCGCCATCCGGTGCTTCGGCTCGCGCGCCGCACGCTCGAGCTCGGCTGGGTCATGCGCGAAGTAGCGCTGCACCTCGGTCCACACCGATGCAACGGTCCCCAGCAAGATCTCGCGCTCGAGCGCGTCGATCACGTCCGGGGGTATCGCGTCGAGCCCGTCGTAGGCGCGGTACAGCTCGTAGAGCCGCTGCGCACGCATCCCGAACAGCGTACCGCGACGGAGCACCTGCACCTTCACGCCCTGCTCGAACATGTCGGCGGCCGGCGCCATGACGACGTCTGCCATGCTCGCGCCGCAGAGCAGCTCCTTGGCGCCGGTGCTGAGGCCGGCCTCGATGGCAGCCTGGTTGACCGAGCCCGTCACGACGTACGCCGCACCGAGCGAGAACGCGGCCGCGACGGAGGCGGGCGTGCCGAGGCCACCTCCGACGCCGACCCGGATCGGCTCGTCGTAGCGGTGCTGCGCGGAGAGCGTGTCGGCCAGCGCACGGATCGCGGGAAACAGCGCGACGAGCGGACGGTTGTCGGTGTGCCCCCCGGAGTCGGCCTCGACGGTGATCTCGGTGGCCACTGGCAGCGTCGCGGCGAGCGCGGCCTCGTCGTGCGTGATGCGACCGTCGGTGACGAGCGTCTCGAGCATCGCGGCGGGCGGTGGCGACATGAACGCTGTGGCGACCTCGGACCGCGAGATCTTCGCGAACACGTGGTGCCTGCGGATGACGCGACCGTCGACATCGCGCGCGAGCCCCGTCGCGGCGAGGCGCACGACGGCCAGCGACAGCGCCATGAACGCGGAGGCCGAGACGCGCCGCACACCACGACGCACGTAGAGATCGACGAGCGCCTCCTCGAGCGCGGGCTCGTGGGGCGAGTGGATGAGGTTGATGCCCCACGGCTCGTCGGCGAGCGCGGCCTCGAGCTCGTCGATGGCCTGCTCGACGCGCGACAACGAGAGGCCCGCCGCGCCAAAGAAGCCAAGCATGCCCGCGCGCGCCATCGCGACGACGAGCGCGACGGACGCGATGCCGTTGGCCATCTCGCCCGCGACATACGGAAAGCGCAGACCGTGCGTCTCGGTGAAGGCGCGATCACCGAGCCACTCGGGGTACAGCGGCGGCAGCGTGCCGATGGGCGTGTAGCGCGCGTGCACCGCTTCCAGGGCAACTCCGACACGGGCGGCTTCTTCGTCCATGAACAGGTGCAGCGGCTCGCGGACGCGAGCTACCAGCGCCGAGATCGAAGCGGCGTCGAACGCGAGCTCCGCGAAGGGGGGTACGGCCGAGGGTGACGACGTGCTCATGACCAGGCGGGGAGACTACCCCACGACGAGCCCGTAATGGCCCCCGTGAACGTTCTGCGAGGTGCCGAGCTAGCTCAGCATCCGCTGGATGCCGGACGTGTCGCCCGTGAAGGTGACGCCGAAACCGTCGCCAGGCGTTGCGCGAACGACGCGACCGACGACCTGCGCGCCGATGCCGACTCCGCCGAGGAACACATCGACGAGAGCGCCGATCGGAGGCTGCTCGTGCGTCTCGATGAAGACACCGTTGAGCGACACGTCGCGCGATCGACCGGCCAGGAAGCGACCGGTGCGCATGTCGAGGACTGGCGTGTCCAGGTGCAACGGGAAGCGAGAGGCGGCGCGGTCTTCCCAGTCGGAGTTGGTCATGGTGAACACGTTATATACGCGCCGAAATGACCTGGCTACCGCAATGTTGGAATCTCAGCGGGTGCTGACGAACTCCGGCGTGCCGACCTGCGACCAGGTGCCACCGGGGAAGGTCTGGTCTGCCCAGTGACGGGCCGCCTCCGCCGAACAGAACGAGCCCATGGGGATCGGCTCGAGCCTGCTGTCGCCGGCCTTCCCCGCGAACCACGACGCATCGTGCACATCCTGGAACAGGCGGACCTTCGAGCCGTCGCTCGCTTCTCGGATCTCACGCAGCTCGAACTTGGCCATGGGTTCCTCCGCCGGAAGCGTAGTTCATCTCGCGGCGTGGCGTCGACCGCTCAGTGGAGTGGCGCCGGAGTACCGGCCGCATCGAGCATCCTGTCGTGGACGTAGCAGCGGTTCCCGCCGTCGCGCTTGGCGCGATAGGCGGCCGCGTCCGACTGCGCGAGTGCAGCCTCGATGTTCGTCGCGCGCGCGTGGTCTAGTGACGCGACCCCGATGCTGACGCTCACGCCCGTACCGTTGCAGCGGAGCGCACGGATACGCTCGATCACGCGGTCGCCGAAGCGCTCCGCCTCGTCGAGGTCCGTGTGGGGGAGCACGACCGCGAACTCGTCTCCACCGTAGCGCACGGCGAGATCCGTCTCGCGGATCGTCTTGCGCAGCACCTCGCCGATCGCCGCGAGCGCGTGGCTGCCGGCGGCGTGACCGTGCGTGTCGTTGATGCGCTTGAGCTTGTCGACGTCGACCATGACGACGGAGATCGGCGTGTCGTGGCGATCGAAGCGCGCCTGCTCGATGGCGAGTCGCTCGCGCAGGAGGCGCAGGTTGCCGAGCCCCGTCAGCTCGTCGAGGTTCGCCTCGGCGCGGACACGCCGGCGCTCGTCGGCCTGCGTGAACGCGAGCGAGATGCGCGTGAGGAGCTCCTGGCGCTTGAACGGCTTCGACAGGAAGTCGACCCCATCCAGCTTCAGCATCCGCACGCGCGGCATGAGGTCCGGCGATCCGGACAGGAACAGGATCGGGATGTGTCTCGTCAGCACGTCGGTGCTGAGCAGCTCCGCGGCACCGAAGCCGTCGAGCTTCGGCATGTCGACGTCGAGGAGCACCAGATCCGGCTGCTCGTCACACGCGATGCGCACGCCGCACTCACCGTCCTCCGCGCGCAGCGTGTCGTAGCCGGCGCGCGACAGGATCTCTGCGACGAGCGCTGCGTTGTCGTCGTCGTCGTCGATGATGAGGACGCGACGACGCGCAGCGGTCGCCTCGCTGCCGTCGGCCTTCATCGGACGCGCGAAGACCTCGAGCTCGCGCACCGCGGCGCTCGCCGGCAAGAGCCGCGCGGCGAGGCGTCCGAGCAGCGAGGCGGTCGCGATGGACTCGAGGTTCATGTCGCGCACCCGGCTCGACTGGGCGAGCACGACGCCGATGCACTCGTCGCGGATCACGAGCGGTACGACCGCGACCGAGCGCACGTCATCGGGGAGGGTCCCGTGCACCGACGTGAGGCGGGGATCAGCGTGCGCGTCTTCGATCGCGATGACCGCGCGCGCGTCGACCGCCGTCTGGATCTCGGGATACTTCGCCAGGTCGACGATCCCACCGCAGTACATCGGCGCATACGTGGAGATCGCGACGCGAGGCGCACCGTGAAAGAGAATGCAGGAGCCGCGATCGCCGAGCAGCCGCACCACCGCAGATGTGGTCATATCGAGGATCTGGCGTGCATCCGCACCGACGGTGGCTGCGACGAACGCCTCCGCGTCTGCGCCGTCCACGTTCTGGGACGTAGCGAGCGGCGCGATGGCGTGAGCATTGATCATATGCGGTGGTATGGGTGCATCGAGCGGACCACGGCAGCGAGGTATGATCACATCTGATTCCGATAACTTGAGCATCACTTCTAGCGTCAGAAGGTCACGCTGTGGCGTTCGGCCACGGACCAGCCCACATCGGTTCCATCATCGCCTGGCATCGCCGGTGAGCACCTCAGCGTGTATTCTGCCGGCATGATTCGTGTGCTGCGGTGTGTGGTCGTGGTGGTGGTGTGGCTCTCGGTCCTCGCAAGCGCACGCGCGCAGCAGAACAGCGAGGCCCGCGTCCACTTCGATCGCGCCACCAGCGCGTTCGCGCTGGGTCGCTTCGACGATGCCGCGCTCGAGTACGAGAAGGCCTTCGACCTGAAGCCCGATCCCGCGCTGCTCTACGACGCGGCGCAGTCGCATCGCAAGGCGGGCAACAAGCACCGCGCGCTGCTGCTGTTTCAGAATTACCTGCGCGTCTACGGACACGAGGCGAAGAACCGCGGCGAGGTCTCGCGCACCGTCGCGGACCTGAAGGCCGCGATCGCGCGCGACGGCACCACGGAAGATCCGCCGAGGGTCGCAGAGCCCGTCGTGACGCCGGTGCCCGTCCAGCCGCAGCCCGTCGTCGTCGCCACCCCGCAGGCCGCCGTCGTGCTCGTCGAGGCGCCAACGCCACCTCCACGGAAGCCGCTGGTGAAGAAGGCCTGGTTCTGGGGTGTCGTCGCCGGCTCGGTCGTCGTCGTCGGTGGCGCGGTCGCGCTCGGCGTCATCCTCGGCAGCACGACACACGATCCCGGAGCAACCCTCGGCGGTATCAAGGTGAACAACTGATGCGCGCTCTCGCTCTCGCTCTCGCTCTCCTTGGCCTTGCCGCCTGCAGCAACACGCGCCAGTGCAAGAAGGGCACGATCCTCCTCGAGGTCGACTACGGCGCCGGCGTCGACAAGATCACGCTCGATGTGCAGCACGGCGACACGGCCCATTCGAGCGGTGTGCTCACCGTGCCGGTGGGTTCGACGAGCGGCACCGCGGAGATCGACTTCGCGACCTACACCGAGGGCCAGGCCATCACGGTGAGCCTGCGCGCATACATGGGCAGCACCGTGGTCGCGGGCAAGACGGAGACGATCAAGCTGACGGCCACGTGCACCCACGCCGTCATCGCGCTGGACAGCTCGGCGGTCGATGGCGGCTTCGACGGTCCCATCGGCCAGGACATGAACCCCGACCTGAGCGGCGTGCCCGCGTGCGACACCGGCAATCACTACTGCGGAGGAACTGTCGCTGCGTGCGTCTCCGACGTTTCGGTCACGAGCTGCGGCACGAGCTGCACGCCCTGCGATACGCCCACGCACGGCACCGCCACATGCACGAGCGGTTCGTGCGGCGTCGACTGCGATGCGGGCTACGCGCCGTCGGGGACGACGTGCGACATCGCGCCGCCGAAGAACCTCGCGCCCGCGTCCGGCGTGCTCACGCCCGACACGGCACCCACTTTCGCGTGGACGCTCGCCGCGGGCACGAACGGCGCGCACCTCGAGATCTGCAGCGATCGCACGTGCACGACGCCGGTGTACGCGCAGGACGTGGCCGTCTCGACCGTGCGCCTCACCACCGCACTACCCACCGGAAAGACGCTGTACTGGCACGTCGCGGGGCGCATCTCCGGCACGAACGGCACGACGTACTCGCCGTTCTGGGAGTTCCGCCCGATGAGCCGCTCGAGCACCGACGGTCCATACGGCACGTTCGGCAAGAACACCGACATCAACGGCGATGGTCGCAGCGACGTGGTGGTCGGCGACGACGCGGTCTATCCGCCGGCCGAGCAGCGCATGGGCGACATCCACGTGCACTACGGGGTCACGAGCGGAGTCGCCGCGAACGCGGGAACGGTGGTCGGTGGAGGGAGCGCCACCGGCGGGTTTGCCCACAGCGTCTCGACCCTCGGCGACGTCGACGGCGATGGGTATGCCGACGTGCTCGTCGGCAGCGAGGGCGAGGGCAAGGCGTACTTCTACAAGGGGTCCGCGCAGGGACTCGTGACGACCGTGGCGAGGACCCTCTCCTCCGCGGCGACCAGCCCGGACTTGCAGTTCGCGACGCACGTCGCCGCGGCAGGTGATGTCAACGGTGACGGCTACGCGGATGCGCTCGTCGGCGGCAGCAACAGCTCGAACGGGGCCTGGGTGTTCTACGGCGGACCGACGGGCCTGCCCGCGCTGCCGTCGGCCACGCTCACGGTACCGACGGGCTCGACGTGGTTCGGGACCACGCTCTCCGGCGCGGGGGACATCAACCGCGACGGCTACGCAGACATCCTCGTCGGCGACTTCAACGCGGGCAAGGTCTACATCTACTTCGGCAGTGCGACGGGCATCGGCGCCACGGCGTCGCAGGTCCTCGCGCGCCCCTCTGGCACCGGCTCGTTCGGCGACGCGCTGTGCGGGGGCGCCGACGTCAACAGCGACGGCTACGCGGACATCGTCGTCACATCGGAGAGCGGCAAGATGGTGTGGGTCTTCCAGGGCAACCAGACCGGCGTCGTCCTGGCGCCGCTCAACGTCCTCACCGCACCCGCTCCAGGCACTCAGTCGTTCGGCACCGTCGTCGACCTCGGAGGCGACATCAACGGAGATGGGTACCCGGATCTCTTCGTCGCGGCGCGGAACTACGCGACGCAATACGTCTACCTCGGCGCCTCGAACGGCTTCGCCGCAGCGGCGCACCTCGTCACGACTCCTGCCAACAGCGGCGCGTCGGGCGTCTTCGCGGACGTGAACAACGACGGGTACAGCGACCTCGTCATCGGCGACCCGCAGGACCCGGGGGCACAGGTGGTCTACATCAACGGCAGCAGCACCATCACGATGATATACACGTCGACCTTCACCGATACGCCAGTGACCGGTCGCTACGGTGTGGTCGTGCAGTAACTAGCGAGCCGCAGCGCCCTGGAAGATGGGCTCCGTCGGCGTCGGGATGTTCCTGGCGTCGACGAAGATGCCCTTCGCCTTGCCGGACTTCTCCGCCGACATCTTCATGCCGTGACGGATGGCGCCGCCCGCGGGCAGAGAGTCGTGCTCCGCGCGGATCCACGTGGCGATCGCTCCGGGATCGTAGATGTCGAGCGTCTCCGACGGCTCGCCCGGCCTCGCCCAGCGGCTCGACAGGTTCGAGAAGAGGAGCTTCAGCGGGCTCACCTTCTTGCCCGCCTCGGGACCGCCGATGAGGCGCTTCGGGAGCCGCACGTCCTCGCGCCACGCCTTCGTCATCTGCTCGTCGAGGACCCCGGCGACCGCCATGCAGCTCGTGCCGAACGCCGAGCAGCCGCCGCCTTCACCGTGCCGCGGGCGCAGCGTGCCGCCGTAGTGCTCGTCGTAGCCGCGCGCGTGGTACGTGTCGATGAACTCCGCGACGCGCGCCGCGGTCTTCTCCGTGATCTCGAAGCGCAGGTAGTTCACACGACCCGACGCGAAGCGACGCTGCAGATCGGGCTTCAGCTCGGCCGGCGTCTGCAGGCGACCGGGCACCGACTCCTGCATGAGCTCGAGCCCGTAGCCGCCCTTGACGAGCTGCTTCACGTACGAGACCTGGCCCGTGTCGGTCATGCCCGTGAGGAAGTGACCGTGCTCCTCGGAGGTGAGCTCGATCGCGACGTGACCGAGCTTGTGCGCCGGCTTCTTCTGCAGCGTGAATTCGTTCTTGAGCCGGCTCGCAAACAGCGCGCGCGGCGACTTCCACGAGATGCCGTGCGGCGAGGGGATGCTGTACAGCACGAGCTGCGCGGCCGAGGCGGTCTGCGTCGTGAGCAGCGCAGCCACCGCAGCGATGAGGCTCCAGCCACGCCAAGATCTCATCGCATTCGTTCGCATGCGGGTCTATGGAGCAAGTTGGAAACCATGCCGCGAACACTGAAATGATTGATGTTTACGCGTGACTGGAAGGGCCGGTCGCCGGCTGTCGCGAGCGCGCTAGCCAGCGTGCTGCGGACGGTGCACGCGCAGCACGCCTTCTTCCGCCGGGACGCCGAGCCGCAGCGGGAAGCCGTAGTGCCCGGTGCCGCGATGCACGTACATGCGATCGGTCCCGCGCGCCCAGTACCCGTGATCGGGGATGCGGAGGCCAAAGAGCCGCAGCATCGTCCACGGCAACCCGAGGCTCACGAGGCCGACCTGACCTCCATGCGTGTGACCCGAGAGCACGAGATCCGCGGAGCCGTCGGGCAGGTGACGGAACGCGCCCGGGTCGTGGAGCAGCACGATGCGCAGCGCATCGGGCTTGCGGGGGAACGCTTCGGTGACCCTCTCGAGGTGCCCTGCCCTGTCACCCCACGTGAAGTCCATGCCGACGATCTGCACGAGGCCCACGTCGGTCTGCACCTCGGTAGCAGCATCCACGAGGAGCTCTATGCCGTTGTCGCGCAGCGCGGCGCGCACGATATCCGGTGACTCGTGATCGTGGTTGCCGAGGCACGCGAACGTGCGACCCGAATACACCTTCAGTGGAGCGAGCGCGTCGAGCAGCAGCCTCGGATCCCGCTGCGACTCCATCGTGAGAAAGTCGCCGGTGAGGAAGATGAGGTCGGGCTGCTCCTCGACGGCGCGCGCGCAGATCGCCGCGAGGCGCGCGACGCTCATGAACGGCCCGAGGTGGGGATCCGTGATCTGCACGATCCGCAGCGGCCTCTCGTCGCGATGCGTGCCACGCGGGTGCGGCAGCACGAGCGGCGTCGCAGCGCCTCCGAGGACGAGGTCGACCTCCTCGTGACGCGTCGACAGCGACTGCGTCATGCCGACGAGCGCGAGCGCGTACGGCAGCCACGGCGCCCACGGGTGAAAGCGCATGGCGACGAGGATCCCCCACGGCAGCGACAGCAGCGTGCCCGCCACCATGAAGGCCGCAGGCCAGCTGACGACGATGCGGAACGCGACGCCGCGCATCCTGGGGCGCGACAGCAGGATGAAGTTGACGTACGCCGTCGTGTGAAAGGCGGTGAACGCCCACAGCAGCGGCCCCGGTGGAGGCGCCATGGCCCAGGCGAGCAGCGAGTACACCCCGACGAGGACGCCGGCGAACAGCGCGTACTGGCGACCCCTTCGCGCGATCGCGGAGAGGACCGTGAGCAGGTACGCGGCGAGCGTCGCGAGCGGGAACCACATCGTCTACACCTCGTCGCGACGGAAGCAGCGGCGCGTGCACGAGGGCATGCGCGGGGCGTACCGCGGCACCCCCCACTCCTCGTCGTAGTAGGCGGTCATGAGCGCATCGTTTCCGGACCAGCTGCAACGGTTCATCGCTTCTTCTTCTTCTGCGCGGTCACGTTCAGTCGAAATCCGTACACGGCGAGATCGATCCCGGCCGAGGACGTGAAGCACACGCCCTCGTTCTCGAGCCGCATGCGTTGCTCGGTGCCGTGCATGGGATCCTTGATCGAGACCTTCGCAAAGCCCTTGCCACGCATGCCGACGACGCGCTGCCACGGCAGGCGCTTGCCGATCGCGTGCAACGCGTAACCCACGAGCCGTGCGGCGCGCCCGAGGCCCGCGTCCTCGGCAACCTGCCCGTAGGTCATCACCTTGCCGCGCGGGATCTGCACGATGACGTCGGCGATGCGGCGGTAGCTGTCGCTGTAGAGCGCGGTGAGCTCGTCGTCCGCCTTCTTCACCGCTCAAACGTACACGGACCGACCGTGAAATGGACGACCTCGCCACAGATGAGGCGGAAGACCACACGGCCCGATCGCGTACCTGGGCGAGATCAAAAAGATCGGCTCTGCACACCGCTTGCAAAGTCCCGGGCACATGAAAGCCTTTCCCATCCTGTGCGTGCTCGGCCTGGCGGCGTGCTCGCACGATGACAAGAACGCCGGGCGCAGCGCCGAACAGGCAAAGACCGCCGAGAAGACTGATCACGCCGCGAAGAAGGGCGCGCTGGCCGAGAGACGCGATCCCGCGGCCGACCTCGAGAAGCAGAAGCGAAACCTCGTGAGGCTCGAGGCCAACATCGAGGGCTCGCGCGAGGCCAGCAACACGATGGGGCGCTGGGCTGCAGAGTGGGACGCGCGCGCGGTTCGCAAGCTCATCGCCAAGGACGAGCAGCTCGTCGCGAAAGGAGGTGCGAAGTGAGTCCCATGACGCCTCGCGCCGTGCACCACCACCGCCACTGGCTGTGGCGCATCCCGCTCGGGATCGTCGCGATCCTGGTGATCGTGTACTTCCTCATCGACGCCATCGTCTCGTTCGCCACGCAGAAGGGGCTCGATCGCCTCGAGGGCGCGGCTGGCCACTTCCAGAAGTGCCACGTCACGATCTTCCACCCGGGCTACGACGTGTACGGGCTGAAGATCGTCTCGATGCCCTTTTCGCCGAAGAAGGAGCCGCTCTTCTACGCGGACAAGATCGAGATGCGCTGGTCGTGGAAGGCCATCTTTCACGGGCATCTCGTGCGCGACATCAACATCGTGAAGGCGCGCGCGATGATCCCGCTCGCGCCCGGGCGAGAGGGCAAGCCGGCGCAGCCTCCGCTCGAGATCGCCAAGACGCTCGAGTCGGTGCCGTCCGCCGGGCTCGACCGGCTGACGGTCGAGTCGAGCCAGATCATCATCGTCGATGAGCACCACGACGGGCAACGCCTGTGGTTGCACCACCTCGACCTCACCGTCGAAAACGTGGCGTCGCGGCGGGATCTCATGCACGGGCTGCCGCTGCTCGTCACGGCGCGAGGCACGCTGCAGCGCAGCGGCGCCCTCACGCTCTTCCTCACGATCGACCCGTTCGACAAGGGGCTCACCTTCGCTGGATCGGCCGAGGTGAAGCACCTCGAACTGGCCGACCTCTACGACTGGACGAAGATCAAAGGGCTGTCCATCACCGACGGCAACATGGACACCTTCCTGTCGGTAACGTGCAAGCGCGGGGTCATCGAAGGCGGCGTCAAACCGGTGCTGCGCAAGGTCCACGTCGAGGCGTCCGACGGCAAGCTCGGCGATCGCATCAAGGCTGCGCTCGCCGATCTCGGGGTGAAGATCCTCTCCGACCGCGTGCCAGGCCGCGACGCAATCGCCAGCATCATCCCGATCCACGGCACGCTCAAGTCGCCGAAGGTGGAGATCGTGCCCGCGATCATGGCCGTGCTGCGGAACGCGTGGGTCGAGGGACTCTCGGCCAGCCTCGCGAACACGCCGCCGCCCGTCGATCCGAAGGACCACGGTGTGCTCCACCAGGCGGTGCAGGCGCTGACCAAGAGCAGCGCCAAGCCCATCGAATCGCACCCGAACGAGGGGAAGTGATGCGTCGTCCGATCATCGCGTTGCTCCTCCTCTGCGGCGGCTGCCACGCTCACCAGGTCGCGAGCGAACACCGCTCGATCGCAGAGGAGCCGCCGAAGGCGCGCGAGGTGAGCTCGGGTCGTCCGGTGAGAACCACGCCGGGTGGCTTTCTCGACCCGGCCTCGGTGCGCAAGATCCAGGTGGCGCTCTCCGAGAAGGGCGAGGCGGTGAAGAGCTCCGGTCGGCTCGACGACGAGACGCAGGCGGCCATCAAGCGCTTCCAGGCGAAGCAGCAGCAGCCGACGACCGGCTTCCCCGACTTCGGAACCCTGAAGCTCCTCGGTCTCGACGCAAGAGACATCTATCTGAATGGCGCCAAGCGTCGCGGTGAGGATCCAAAGAACGAGTGATCACTCGTCGTGCCGCAGGTGCTTTGCGACGCGCGGCAACCGCCAGCTCACCACGAGCACCAGGACCATCACGGCGCTCACGTAGTAGGGGTAGATCTCCGCGTGGCCGTGGCTCTTGAGCGCGAGCGCGATGTACTCGGCGGTACCACCGAAGGTGGCGTTTCCGACGGCGTACGCGAAGCCAACGCCCAGCGCGCGCACCTCTGGCGGAAACATCTCGGCCTTCACGATGCCGGCTATCGACGTGTACAGGCTGAGGATCGCGAGCGCGCCGATGATGAGCATGAGCGCGGCGAAGGCGTCATGCGTGTGCGACAGCGCGTTGAAGACAGGCACCACCGCCACGAGGCCGAAGATCGAGAAGAGGAGCATCGAGCGACGACGGCCGATGCGATCCGAGAGCATCCCGAACGGCGGCTGCAGGCCCATGTAGACGAGCAAGGCCACGCTCATCACCCAGCTCGCGTGCTTGATCGAGAGCCCGACGGTGTTGACGAGGTGCTTCTGCATGTACGTCGTGAACGTGTAGAAGTAGAGCGAGCCGCCGGCCGTGTAGCCGAAGACCGCGCCGAGCTCGCGCCAGTGCGAGCGGAAGAGGGTCGCGACACCGACTGCCTTTTTTCGCGCCTCGTCCGACTGGGTCTCGTGGAGCGTGCGCCGGAGAAACAGCGCCACGACCGCCGCGAGCGCGCCCACCGCGAACGGGATGCGCCAGCCCCACGCGCGCAGCTGCGCATCGCCGAGCATCGACTCGAGCACGACGATCAGCAGCACGGCGAGTAGCTGTCCGCCGATGAGCGTCACGTACTGGAACGACGAGTAGAAGCCGCGCCGACCGCCCAGCGCGACCTCGCTCATGTAGGTGGCCGTCGTGCCGTACTCACCGCCGACCGAGAGCCCCTGCACGAGACGCGCGACGAGGAGCAGCGCGGGTGCCGCGGCACCGATGCGCGCATACGTGGGCAGGCACGCGATGGCGAGCGAGCCTCCGCACATCATGGCGACGGAGACGAGCATGGAGCGCTTGCGTCCGACGCGATCGGCGAGCCGACCGAAGAGCCAGCCGCCGACCGGTCGCATGAGGAAGCCCGCGGCAAACACGCCCGCGGTGTTGAGGAGCTGCGCGGTGGGATCAGATCGCGGGAAGAACGCAGGCGCGAAGTAGAGCGCCGAGAACGCGTAGACGTAGAAGTCGAACCACTCGACCAGGTTTCCCGAGGACGCGGCGACGATCGCGAGGATGCGGCGGCGTCGCTCCGCTGGCGTGTAGTCGATCACGCCGCCATCAGACCACCACTCGGACGCTGGTGGTCAGTGCTTCCCCGTCGTGCCAGCGCCTCGGGGACCCGACGCGCTACTCGAAGCAGCTCTTCGACGAATGACGCGCGGCTCGCGTACGATGCGAAGGTGAGCGACGCCGTGGTCTTCGAGTGCCCGAGCTGTCATGCGCCGCTGCCCGCGGCCACCGACGGGGAGCACGTGACGTGCACCTTCTGCAAGAAGGTCACCGTCATCGACTACAGCGGCGCGTCGATGGTGCGCGAGAAGGCGTCGCGCGCCGAGGCCGAAGCGCTCTTCGCCACGCTAGGCCAGCCCCCGTCGCGGAGCCAGCGCGCGGCGGTCTTCCTCACGAGCTGGTGGCTGTGGGTCATCGGCCTGCCATTCATGGTGATGGCGATGCTGCGGGTCGGGCACTTCTTCACGCACCTCGTCTCCGCGAGCTACGAGCGCATGACGCACGCGCGCATCATGCATGTCGCGCCCCAAGCCATCGCGTGGCTGTTGCAGATCGGGATCCCCGTCGGCGGGCTCGTGCTGCTGCTCGTGTGGAGTCTCTTCGGCGAGCGGCTCGACGCGCGCAGCGACCTGCAAGCCGCGCTGGCCAGCAAGCCCCCGAAGACCGAGGGCGGCCCCGCTCGGTGTCGTCACTGCGACGCCAAGCTCGTCTTCGCGCCCGGCGCGCTCGGTGCGCGCTGCACGTTCTGTGGCGCCGACAACCTCGTCCAGGTCCCGCGCGAGTGGAGCGCGCGCGCCAGCCACATCGACGTGGCGCTGCGCCTCGATGCGAAGGTGGCCCGCGATCGCGCACGTGTGGGCAGACGTCAGGTCATCGTCGCCGCGCTCTGGCGCGTCCCGATCATCGTGGCTGCACTGGCGTTCATCGCGCTCCCCGCCCGCCGCCTCATGGGCACGCACGGCTGGGACGAGGCCCGAGCGGCCCACGTGGCCCGCATCGCGATCTGGCAGCGCGGCGTCGGCGTCGGCGAGGTCGATCGCACGATCCACGCATGTGACGACGCGCAGCAGCTGACGTTCGCGGCGACCGACTCGAAGTGGCGCGACGAGCTCGGCAACTGGAAGGCCTATGCGGTCATCCCGCTCCAGCGTGGCGAGCGGCTCCGCCTCCCGTTCAAGAATCCAGGCACCATCGACGTGCGCGTGGCGCTCGGCGACGAGGACTATACCGGCAGCATGGCGATGCTCTACGACGGCTTCGGCGACGAGCGAGTGGAGAAGACGGTGACCCAGGGAGACGCGCCCATCGAGATCCCGATCGACGTCTCTGGCTGGTACACGGTGCGCATCCTGGCCGCCGGAGATGCCTCGCTCGCACCCTGCATCGCTCGCTAGCGCGCAGGAAGCACGGTCCGAACGACGGTCGCGCTTCTGCTCGAGCACGCCCTTGTGCGCGTTCGCGAGCTACACCGAGATGCGGCTCGTGGTGACTCCTGACGCTCAGTGCTTCTTCGAGAACCACCTCTGCACGAGCGGCAGCTGCGCGGTACGAAACACCGAGCACAGGTGCTGCCCCTCGAGCGCGAGCTCGAGCTCGCGGACTCCGCCGTCGAGCTTCTTCACGCGCTCGCCGAAGAAGGCGCGCGTCGGCTCGACGAGCGCGTCGTCGCATGCGCTCTCTGTGAGAGACACGAGGCGCGCCGCGGCATCACGGGGCAGGCGCGGCACCAGCGCATCGAAGTGCGCCTGAAGCCACGTCCATGCGATCGCGCGCGTCTCGAGCTGGGACGCAGCGCCCCAGAGCAGCCCGAGCGCGTCGCGAAGGTCCATCCCGTCGCTCTCGAGCGTCGCCAGCGAGCTCCGCACGAGCGCCGGATCGCGCATGCTCCCGAGCGCGTTGACGAGGTGGAGGCGCATCGGCCGCTCCTTCGTCGCTCGCGCAGCCTTCATCCACGCGTTCCACTGCGCGCGGGTGCCGCTCCGCCCGACGACGTCGAGGACGCCATCGACGAGGTCTGGTGTGATCGCGTGCGGATCCTTCAGCCAGGCCGCCGCGAGCTTGCGCGCCTCGGCGAGCAGCACGGGGTCGCCGGTCACCGCGATGTAGGTCGGTACGAGCTGCGCGCGGAGCAGGCGTGTGTCCTCGCTGTCGTCCTTGTGCGGCGAGAGGCCGAGCTCGTGCGCGCGCTTGCCGAAGAGCTCGTGCATCCACAGCCGGTACGCCGGACGCTCGCGCCCGGTGAGCCAGCCGGCCTGGTCGAGCCACCCCACCGCATCGAGCGCCGCGCCGACGACGTGCCGATCCGGATCGTGCGCGAGCTTGCCTGCGAGCGCGAGCACCTCCGTGTAGTCGATGTGCCCCGCGCTCGACAGCGCGGACACGTCCGACAGCAGCGACATCTTCTCCGGCACCGTCAGCGACGCCATGCCCCCGTTCTCGAGCCCGGCGAGCAGCTCGAGGCTGGGCTCGACGCGGTAGTAGCCCGCGCCACCATCGTTGGGCTCGACCCATGCGGGGCACGACGTCGCGCCCGTCAGCGGCAGATCACCGTATTTGCCGGTGAGCACCTTGCACGTGTGACCGTCGGGCCAGCGCACGCACACCGGCACCTGCCAGAGCTGCTGCGTCGACATCGTGGAGCCGAGGCGCGTGTAGCGCTGCTGCGTCATGTGCAGCACGGGCGTCTTGCCGCGGCAGTCGAGCGCGAACTTGATGCTCGGCGTGCCCGGTTGATCGATGAACGTCGCGAACGCCGCCGTGATGGCCTGGGCCCCGGCGTCCGAGATCGCCACGAGGAAGTCGTGCGTGTCCGCGTTGCCGCGCGCGTGCAGCGCGAGATAGCGACGCACACCGTCGCGGAAGTGGTCCGTGCCGACGAGCCTCTCGAACATGCCGATGACCGTCGATCCCTTCTCGTACACGATCCGGTTGAAGACCGACTGGATGTCGTCGGACGAAGCGATCGGCTGACGCACCGCGCGTGTCGCAGCGAGCGAGTCTGCGGCCATCGCAGCATCGCGCGACTCGATGCGCGCCTCGGCCTCGGCCCAGGTCGGCTGCCAGCGCTCCATGAGGTGCGAGGTCAGCCACGTGGCGAACGCCTCGTTGAGCCACACGTCATTCCACCACTTCATCGTCACGAGGTTGCCGAACCACTGGTGCGCGAGCTCGTGCATCGCGACCTCCGCGTACGCACGACGCCGAGAGATCGTCTCGTCGCCGGGCGCCTGGAGCACGAGCTCGCCCGTGAACATGACGAGCCCGGGGTTCTCCATCGCACCGTACGACGTGTGCGGCACGGCGACGATGTCGAGCTTCGGGAACGGGTGCGCGCTACCGAAGTACGCCTCGAGCTGTTCGAGGACCTCGTGCGTCACGGACGCGGGCCAGCGCACCTGCGAGCTCTTGCCACGCGGCACGACGATGCGGATCGGCGTGCCGCTCGTGGCAGACTTGCCCGCGTCGACGACGTCGAACGGTCCCACGATGAACGCGACGAGGTAGCTCGGGATGGCGGGCGTCTCGGCGAACTGCACGCGCTTCCATCCGCGGCCGAGATCCTTCTCGCTCACGATCGGCATGTTGCTGAACGCGCCGTCCGCTGAACGCACCGTCAGCGTGAGCTGCCACGGGACCTTCACGCCCGGCTCGTCGAAGCATGGAAACGCGTGGCGTGCGTCGATGGGCTCGAACTGCGTGAAGACGTAGTCGTCGCGCCCGTCGTGCTGGCGCACCACGCCCGTCGTCTCGGTGTCCGACAGCACCGCGCGGTACTCGATGTGCAGCTTCGCGTGCTTCACCGGGAGCGGCTGCCCCGGGACGAAGCCCACGAAGTGCGGCTGATCCGCGACGACGCGCACCGGTGCCCCGTCGATCGAGGCGCGCAGCACGGTGATGTTCTCTGCGTTCATCCACACCGTGTCGATCGCCTTGCGCACGTCGAGCTCGACATCGACGACGCCGTCGAACGACGTCGCGCGCGGATCGATCGTGAGCGCGACGGCGTAGCGCACGGGCTTCACCTCGTCTCCGAGGCGCAGCGTCGGCGGCGTGGCCAGGGCGGTGGACGTGAGGGCGAGGAGGACGAGGAGCGCGCGCATCGCGGCAGCATACCGATGTGGGCACACCGACGACAGCCCGCGCGGTCGTGATACGAAGAGAGCATGTCCGCCGCCGAGATCCAGCTCCCCGACGAGCCCTCCACGCCTGCCTACGCGTCGGTGCCCGAGGGGGCGACGCGCGGCATGGTCGTCCTTCACGAGGTCTACGGACGCACGCCCGAGATCGATGCCGTCGTCGATCGCTTCGCCGCGCGTGGCTACGCGGCCTGTGCACCACGGCTCTTCGCGCACGGCACGCTGTCGTGCCTGCGCTCGGTGTTCGCAGCGCTCGCGAACGGCAAGCCCATCCCGCAGACGAAGATCGCGACCGCGGCGCGACAGTGGCTCTGTGAAGAGGCGTCGCTGACGGAGGCGCAGATCGGGCTCATCGGCTTCTGCTTCGGTGGCAGCTTCGCGCTGCTCGCCGGCGCGGGCTTCGGCGCGGTGTCGACGAACTATGGCGCGATCCCTCCATCCCGGGCGATGGAGGGGATCGGGCCCGTCATCGCCTGCTACGGCGGTCGCGACCTCATGTCGCGCGGCAACGACGTGAAGCTACGCGAGCGCCTGGCGGTGGTCGGCGTCGAGCCCGAGGTCCACGTGTTCCCCGACGCCGGGCACGCGTTCCTCACGAACGGCGACCACCCCATCGCGTTCGCGCTGTCGTGGCCGATCATGCACATCTCGTACGACCAGGATCGCGCGGACGGGGGGTGGGCAAAGATCGACGCGTTCTTCGATCGGCACCTCCCGCGGTCGTCGTCGAGCGCCACGCCATAGCGCGCAACGCGAGCCGTTTTCCCGACGAGGACGATCTCCTCGACGAGCTCGATGACCTGTGATGAACGCGTGTAGGCTTCGTCGCGTGCGTCTCCCTGTCCTCGCCACGCTCCTCCTCTGCGCCTGCTCGCCGCGGCTGCTCGGCCTTCCGTCGCGCGCCGCGGTCGCCCGCTACGTCGCCTCGTCACAGGGCGATCAGCACGCGTGCGTCGTGCCGTATGGACGAGGACAGGGTGTGAAGAAGCCCTACGCGTGGGTCTACTGGGAGGAGCGGCACCGGCTCGTGCTGTGGGAACCGCGCGACGCTGCGCACGAGGCGGAGTCGCTCGTGAACGCGCCGCGCACGCTCGATCTCGACACGCAGGTGTCCGAGACCGAGGAAGGGGTGGGCCCGCATGGCAAGCTCGTGGCGCGCGCGTGGGTCGACGACGTGCTGCGCGACTGCCGGCTGTTCGGGATCCGCTACACCATCACGCCCGCGCGCTGAGCGCACTCGTCTTGCGCTAGCGATCGAGCTCCATCACCACGGGGCAGTGGTCGCTCCCGTGCACCTCGCGGAGGATCGCAGCGCGTCGGAGGCGCGGCCGTAGCGCCGTGCTCACCAGGACGTAGTCGATGCGCCAGCCGACGTTGCGCTCGCGCGCGCCGCCGAACTGACGCCACCACGTGTAGTGGCCGTTGCCCTTCTCGAACACGCGGAACGTGTCGACGAAGCCAGCCTTCACGAAGGCGTCCATGCCGGAGCGCTCCTCGGGCGTGAAGCCGTGGTTCTTGACGTTCGCCTTCGGGTGCGTGAGATCGAGCTCCGTGTGAGCGACGTTGAGGTCGCCGCAGAACACGACCGGCTTCGTCTTCTCGAGCTTCTTCAGATACGCGAGGAACGCACGGTCCCACTCCTGCCTGTACGGGAGCCGCGACAGGTCGCGCTTCGAGTTCGGGACGTAGACGTTCACCAGGTGGAAGTCGTCGAGCTCGACGCGCAGCACCCGCCCCTCGAGGTCGTGCTCCGCCTTGCCGATGTGGGGCTTCACGGCGAGCGGCTTCCGCTTCGTGAGGATCGCGGTCCCCGAGTAGCCCTTCTTCTCCGCCGAGTTGAAGTGCGCCTCGTAGCCGTGCGGCCACACGACGTGCGCGACATCCTCCGCGGTGCACTTCGTCTCCTGCAGGCAGACGAGGTCGGGCTTCTCCGCGTCGAGAAACTCGAAGAAGTTCTTCTTCAGCACGGCGCGCAGGCCGTTCACGTTCCAGGAGACGAGCTTCACTTTGCGCCCAGCGCCTTCGCCATGTGCTCGACGACCGTGTTCAGTCCCTTGAGCGGCCGCACCATCACCTTGAACTCGACGATGAGGCCGGCCTCGTTCCAGCGGACGAGGTCGACGCCGTTGACGGCGATGTCGCCGAGCTGGAGCTCGAACTCGAGCACCGCGGAGCGCTCGGCGTGCCACTCGTTCGTGTAGCGAAACGTCTCGTTGCCGAAGACGTGGACGGCCGCGCGCAGATACGCGCACACGATGGCGCGACCGCGCTGCGGCGTGTGCACGGCCGGCGAGAAGAACACCGCGTCCTCCGCGATGATCGCTTCGAGCAACGACGCGTCCTTCGAGGACACGATGTGGTGCCACTGCGAGAGCGGTGAGGTCATGTTCGACCCGTCTGCTTTCCGGTCGCGTGACGCTTGAGCTCGAGCTTCGCGATCATCGCGAGGTGGACCTCGTCGGGCCCATCTGCGAGCCGTAGCATGCGCGCGACGCTGAAGAACGCCGAGAGCGGCGTGTCGCGCGAGACGCCGATGCCACCGTGCATCTGGATCGCCTGGTCGGTGATGTTCTGCAGCATGCGCGGCGCGACGACCTTGATGGCGGCGACGTCCTTCATCGCGCCCATCGGACCGAGCGCATCGAGCCTCCACGCCGCATGCAGGGTGAGGAGGCGCGCCTGATCGATGGCGATGCGCGCCTCGGCGACCTTCGCGCGGTTGCCGTCGAGCTCGATGAGTGGCCTGCCGAACGCGGTGCGGCTCGTGCCGCGCGCGATCATGAGATCGAGCGCCACCTCGGCCGCGCCGATGCACCGCATGCAGTGATGGATCCGCCCGGGTCCGAGACGGCCCTGCGCGATCTCGAAGCCGGCACCGGGGCCGCGGATGAAGCTCGAGACCGGCACGCGCGCGTCCTCGAAGTGGACCTCTCCGTGGCCATGCGGCTCGTCGTACTCGCCCATCACGCTCTGCATGCGCACGATGCGCACGCCCTTCGTGTCGAGCGGCACCAGCACCATCGAGTGCTGCTCGTGCCGACCGCGCGCCGCATCGGGCGTGCGTGCCATCACGATCGCCACCCTCGCGCGCGGATCGCCGAGGCCCGAGGCCCAGTGCTTCTTGCCACGGATGACGATGTCGCCGCCCTCGACGGTGGCGGTGGCCTCCATGTTCGTGGCGTCACTGCTCGCGACGTCCGGTTCGGTCATGCAGAAGACCGAGCGCAGCTCTCCTGCGAGCAGCGGCGTGAGCCACTGGCGCTGCTGCTCCTTCGAGCCGTAGCGCCACAGCACCTCCATGTTCCCGGTGTCCGGCGCGCTGCAGTTGAAGATCTCCGGCGCGAGCAGGGTGCGACCGGTCTGCTCCGCGATGGGCGCGTACTCGAGGGTGGTGAGCCCCGCGCCCAGCTCCTCGTCGGGCAAAAAGAGGTTCCACAGGCCCTCTGCGCGCGCCCTGGCCTTCAGCGCCTCGACGACAGGCGGGATCTTCCAGCGTGCGAAGTCGTCGCCGTGGTGCTGCGCGAAGATGCCGTCCCAGTGGGCCCGCTCGACCGGCTCGATGTGCGTCCGCATGAACGCGCGCACCCGCTCGAGGACCTCACGACTCTTCTCGCTCGCCTGAAAATCCACGACCCCTCCTCTGGCTTCGGACCGGACTGCGATGCCCGGTAGGAGAGTCGCACGAGGATGTCGCTCGAGACGCGCCGGTCGGTTGAATCAGTGAGAGGTATGGCGGGCGCGCACCGCGATGAGCTGCAGGCGACGGGCATCCCGGTGGACGAGCGCGCGCAGGACCCAGCACTCGAGGTTCGACATGGGCTTGTTCATGCGCAGAGAACGAAGCAACCCATGTGCCACGTGGTCGGCGATGGGAGCCGGATCAATTCGATCACTTACGCGTCCTCGCGCCCGACCAGCCACCGAGTCCCCCGTCCCCACGTGAGGCCTCTTGACCCGAGCGTGGGGACGAGCTGGACGCGGGCTTGGCCGGCCGCTGATCGTCCGGTGCTGCTTGCTTACGGGCAGGCGATGCGTTCGATGAAGTCCGACGTGCCGTTGGCGAAGCCGCGGTAGTAGACGGCGCCGTCGTGGTACGCGAGCTGATCGATGGCGCTGCTGCCGTTCTCGTCCGACGAGGCGAGCGCGGTGGGCAGCGCGAGCTCGAGGGCCGGGTGTGAGGCCTTCGCGTCGTAGCCGCTCGGGAAGAAGTCCGCGTTGACGCCGGTGCCGGCGACGAGCGTGATCTTGCCCGCGAGCGTCACGTACCAGACGTAGCCCGCGCCGCCGACGAAGAAGCCGGTGCCATCGGTGGCGATGCCGCTCGTCTCCGGGTCCGCCGCGCTGTCGACCGGATCCCACACGCTACCGCCGCCGCCCGCGACGGTGGAGAACGTCTTCGCCGTCGGATCGATCTTGATGACGTAGCCCTTGTTGATGACGTTTCGCGAGGCGGCGTAGACCGTGGTGCCGATGGTGACCAGGTTCTCGATCGTCTCCGGGCCCGTCGGCGGATCGTTGTTCGGCATGGTGAGCACCGTCGTCACGTTGCCACTCGGGTCGATCTTGCGCAGGAGCGACTTGCCCTGACCATCGGTCGACGAGTT
>JBDTCO010000048.1:0-14059 GCA_039923495.1 Polyangia bacterium
GGTCGCAGCATTCAACTGCTCGCGCTTGTGCCAGCGACCTCCGCTGAATATGCGGAGGCCGCGCGCACCGGGACCGATGTCTGGCTCACCAAGAACCTTGGCTCCGTGGGACGGCCCGCCAAGATCGCGTCACGATGGCGGTTGCCCTCGGCGTGATGCGGGTAGTCCGTTCAAACGCGTTCTGGCGACTACGTCGACCACAGCAGCCTGCGAGCCACTGCGAACATCGCCGGTGGGCCCAGAAGTCCACTGGGCAGGTGGCTTCGACGACGACGCGAGAGGCGGGCCGCGCCGGCCAGGAGGGAGCAAATCGCGCCGCCCGAGTTGACCTCCTGCGTGACCCCCATCGAGGTGCTCGCGCCGAAGTTTAGCGCGACCCTTCGGTGTTCTTCCCGACAGCTCCGACGGGTTCAAGTCCCGTCTCCCGTGACCACGTAGCGACGGTCAGCGCTGGACGACTCCGGAGAGCTCGACCACCGCTTGCACGAGGGCGAGCGGCTCGATCGGCTTCGTGAGGTACGCGTTGAAGCCCTCGACGAGCGCGCGGGTTCGGCTCTCGTTCTGAGCCAGACCGGTGAGCGCGACCGCGGGGATGTCCTTCTTGTCTTCGGCAGCGAGCGTGCGAATTCGCCGGATGAGCGTGTAGCCGTCCTCGTTCGGCATCCCGATGTCGCAGACGATGACATGTGGCGCGAACGTCTCGAGCGCGGTCATCGCTTCGGCCGCGCCCGCCGCGACACGGACCTCGACCTCGCAGGTCTCGAGCACGAGCGCGATGAGCTCTCGCGCATCGCGCTCGTCGTCGATGACGAGCACGCGGACGCCGCGCAGGCTCGGGAGCTTGTCGGAGACCGGCGGCGTTTGCGTCGCGGGGATACGCGTGACGCCGATGGTGCCCGACGCCAGCGGGCCGATCGGTAGACGCACCACGAATCGCGATCCCTTGCCCGGCCCCGCGCTGGTTGCGTCGATGGTGCCACCGTGGATATCGACCAGGTGCTTCGCGATCGAGAGCCCCAGACCGAGGCCTCCGTGCCTGCGCCAGAGGCCACCCTCTTCCTGGCGGAACGCTTCGAAGACGTGCGGCAAGAAGCGGGGCGCGATCCCCTCGCCGTTGTCTTCCACGCTCAGCTCGAGGTCGGAGCGCACGCGTGCGAGGCCGATCTTCACCACGCCATTTTTCGGCGTGAACTTGATCGCGTTCGAGACGAGGTTCCCGAGCACCTGCTGCAGACGATCGCCATCGGCGCGGATGACGGCGTTGTTGCGGTCGATGTCGACCTCGAGCGTGATGCGCTTCGAGTCGGCAGCAAATCGGACGCCTTCGACGACCATATCGACGACATTGCTGAGATCGACCTGCGCGAGGTTGAGCCGGATCTTTCCTGTGATGACCTGCGAGACGTCGAGCAGATCTGTGACGAGACGCGAGAGCGCATCGGCATTTCGCTCCATGACCACGTAGGCGTGCTCGCGCCTCTCGTCTGGAAGCTCGCTCGAACGGAGCAAGGGAATCCAGCCGACGATGACGCTCAGTGGCGTGCGCAGCTCGTGCGAGACCATGGCGACGAACTCGTCCTTCGCGTGGGTCGCGACATCGGCGCGCGAGCGCGCCTGCTGCGATAGTTCGTAGAGCTGCGCGTTGTCGATGGCCGCCGCAGCGCTCCGCGCGAGCTCGGTCGCGAGCGTGAGATCGCTCTCCTCGTACCGTCGGGGCGAATCTTCGTAGCACAGCGTCATTGTCCCGAGGACGTGACCGTGTGCGCGCAGCGGCACGATGAGCCACGACCGGGCGGTGACTCTCGTCGACGCTGCGTCCTTTGGGCTGCGCTCCACCTGGTCGGTAGGCGCCGGGCTCGCGTCGTGAACGAGCTCGGGCTCACCGGTGTCGAGGACGCGGAGCTCGCCGCGCAGCAGCTCGGCCGACGCGGGATCGGTTCGATAAAGCGCACGCAAGAGCTCGGTACGCGCGGGATCGACGTGGGTGACGAATACATCGTCGACGCTGCTGCCACGCAGATGGATCGCGCACCAATCCGCCAGCCGCGGAACGACGAGCCGCGTGAGGCGGTTCAGCGTCGAGCGGTAGTCTAGCGAGGACGAAAGGATCGTGCCCGCCGCAGCCAGGAACTCGAGCTTCGTGCGGTGGCCGTCGCGCTCGTCGTCTCGCAGCTTCACGTACTCGGTCGCGGCTGCGGCGATACCGACCTCGATGCAGCCCACGAGGCTCGTGACCTCGTCGACCGTCACCGCCACCGCGGCTGCCTTCGCGACGGAGAGGATGCACTCGCGCAGGATCCCGTACTCGCGGATGAGCGCGTTCAGGTCGTAACCCAGTGACCAGCGCTGCTCTCCGTGGAGGCGCGCGTGTTCAACCGCATCGTCGGCGTCACGCTTCGCTGGCGCGAGAAGAGCCGCGAGGTCGTCGAGGAAGCGCGGGATGTGATCGACGATCGACGCCGGCCTCACCTCGGGTGGA
This sequence comes from Polyangia bacterium, assembly GCA_039923495.1. Classification (GTDB taxonomy): domain Bacteria; phylum Myxococcota_A; class Polyangia; order Palsa-1104; family Palsa-1104; genus JBDTCO01. Next base: position 2,480 of record JBDTCO010000048.1, read on the forward strand.
GGTACGTCGGCACGCTGCACTCGCGCGACGAACGCCGCGACGATCTCGGCGCGATGCGTCGAGAGCAGCTCAGATAGGTCCACGAATCGCACACCTCGCTTCCTGTGCCGCAAGACTGTGCGGGGTCGCGACCTCGGTCGAGGCGCCGTCTAGTTGATGCGGCGGCATACCGGATCGTTCCAAACGGTCCCCGGGTATACCGTCCATCCACATCGTACGGCCTCCTCGCGACGTCATCGACGCATCTTTATGGGTGATGACGCCTTCGCGGCTTCGACGTCCATGCGGTGGTGCCCATGGAGCGCGACTCGTACCGGCAGCTTGCGGGCGCTCGCGGGCTCAGCGCTTCTTCGCGATGTATGCGTCGACCACGGTTGCCAGGAGCGTCAGCGGCACGCCACCGGTCTGCACGACGACGTCGTCGAAGTCGCGTACGTCGAACTTCGCGCCGAGGGCCGCCTTCGCCCTGTCGCGGAGCCGCACGATCTCGGTGTGCCCCACCTTGTACCCGCACGCCTGACCCGGCGAGGCGCAGTAGCGATCGACCTCGCTCGTCACCGCGGCCGTGGGTCGGCCCGTCGAGGTCTGCAGGTAGTCGATGGCCTTCTCGCGCGTCCAGCGCATCGCGTGGAGGCCCGTGTCCGTCACGAGCCGCGAGGCCCGGAACCGCATCGCCTGGTACATACCGAGGCGACCCAGCGGATCGTCGTCGTAGAAGCCGAGCTCGTCGACGAGCTGCTCCGCGTAGAGCGCCCAGCCCTCGACGAACGCGTTGAAGCTCATCGTGGACGTGATGAGGGGAACCTCGCTACGGTGCTCCGCGATGTACGCGAACTGCCAGGTATGGCCGGGCAGCCCCTCGTGCGCTGACAGCGACGGGATCGAGAAGCGCGGCCAGCCCGACGTGCTCGCGAGGTTGATGTAGTAGATGGCCGGGCGCGAGCCGTCGAGCGCTGCCGGGTTCATGTAGCCGAGCGGCGCGCCCGCCTCGATGTCCGCCGGCACGCGCTTGACCGTCACGCTCGCGTGCAGCTGCATCCTCGAGACGCGCGGCAACAAGGCACGCAGCGCGTCCATCTTCTGCTGCACGTAGGCGACCGCCTCCACCTTGCCCGCGTCGGTGTCGGCGAAGAGCTGCTTGGGATCCTTCGACAGCGCCGCGAGCCTGGCGCCCACGGTGCCCTGCGTGAACCCCTGCTTCCTCAGCACCTCGTCCATACGCGAGTCGAGTGCCGCGCCCTGCTCGAGCCCGAGCTGGTGGATCTGCTGCGGCGTCATCGTCGTGCTCGTCGAGTCGCGAAGACGCCACCCGTAGTACGCCTCGCCGTCGGGTAGCTTCCAGACGCCCGCGTCGTGCGTGGCCTTCGCGCGCGCCTTTGCGAGCGCCGCCAGCTGGCGATCGAGCGCCGGGTACACGACGCTCGTCACGAGCTTCGTCGCGCGTCCGGCCCAGTCGCCCGCGATCGACTTCGCCTTCGCACGTCGAGCCAGCGACTGCACGAGGCCCGAGTCGGCTGCCGCCACCGCGCGCAGCGCCTTCTGTTGTTTGAGCGTCGTGTCGAGGATGAAGTCCGGCGGCACGACGCCCATCGCCACGTCGTGCTCGAGCTGCGCGGTCTCCTCGTCGAGCGCCGTCCCGAGCGCCCGCACGCGCGCGAGATAGGCCTCGGCGTCGGACACATTGTCGACGGGGTGCTGCGCGTTCAGGAACTCGGGCGTGTCGTGGTACGCGCCGCCCTGCTGGCTCACGATGTACGGTCGCGCGCCACCGAACGCATCCACGGCACCGAACGCGTAGCGCGCCCCGTTCGAGCCGCTGTCGAGGCAGTAGAGCACGGAGTCGAGGAGCACCTGGTCGCGCTCGTCGAGCGCAGCACGGTGCACGCCGGCGAGCAGCCCGCGGTACTTCGCGACATCGGAGCCGACGTGCCGGTGCATCACGGCCGGACCGTCGTCGAGCCTGGCGCGTGCCCACGCGTAGGTGCCCTTGTCCAGGCCGAGCGACGTGAGCGTCTCCGGTGAGCGCGCGAGCACGCCGTAGGCGATCCGGTCGAGCGCTGCGCGGAGCTTTGCGTCGCTGGCGTGTGCGCGCGAGAGCAGCCCGACCAGGGCGGCCGCGGTGCCGGAGACGAGGAACTGTCTGCGATCCATGTGCCTGTCGTACCACGCCGCGCGCTACTCTCGACCAGATGTCGCGCCTCGAGCTACCGCGTCTCGCGCTCGTCCTCCTCGTCGATGCGCCCTTCGGCTATGCCGCGCGCGAATTCCATGGCGAGGTCGTGACCGACCTCGAATCCGCGACCTCGCGCCTGTCGCGAGGCGAGAGCTGCGCGGTCGAGATCCGTGATGATCGGCGCGCGTGGCTCGAGCTCGGGCGCGCGCAGCACGTGCCGATCCGCGTGCTGCGCTTCGGCGCAGTCGCCCCGAGCCGCCTCTTGCGTGAAGGCTTCCGCCACGTCCTCGAAGTAACCCTGGACACCGTCGTGGTTCGCACGCCCATGCCATTCGACCGCCGCGACGACCATGGCCCCTTCGACGTCGTCGGCGACATCCACGGCTGCCTGTCCGAGCTGCGCTGCCTGCTGCACCGGCTCGGCTACACGGAGGCGGGTCATCCCGATAGCCGGAAGGTGATCTTCCTCGGCGATCTCGTGGATCGCGGCCCCGACGTGCACGGCGTCGTCACGCTCGTCACCGCGATGGTTAAGCGGGGCCACGCGCTGTGCCTGCCCGGCAACCACGAGAGCAAGCTGGCCAGGAAGCTGCGCCGTCCGCCGCGCGCGATGGACGCGCTCGCAGACTTCATCGAAGGTCTGCCGTCGCACTACGTCCTCGATGATGGCAAGCTCGTCGTGGCGCACGCTGGCCTGCCGCTCACGATGCACGGGCGCGACTCGGGCGCGGTTCGTGCCTTCGCGCTGTACGGCGACACCAGCGGCGAGACCGACGAATATGGCCTGCCGGTGCGGGCCGACTGGGCCGCGCGTTACGAAGGGGCAGCGACGGTGGCGTACGGCCACACGCCGGTGCCCGAGGCGGTGTGGACGAACAACACGATCTGCATCGACACCGGCTGCGTGTACGGCGGCGCGCTCACCGCGCTGCGCTGGCCGGAGCGCGAGCTCGTCTCGGTGAAGGCCGAGCGCGTGTGGGCAGAGCCGGTGCGGCCGCTTCAGGTGGGCGTGGGAGCAGGCTTGATGCCGCCGAAGAAGTAGGCGATCGCGCTCTTGCCGAGCGCGATGGTGCCGGTGCTCGCGATGGCCGCACCGACGAACGATCCACCGACGGGAACGAGCTTCATGAGCGCTGTCGCGGCGGAGCGCAGCGCAAGGCCACCCGCGACGTTCACCCCCGCAGCGGCGAGGAACTCCACGGCCGTCTTTTGCGACAACGGCTTGCCGGCCATCGCGCCGATGAACGCGACCATGACGAGCTGGAGCGGCGTGATGAGCAGGATGTCTTCGATGGGAATCGAGAGCAACGCGACGCCCGCGGCGGCCTTCGCCACGTCGCGCACGAAGCTCTCGCAGATCTGCTTCGCGAGCTCGACGCTGCTCGTCGCCTGGAAGAACTGCAGGCGCGCGCTCGTCGGGAGCTTGTCGCCGATGAGCGTGCGCAGCGCGTCCACGTTCCAGAACACGTCGCCGGGCAACACCTTCGCCGGCACGAGCGCGTAGTAGTCGCCGCCACTGGTGTAACCACCACGCCATGGACGCGACGACGACAAGGGCTTGAGCGGGGCCCCGCCCACCAGGCCGGCGCCGTAGTCGAGCCGACCGCGGATGAGCTCGGCCTTGTCCGGATAGATCTCCGGCGGCCACTCCGACGGGCGGCCCTCGATGTCGGGCTTCGTGAGCACCATGACGAGCGGCGGCAGCGCACCGCGCCGCTTGCGCGTCAGCGCGGCGATCTCGGACATCGCGCGCAGATCCTCCGAGAACGAGCGCAGCTGCGGCGACGCGACGACGTGGCACACGACGTCGGGCCGACGCGCCGCGAGATCGTCGTGCACCGTCTCGAGCGCGCTCTTGCGTGCGTCCGCACCGTCGGGCCGGGTGGACTCGAACAGCCCGCGCGAGTCCCACACGTTCCAGCGACATGCTCCGCCGAAGTCGATCTCGTGCTCCTGCGCGGCGGCCGTGGTGGGCTTCAGATCGCCGACCTGCGCCACCTCGCGCTCCGCGAGCGCGTTGATGAGCGACGACTTGCCGTCTCCACTTCGGCCCAGCATGTAGAGCGCCGGCGGCCTGCTGTTGGAGATGAGGTGCCGGAGCTCCGCGAACGCCGGCCCGAAGATCTTCTCCTTCACCGTCGCCCGCAGAGAATCACCGATGGGCAGCTGCCCGATGAGCGCGTCCGTCTGTTCGAGCAGCTCGGCGAGGCTCGTGCGGTCAAGGGGCATGAAGCAAAGCGTAGCTCAACACCGAGCCGTACCTGCGGTATGGTGGCGGCAGATGGCTCGTCCTCCTCACGAACCTTGCGTGCTCAAGATCGGCGAGCCGATGCGTCGTCGCCTCGCGCGACTCCGCTGGCTCGAGCCAGGCTGCGGTCCGAGCACGCTCGACATCGAGCTCGTCCGCAACATCGAGCGCACCCTCGCCTGCCGCATCGACGACGACGCGCTCGCCATCCTCGCGAGCGGCGTCACCGACCTCGTGCACGACGCCGGCATGGACGCAAAGCGCGTGGTCGAGCGCACGAACCTCGCGCGCACGCGCGGCTGCCCTCCCGAGCTCGTCGCGCTCGGCGGTCACCCGGCCGGACAGGAGTTCTACTGCATCTCGCCGAACCGGCCCGAGGGCGATCCGCTCCTCATGATCGAGTACTCGACAAAGGACGGCAGCCTCGTCGCCCGCACCATCGTCGAGTGGACCGAGGCGCGTCTCGAGATCCGCCGCGACGTCCTCCTCAACGGAGATCCAGCGGAGCGCAGGCTCGCCTCGAAGGCGCCGAGCGCTGCACTCATCCTCGAGTTCCAGCCGTCGCTCGTCGTGCTGCAGAAGGCGGCGCAGATCGTCGCGCGTCGTGTACAGCACCCCACTTTCGGCGAGGGCGAAGTGCTCGCCGAGATCGGCCAGGGCGAGAACAAGAAGCTCAACGTCCGCTTCTCCGTGGGCGATAAGCTCCTGCTCGAGCGCGTCCTCCGCGACGTCGAAGGGTAGCGCAGCACCGTCTCGCCCGTGGGTAGCGAGGGGCGCGACCAGCGCCGGACGTCGACTGCGAGGCGCGATCCGCAGCGTGCGTCTCCTCCAGGAACGCCGTCCTGTCGCGCACGCCTGCCCCTGCGGGACGACTTGTCACGATTTCGGACTCGTTTCCACGCAGAAGCACGCGAACGCACACGAGAGCCGCGCTGGCATGGTCGATGCTGTGCTCGACGAGGCGGGGTGGCGCTGATGTGTCGAGTGGTGATTGCCGAGGACGACGTCGAGACCCGTTCGCTGATGCGGCTCGCGCTGCGGCACATGAGCTTCGAGATACGAGAGGTGGGTTCCGGCCTCGAGCTGCTCGAGGCCATCGCCTACGAGGGTCCGTTCGACCTCATCGTCACCGACATCGCGATGCCGCACATCGACGGCGTCCGCGTGATCGCGATGGCGCGCAACGCCGGGGTGAACACGCCGGTCCTCGTGGTCTCCGCGCACGTGCCGGATGACACAACGGCCGTATGGCTCGGCGAGGTGAAGGTGCTGCGCAAGCCGTTTGGCGTGCAAGCTCTCCGTCAGGCCGTGACGTCGCTGCTCGCGCGCGAGGCGCCGAGCCTGGCGTAGACCTCACCGAGCTTCGTGACGAGCGTCGCCTGATCGAACGGTTTGTCGATGCAGCGATCGGGGAAGCGGCGGAGGAAGTCGTGCAGCTCGCTGCCGTACGCGCCCCCCGAGAGGAAGAAGAAGCGGTCGACGAGCTCCCGGCGCGCGGCCGTGGCCTCGTCGTAGAGCTGCTTGCCGGTGAGGCCGGGCATCATCATGTCGGTGAGCACGAGCTCGTACGGCGCCCCGCTCCGCAGCGATGCGAGCGCGTCCTGAGCGTCGAGCATGATGGTCACCTGGTAGTGCAGGCGGAGCATGCGGCGCAGCGCGTTCAGGATGCCCTGATCGTCGTCGACGACGAGCAGACGCGGCAGCTGCGACGTCGCTTTGGGCGCCGGCTTCGCCTCGCTGTACACGGGCAAGAGCTGCGCGCGCGCGAACCAGCCAACGAGCCGCTCGAGCCCCGCGGCGTCACGCGAGTCGAAGCGGGCGAGCGCTGCGGAGTCGATGTCGAGCACCGCGATCAGCGCTCCGTGGCAATCGAGCACTGGCACGACGATCTCCGAGCGCGAGCGCACATCGCAGGCGATGTGGCCGGGGAACGCGTCAATGTCATCGACCACGACGGTCTTCATCGACTCGGCCGCCGTGCCGCACACGCCCCGACCGAACGCGATCTCGAGACAGCCCAGCGTGCCCTGGTACGGTCCGACGCGCAGCAGCGTCGGGCCCGCGACGACGTAGAAGCCGGTCCACAGGTGACCAAAGCCGTGGTGCAAGAGCGACGCGAACGTCGCCATCGCCGTGTAGCGGTCGCGGACACCGACGAGGACCGACTCCACCGTCTGTTCGAGGACGCGATACGCTTCATCGCGATCGAGCCCACGAAGGTCGTGCGTCTCTTCCGCCATGCTGCAACGGTACACCCGTTCACAGCTCGACCCTGCATGGGTCCGCTGCCCCCGAAAGAGCTAGAGGCGCATCAGCTCGACGCCCGTCGCGGTGATCTCCACCGCGCGCGCCGAGCCGTCGGCACCCCTCGCAAGCGTGGCGCCCTCGCCGGTCAGGTGCGCGACCTCTTCTGGCGGCAACGTCCGGACCTGGACCTCGCCGGACAGCCGCGCCGTCGCGCCCGCCGAGTTGGTGGGCACGAAGAAGCCGTAGTCCTTGAAGCGGATGCGGCACGTGGGCGCGCCTGCACCTTCGGGGGCGAGCTCCATCCAGCAGCCCTTGCGCGAGCACGCAGCCTTCACCTTGCCCTCGACCAGCACCGTCTTGCCTGCGTAGGCATCTGGCGTCGTGAGCACGGCTGCGAGCGAGATGGCATCGCCGCTGGGCACGGGCGCGCCGACGGCGATCGTGTCGTGTGGTCCGAGCGACGAGGCCGGTGTGGTGGGCGCGGGCTTGGCGACCGCCGCAGGCTTGCAGGCTGCGAACCCGAGGGACACAAGGAGGAGCTGGCCGAACCTCCGCATCAGTTCACCAGGCTGAAGATGCGACCGTAGCGACCGCCGTAGAAGACCTTGAGGATCGGGACGTTGCGAAGGAAGCTCAGAGGCCCGCCAGGCGGGACGGCATCGGGGTTGCCTTGCGACCACCAGATGATCATCGCCTTGCCCTTGATGTTGTCCTCCGGCACCTCGTGCCACCAGCGCGAGTCGTGCGAGTTGTCCCGGTTGTCGCCGAGCACGTAGACGCTGTGCGGTGGGACCGTGAACGGCGTGGTGTTGTGCGGCGGCCCGGGCGTGTCGAGCCCGGGGTTGTGATAGGTCGTGTACTCGATGCCGCGGACGGTCTCGCGCGTGATCTCGCAGTCGCGCTTCTCCCACTGGTCGGTGGTCTCGTCGTAGTCGTCGTAGACGCAGTCGCCCTCGACGAGCTGGTGCGGCACGGCCTCGTTGTTGACGTAGAGCACGCCGTCGCGCATCTGCACGATGTCACCGGCGGTGGCGACGATGCGCTTGATGAAGTCCTTGTCCGGATCCTTCGGATAGATGAAGACGATCACCTCGCCGCGGTGGGGAGCGCGCACGCTCTCGCCGATCTTGATGTTCGTGAACGGCACGCGGATGCCGTAGATGAACTTGTTGACGAAGATGTGGTCGCCGACCTGCAGCGTCGGGATCATCGAGCCCGACGGGATCTTGAAGGCCTCGACCACGAACGCGCGCAGGAACAGCGCGATGAGCACCGCGGTGCCGACGGCCTCGATGTACTGGCGCGCGGTCGACTTGCGCGAGAACGAGAGGTAGTCGTCGAGCGCCTTGTCGAGCGCGTTGAGCGCGTCGAGCAGCTCGTCGACGGTGCCGCTCTTCGTCTCGGCCTCGAACTTCGTGGCCGCCGCATCGACGGCCTGGCGCGAGCTGGGCTCGAGACGCGAGCCGTAGCGCCGCAGCCCGCGCCGTGCCTCGAGCACGAGCAAGTTGCCGTCGCGGGTGATGCGACGACGCTGCGACCAGGCGGTGTACGCGTTGAACGCCATCAGTCGACCTTCAGCACGGCGAGGAAGGCCTCCTGCGGAATCTCGACGGTGCCCACCTGCTTCATCCGCTTCTTGCCTTCCTTTTGCTTGTCGAGGAGCTTGCGCTTGCGCGAGATGTCGCCGCCGTAGCACTTGGCGGTGACGTTCTTGCGGAGCGCCTTGACGGTGGTGCGCGCGATGACCTTGCTGCCGATTGCCGCCTGGATCGCGACCTCGAACTGCTGCGGGTGAATGAGCTCCTTCATCTTGCCACACAGATCATGGCCGCGATTGAACGAGCGGTCACGGTGGCTGATGATCGAGAGCGCATCGACCTTCTCCTGGTTGATGAGCAGGTCGAGGCGGACGAGGTCGCTCTCGCGGTACTCCTTCACCTCGTAGTCGAGCGACGCGTAGCCGCGCGAGATGGTCTTCATCTTGTCGTAGAACCCGAACACGACCTCGCCGAGCGGCAGGTCGTACTTCACGATGACGCGGTTGTCGCCGGCGTAGTCGAGTCCGGTCTGGATGCCGCGGCGGTCCTGGCAGAGCGTGATGATGTTGCCGACGTACTCCTGCGGCACGTGGATCGTGGCCGCGATGATCGGCTCCTCGATATGGCGGTACTTGCCGAGATCGGGAACCTCCGACGGGTTCGCGATCTCCTTGACGGTGCCGTCGTTCATCGTCAGGCGGTAGCGCACCGTAGGCGCCGTCACGATGAGGTCCATCGAGTACTCGCGCTCGAGGCGCTCCTGGACGATCTCCATGTGCAGGAGGCCGAGGAAGCCGCAGCGGAAGCCGAAGCCGAGCGCGAGCGAGGTCTCGAAGTCGTACGTGAACGAAGAGTCGTTGAGCGCGAGCTTCTCGAGCGCGTCGCGGAGCTCGGGATACTTCGCGGAGTCGGTCGGGAAGATGCCGGCGAAGACCATCGGCTTCACGAGCTTGAAGCCCGGGAGCGCGGGCGCGGGGCTCGAGGCGAGCGTGATGGTGTCGCCGATCTTCGTGTCCTTGATCTCCTTGATGTTGGCGATGATGAAGCCGACCTCGCCGATGGACAGATCGGTGAGCTCGATGGGGTGCGGCGTGAACGCACCGACGGAGAGGACCTCGTGCTCCTTCTCGGTGGCGATGAGGCGGATGCGATCGCCCTTCTTCACCGTGCCGGACTTTACGCGCACGAGGCAGACGACGCCCTTGTAGGTGTCGTACCAGCTGTCGAAGATGAGCGCCTGGAGCTGCCCTGCCGCCTCGCCCTTGGGCGGCGGCACGCGCTTGACGATCGCCTCGAGCACGTCGTGGATGCCGAAGCCCGTCTTCGCCGACGTGAGCACCGCGTCGTCCGCGGGCATGCCGATGACGTCCTCGATCTGCTTCTTCACGCCGACCGGATCCGCCGAGGGCAGATCGATCTTGTTGAGCACCGGGATGATCTCGAGGCGGGCGTCGAGCGCGAGGTACACGTTCGCCAGCGTCTGCGCCTCCACACCTTGCGCCGCGTCGACGACGAGCAGCGCGCCTTCGCACGCGCCGAGCGCGCGGCTCACCTCGTAGCCGAAGTCGACGTGCCCTGGCGTGTCGATGAGGTTGAGCAGGTACTCCTGCCCCGCGTCCGACGTGTAGTTGAGCCGCACCGACTGGGCCTTGATGGTGATCCCGCGCTCGCGCTCGAGATCCATCTTGTCGAGGAACTGAGCCTGCTTCTCGCGATCGGAGAGCGCCCCCGTCGCGTCGAGGATGCGATCGGCAAGCGTGGACTTGCCGTGATCGATGTGGGCGATGATGGAGAAGTTACGGATGTAGCGGGGATCGGCGGGCATGTGGCGGTCGGGGATGTATCACATGCGGCCCCAGTGCAGCCCGCCCGACTCCCAGCTACTCGAGATCGAACAGCGTCTGTTGCCCTGGCAGGTGCTCGCGATATTTGTCCAGCACGAGGTCGATACCCTGGCGGATGTACTCGGCGACAGGGACCTTCGTGCGCGCGTGCAGGCGCTTGAGCGCCTCGTCCTGCTCGGGCGTGATGTAGACCGTCGTGGAGATTTTCTTTCGGCTCATCGCGCGGAAGTCCTCGGTAGCACTGACAATACATGACGCGTAGTGCCGCGTCCAAAACGCGAGCGTCGTGCGTCATCCGACGGGTGTTGCGACACCTGGTAGGCCCAAGTAGTCTCCGCCACATGAATCGTCTCTCGGATCTCGCGCTCCCACTCGCTCTCGTCGCGTTCATCCCCGCGTGCGCACACGACGCAAAGAAGAACGCCAACACCGCCGCCGACCAGTCGAACCAGCCGAAAGCGATGGTGGTCGACAAGAGCCGCTGCCAGCCGGCCGGCAAGAAGGTCGTCGAGCTCGACATCAACAACGACAAGAAGCCCGATGTCTGGAAGTTCTACGTCAAGGTCGCCGAGAACGGCGCCAGCGTCGACGCGCTCACCTGCAAGGAAGTCGACCTGAACTACGACGGCAAGATCGACTGCTGGTTCTATTACGACGCGGCGTCGACCGTGTCGCACGAGGAGTTCGACCTCGACTTCGACGGCAAGATCGATCTGCAGACGTTCCGCCAGAACGGCAAGATCGTGCGCCAGGAGCTCGACACGAACTACGACGGCAAGACCGACGTGTGGAAGTTCTACGAGAACGAGAAGCTCGCGCGCATCGAGCGGTCGTCGAAGGGGAACGGCCGCGTCGACGTGTGGGAGTACTACGAGGGCGGCAAGCTCGACCGCATCGGCTACGACACGCTCGGTACCGGCCGCGTCGATCGCTGGGAGCGCGCCCCCGAGGACAAGCAAGAGACCCAGACCGCACCCGTTGCCGCTGCACCTGCGCCGGGCTCGGCGGCCGCCACGCCGGCACCCAAGCCGGCGACGAAGAGCGTCGCGCCAGAAGCTTCCGGGAAGTAGCCCGTGCGACTCCTCGCTCTCGCCTTTCTCGTCTCGGTGGTCGGGTGTGGGGATGCAAGCACGAAGAAGAATGGACCGTCCACCGCGGTCCTCGCCGAGCTCGACGCGCTCGCTCGCGTCCCTAATCGCGCGGTCGCGCTCGAGAGCGCGCTCATCGGGCAGGGAACCATCAACGTGGGGGGCACCGACGACGAGCTCCTCGCCGCGGTCAACGGTCGCCTCGGCACCGAGACCAACGATTGCGCGCAGCGCACCATCGCGGGCGGCACGCTGTCGGTGACGTTCACCGATCCGGGCTGCACGCTCGCCACCGGGCTCATCGTGGTCGGCGGCACAGCGACCATCACCATCGCACACACCGACGGCAACGCGCAGATCGTCACACACTTCACCGGCACCGCCGAGGGGGAGCCCTGGACTGGCGAGGAGGTCATCAGCACCGGCGACGGCAACACGTTCT
>JBDTCO010000049.1:0-4243 GCA_039923495.1 Polyangia bacterium
GGCGGATGTAACTGCGCTCACCGCCCAAGATGGTGATGCTGACCGGCCCAGACGGCTCAAGCGGGATCATGGCGTCGTCGAAGCCACAGGCGCCGGCGCCAACGTGCAGATCAAATCTCCTATGCGCGCCCATGTCACCAGGCAAGAGGCTGATGTTGTAGGCGACCTTCCCCCCGTTGCCTGTGCCGCCCAGGTTGCCGACGGCTGCCGTGAGCATGTGGCCCGTGCCGCGCTGGAAGCAGGTCTGCACACCGGAGGCGCGGTCGGTGCGGATCTCGGGGGTGCCGTCGCTGTAGCGATAGAGTTCCTCGGGCGCCAAGACGTGGAGCTTCACGTACGCGATCTTCTTGGGCGGCACCGAGAAGATGTAGCGCGAGCCCGGCGAGGGGAACGGTGATCCGAGCCGGTTGTAGTAGGGGTCGACGGGTGTGCCGTCGGTGCCGGTGTAGTTCACGGTGAAGTGCCGGTCGAAGTTGTCGCAGTCGACGAAGTCCGCGCAGCCCGTGATCATGACCTGGTTGTCCACGTTGACCCCGGCGAGCGACGTGTAGCCGGTCGGGGTCACCACGGGGTTCACACCGCACGGCTCGTAGCCGTTGCACGTTGGCGGCCCGAGGTCGGGGTCGACCGTGCCGAGATCGAGCGCCGGAGACACCGCCAGATCGGGTAGGCCGACGAGACCGGCGTCGCCGCCGATCGCGGCGTCGGGCTGCGGGGTGGTCTGACCGAGGTCCGCGCCCTTCGAGCCGCCGTGACAGGCCGACGCGAAGAGAAGCGGTGCGATGTAGCAGAGGGCGCGCATGGGTATGGAGTCTACGGACCGCTGTGTGCTACGGACTGCGCGATCGCGAGGACCAGGCTCGTGGAGCCGCTCATCGGCGTCGGCACGCGTACTGCTTGCAGCCCGTGAACGAAGCGCCGACCGAGGCCAGCCTCCCCACGCTCGGTCCCGGAAGCCCGCCGTCAGGCCACGGCACCGAACGAGAAGGAGCTGAGTTGTGGCGCGCCCGGCACGATTCGAACGTGCGACCACCGGCTTCGAAGGCTGTCCGGCAAACGCGGAATTTGACAGGCTACCAGTGGCCTTGGAGCGCGTCGTTTCGGAGGTGGAAGCAAGCACGGAAGCAGACGCGGTCAGCGTTGCCCTGCTCGACGCCGTCCGGGGATGGTCAGCGGACCTCGACGCTCGCGTGCTGCGTCGGCGCCTTCTCGCGTTGCTGTCGCGCCTCGACCCCTAGATCCGACAGTCTGAGATCGAATAGCCTCGATGGCGTAGTTTTCTGCGCTTTCGCCGGTCGGGGGGATATGGCGACAACGGTGGGTCTGGGAGTCTTGTGTCAACTACGACCTGAGCAGTCGCTAAAATCTCGCGAGCCTTCGGGGAGAAGCCATCGGCCGAATGAAAAGATGCTCGCGGGTCGTTGGCTCTCTAAGCTAGGCTGGCTGTCCATTATTCACGCACGACCAAGGAGCAACCTTTGCAAAAGCGCTCGACCCACGCACGAAATCTCCTATTCGTCGCGCTCACGCTGCTCTTCCTCCCGCACGTCGGGTGCGGCGGTAACGCGGCCAACTCGCCCGATCTCGGCGCGACAGGTGCCACGTGCTCTTTCAACAGCGCTTGTGTCGCGGACGCGCGCTGCGCGGCGAGCGTGTGCGAGCTCGGCCCTCGCGGCACCGGCAAGAGCGGTGTCGACGTGTGCGTCGACGGGAACGAGTGTGAGAGCGGCTTTTGTTTTCGCACTCAAAACGAGTCGTCCGGCACCTGTTCTGGAGAGTGCCGACAAGCGAGCGACTGTGGGCCGAAGCTTCCGAATTGCGCCAACGTAGCTGGCTATGGCCTCATCTGTTACACCCCTTGAGCACCAGCGGGCCTTGAGCACCAGCGAGCGACAGCGCAGCGCAGCGTCGGGGGTATGCATCCCGCACCGCAGCCGGGGCAGCGCGCTGGTGGAACGAGCCTCGCGAAGGCACGCAACGGTTGTGGCTCTCCTCGCGCTGCTCGTCGGAGTCACCGACGCACGCGCCGACGCACCGCGCGTCTTCGGAATCGGCTTCGGCTTCAGCGGCGGCTACGTGGGCGCCAGCCTCCCGGGGGGGCGAATCCTTGAGACAGAGCGGCTCGACAGCGCCGTGTACCCCCTTCCCGTGCCCGACCTGTGGATCTCGGTCCCGGTGCGTCCTCGCCTGACCCTCGGCCTGTGGCTGCCGCTCGGCGAGATCATCTTCGCAAATGCGTTGTCAGTGCAGCCCCTCGTCGCGTGGGGCGCGATCGAGGCGCAGGTCTACCTTCTCGCGCCGCAGCGCGGGCTCTTCCTCGCGCCGGGGATCGGCGTCCGCAGGTACGGCCACACCGTGACGTTCGATCCCACTGGTGGGCCGAACGTCGTCAACACGCTCGTCGAGCCAGAGCTGGCGCTGCGTGTGGGGTACGAGTGGGCGCGCGCGCATGGTCACGTGGGGATCGCGGTCGCCGTCCGTCCGTCAGTGGGAGTGGTGGTCGAGACCGCGCTGCCACGGCGGGTCGGGATCGGCGGCGGGGTCCTCGCGGAGCTCTCCTTCCATGTCTTCGTGCTTCGCAGGAGTCGTTGATGCGCCTGATCTGGATGCTCGCCCTTCCGCTTGTCTCCGCATGCGCCGGCTCGTTCCAGCCCGACTTCGACGTCGCGAGCAGCGGCTCACCGGCTATCGGCGCCATGGGTATCGAGGAGCTGAACCTCTTCGTCTATGCGCCCGAAGCTGTGCAGGGCATACCGGTCTTGCTCGACACGGGTGCGCCGTTCTCCTTCCTCAACCCTGCGCTCATGCCCGGCGCCAGGCAGGAAGGCGACCACATGAGCGCGCTCACCATCGGCGGCGTTACCTTCCACGACTTCTTCAACGAGCTGGGCACGGGGCTACCACTGCTTGGAGCCGACGTGTTCGGGAAGTTCGCCACGCGGTTCGACTACCGCGACAAGGAAATCCGCTTCGCCCCCTCGGAACCGCCCGCTGGCGTGGCGCCGCCGATCGAGCGGGCGTTTGAACTCGAAGGCGGAGGCGAGACAAAGACATCGTTCGGGGTGCGCTACTTCGCCGCGACGAGGATCTTCGTGAGCGTGGAGGTCGAGGGCCGCGCGCTGACCCTCCTCCTCGATACCGGGGCTGACGTCGTGTACCTGCGTAGGCAGACGTTCGATGCGCTGGTTGGCGACGGCCGGAAAACGCTCTCCATCACGGCGGCGGCGGCCGGTGGCGCGGTGGACACGGAGGTTGCGCGCACCTCCTCTGTGCGGGTGTACGGTGAGGAGGTCAGCGACGCATTCATCTCGTACGTCGATGAGGGGCGGATCGACGAGCTCGCCAAGGAGGCGGGACGCCCGGTCGACGGCCTGCTCGGCGCCGCCTTTCTCCGTCACTTCGCCATCGACATCGACTACCCTCGCCGGACGCTCGCGCTCCATCGCTACCTCGACGACAGCCAGCTCGTCGATCCGTATGCGCGCGTCGGCATCGAGCTGCGGGGTTCGTCGAGCGTTCATCCGTATGAGATCGCCACCGTCTACGCGGGCACAGACGCGGCGAGCAAAGGGCTAAAGCCCGGTGACGTGCTCCTGACCATCGACGAGCTCGACCTCGATCAGGCAAACCTCGACCCGTTTGCGGCCATGCGCGCGCTGCGCGGCCCCATCGGCACGCTGCACCAGCTCACGACGACCACGGGCGTCTTCTCCGTCGCCGTGGACCAGCTCCTGTGAGCGCGCGGTCAGCCACCTGACACGGCTGCTCGGCGACGAGCTCGACGTGAACAAGCTCACGCCGCTCCAGGTGCTCGGCTACATCGATGGTCGCATCGCCGAGGGCGCGAGCCGGCACACCTGTCGCTCGCGCTGGCGACCGATCTCACCGGCGGTAGCGCCACCGGCATGCCCGTGCTGCTCAACCCGGACCCGACGGATCCAGCGAACCAGATCGTGCGCTGGACTTCCGAGACGCAGATGTCGTTCGACGTGGAGCCCACCGAGAAGCTCGCGGTCGGTATCTATGATGTGACGGTCACGAACGCGGATGGCAAGAGCGCCAGCCGCCCCCGCAGCCTCGCCATCGTCGCGCCGCCGAAGGTCGACGCCGTGGTGCCGATGAACGTGTGCGTCGCGCAGGGTGAGCGCATGGTCGAGGTGAAGGGCTCCGGCTTCCTCACCGTCGACGGCATGGCGCCGACCGTCGAGGTCGACGATGCGAACGGGGTGCTCGTCGAAGGCTT
>JBDTCO010000050.1:0-5144 GCA_039923495.1 Polyangia bacterium
GTCGCCGTCTATCACGCGCAGGGCGTGTCCGTTTGGAATGGCCACAACCTCGTCCGCATCGCGCAGCTCATCGATCAGATCGACCTCGACGATGGCACGGTCGTGCGCAGCTCGGGTCACGCGGTCGTGTTCGCGGCGATGATCCGCTCCATCGTGCACGACGCGCCACTGGCCACGCTGGCCTCGCTCTGCGGGGTCTCGATCCTCGTCCTGCTCCTCACCGGCTCGATCCGCGGCGCCATCGCGGTGCTCGCTGGCCTCTTCGCCGGCGTCATCTGGATGCTCGGCATCGCCGCGTGGGCAGGCGTCCGCACCAACTTCCTCAACTTCATCGCGCTGCCCATCACGTTCGGCATCGGCGTCGACTACGGCATCAACATCTTCTTGCGCTACCGCCTCGAAGGACGCGGTCGTGTCGGACGCGCGGTCCGGGCAACCGGCGGAGCCGTCGCGCTGTGCTCGCTGACGACGATCATCGGCTACGCCGCGCTCATGGTCGCCGACAACCAGGCACTCAAGTCGTTCGGTGAGATGGCGATCCTCGGGGAGCTCGCCTGCGTCGCGGCCGCGCTCATCGGGCTGCCGTCGTACCTCGTACTCCGCGAGCGCCGCATCGTCCGCTCCGAGGACATCGCCGGTCCACACCCGAAGGTGTAGGCTTTTTGCATGGACGACTTCTCGCCGCTGTCTGCCCTCGACTCCATGCCCGCCGCCCCGCCCGCGCCGCTCCGTCCCACGCGCGCGCTGTCTCGGGTCGTCATCGCACTGGTCGGCGTGTACGTCTTCGCCAACGCGCTGCAGGTGGCGATCATGTCGGTCCTGCGCACCACGCTCGGGAGCGGAGAGCCGCTCTCGCCGCTCCTGACGCAGCTCGATCAGATCCAGACCCAGCTTCCGCTCATCGAGTCGCTGCTCTACGTCTCCTCCGGCGTTTGCTTTCTCGTGCTGGTCTCGCGCCTCGTGGCCAACCTTCCGCTCCTCGGCTCGAAGACCCTGCTCACGCCGACGAGCGCGGTGTGGAGCTTCCTCATCCCGATCGTGAACATCGTCGGCGGCTACAGCACCACGCGCACCATCTGGACCGAGAGCCAGCCCGCCACGCAGGACACGCTGAGCCCTCGCTCCGTGCCGCTGCTCGGCTTCTGGTGGGCCGCGTACATCATCCTCGGCATCAGCGGGCGCATCCTCGGCATGCGCACGAATCTGCCTGCCGGCTACACCATCGAGCAGTGGTCGACCGCGAGCTACCTGTCCTCGATGCACTCGGCCGTCGAGATGACGGCCGGTGTCTTGTTCATGTGCGTCGTCTACCTGCTCGACGGCCGGCAGAACGAGCAGCACGAGGACCTCACGCGTCGCGTGCCCGTCGCGATGGCCAGCGACCTCTTGCGCTAAAAACCGCCCGGGTTCACGTGGACCCGGTAGCTCGGGTCCGACAGGACGAAGCCGATGGTCACGCCGATGACCGTCAGTGCCGCGACGCCGAGCGTGGCGCCCACGACGATGGGCCACACCTTGCGCGACGGATGCTTGTACTCCGCCCGCGGCGCGACCAGCGCCAGGGCCGGCGGCGCTGCCAGGCGCGGATCGTCGACGCGGAGCGCGAGCTCGTGGGCCTCGCAGGGTGCGTCGAGGAGCGCGCTGACCGACGCGTCGTCGGTCAGCAGAAACACCTGCGTCGCGCAGCCCGAGGCGACGCGGGCGCCGACGAGCCGCCGGCCATCCGACGACGACGCGACGAGCACCACCCCGTCGAGCCCGAGCGCGGCGCGCAGCGACTCGGCGGCGACCTGCGAGGGAGCCTCGCGGAGCACCTCGATACGCTCGACCGCGTGATCGACAGGAGCCGATGCGACGGCCGGCGCCCCGCGCGCGTTCGCGACCTCGCGGAACAGGCGCACCACATCCGGCCGTGCAAACCGCTCGGTGAGCTCGATGCGCGCGGACCAGTCGAGCGCGCGCGCGAATGCCTGCCGCGCCTCCTCGGTGCGTCCCAGCTCGCCGAGCGCAACACCATGCTCGAGCGCGGCCCCGGCTGCAAGGGTCGCGACGCCCGGCTCGCCGAGCCCCTCGGCGTACGAGGCCTCGGCGAGCGCGAGCTGCTGCTCCGCCTCGTCGAGCTCGACGGCCTCGCGCGCGCGCCGACCGCGATCGAGCGCCGCCCTGCCACGCGACAGGAAGCCGAGCTCCTCGAGCGTGCGCCACCCTTGTCGACGGGCCGCAAGCGCTGCGTCGATGGCGTGGTCGATGACCTTGGCGCGAGGACGCAGCGCCGCGACGACCCGCGCGCGTGGCCCGGTCGCCGACGGCTCGCCCCGAGGAGCACCGCCGCTCGCGTAGACCAGCACCGCCAGCGCCAACGAGTCCAAGCACTACCCGTACCACGCCAGAACGAACAGGAGCCAGGAGACCTGGCGGCCGACCGCGGGCGCTCGTCGGAGGTGTTCGCTGCAACACCGCGCGGAGGGAGCGCGATCCCGCGGCCTCCTGTTGCGTGTCGCCTCTATCCTGGCTCCTGTTCTATGCTCGCTGCGTGAGCACCGATCCTGCGTCTTCCCCCGGTCCCGAGCGCCCGCGGCTGCGTCCGCTCGAGGCCTTCCCGGTCCTCGATGGTCCCGAGCCGCTGCTCGCGCTGCGCGATCCGTCGCGCATCGCGCAGCCCGTCTCGCTACCGCCGGGCACCGTCGCGGTCGTGCAGCTCTTCGATGGCGACTCCACACGCGACGAGATCTGCGCCCTGTACGAGCAGCGCTACAGCAAGCCGCTGCCGCGCGCTCGCCTCGACGCGCTCATCCAGAAGCTCGACGAGGCCCTGCTGCTCGACTCCGATCACTTTCGTCGTCACAGCGCGTCCGTGCACGCCGCCTTCCGCGACAATCCGATCCGCGAGGCGCTGCTGGCCGGCGTGAGCTACCCGGAGGATCCAGGAGCGCTCGCCACATTTCTCGACGGGTGCTACGAGCCGCCACACGGCCCCGGCGCACCGCACTCGAAGACCGGCGCGCTGCCGAAGCTCATCGTCACGCCGCACATCGACTACTCGCGAGGCGGCCCTGCCTACGCGTGGGCGTTCCGCCCGCTCGCGCAGACACTGACGACAGCGCGGCCCGAGCTCGTCGTGATCTTCGGGACCGATCACGTCGGTGCGCAGCAGCCGTTCTCGCTCACACGCAAGCACTACGCGACGCCGCTGGGCCAGCTCACCACCGACATCGCGCTGGTCGATGCGCTCGTGCAGCGCGTGACCGACAGCGTCGGAGCGCGCGCCGCGCAGGATCTCTTCTCCGATGAGCACCACCACCGCACGGAGCACTCCATCGAGCTCGCGGCCGTGTGGCTCCGGCACACGCTCGGCGATGCGGCCGCGAACGTGAAGGTGCTGCCCATCCTGTGCGGCGCGCTCGAGCCGATGCTGGAGGCGGGCAAGGATCCTTCGACGGAACCGGTCATCGCGGTGCTGCTCTCGGCGCTCGAGGCGCTAACGCAGGGACGTCGCGTCCTCGTCGTCGCGGCCGCGGATCTGGCACACGTGGGGCCGCGCTTCGGCGACGAGCAGCCGCTGTCCACCGACGATCGGGCGTCCCTCGAGCGTCGCGATCAAGAGACACTGCGCGTGCTCGAGACCGGCTCTGCGTCCGCATGGATCGAGGAGCTGTGGCGAGATCGCAACCAGCGTCGCATCTGCGGCCTTGCGCCCGTGTACCACTCGCTCCTCGTCACGAGGCCGGGCCACGGCACCGTGGCCTGCTACGCGCAGTGCCCCGCGGAAGGGAACGGCGGCACCGGCGGACACCTCGGTGACACATCCATTGTCTCCATCGCGTCGCTCTGCTTCTGAAAGTCCTTCGACTGCGGTCGCTCGTTTGATACGGTGCGGCGGTCGAAGGAGCCTCCCGCCATGTTCGTCTGGACCCACGCACCCAAGCAGCCCACCGAGCGCGATCGTGCCGCGCGCGAGCAGATGCTGCACCGCGAGCTCGAAGGTCGTGCGGCGCTCTTGCTGCGCCTCGGCCACCCCATCCCGTACGTCAAGGCACGCCTCGCAGCCAACGTCGCCTGGGACGCGGGCCACGATGGTAAGGTCATCGTCTCGTCGGAGATCGACAAGCTCGTGGACGGGCTCGCCCGCCGCCTCAGGCCTCGCTAGTTCACATGGAAAGGCACCCCCGAGAGGGTTCCTTCACCGCCCGCGTTCACCGCCCGTCACAAGGAGAACCGCATGAATCGCAGTCTTCGCGTAGGTCGCACGTTGCTCGTCTTCGGTCTGCTCGGCACGCTGCCGCTGTCGGCGTGCGGTGTGAAGCAAGAGCTCTACAACTCCAAGGTCGCCGAGCTCGACAAGACGCGCGGCGAGCTGCACGCGGCCGACGAGGCCCGCAAGAAGGCCGAGGACACGCAGGCGCGCCTCGACAAGGAGAACCAGACGCTCAAGTTCCGCCTCAAGGAGCTCGGTCAGAAGGACGCCACGACCACGGCGGACCTCGACGCGGCTCACAAGCGCATGGAAGAGATGAAGCGCGCGCAAGAGATTGCCGAGCGCCGCGCAGCGCAGTTCCGTGCGCTGTACTCGAAGTTCAAGTCGATGATCGAGGCCGGCAAGCTGCAGGTCGAGATTCGCGACGGCCTCATGCTCGTCAAGCTGCCGGACAACATCCTCTTCGATCCGGGCAAGACGGACCTCAAGGCGGCCGGCAAGGAAGCGATCGCCGAGGTCGCGAAGATCCTCGCCGGCGTCGAGGGCCGCAAGTTCCAGGTCACCGGGCACACGGACAACGTCCCGATCAAGGGCGGCAAGTTCAAGTCGAACTGGGAGCTCTCGGCCCAGCGCGCCGTCGAGGTCGTGAAGTTCATGTCCGCCAACGGCATGGACGCCAAGCGTCTGTCGGCCGCGGGCTACGCGGACGAGCTGCCCGTCGCGACCAACGAAACTGAAGAAGGCCGCAAGCAGAACCGCCGCATCGAGATCGTCGTGCAGCCGAACCTCGAGGATCTGCCCTCGATGGAAGACGCCGGTATCCCGGCCAAGAGCTAGCTCTCCTGCCACCTCGACGCACGACAGCGTGCGTCTTCGAGAGTGGCACCGTGAGTGGCCTCGGTACCTCGTCGCGTGAACGTCGCCCCGCACAACTCGGCGACGTTCACGC
>JBDTCO010000051.1:0-10357 GCA_039923495.1 Polyangia bacterium
GCGTCGTTGGACAGGAAGACCGTCACGAGGACGCCGACCGCATACAGCAGCGCGAACAGCCGCGTGCTCGAGCCGCGCGCGTGCGCCATCGCCCACGACGCGAGCCAGTCGAAGAGCCCGTGCACGCGCGCGAGCTCGGACAGCAGCATCATGCCGACGAGGAACAGGTACACATCGACGCCATCTCCGACCGCATGCACAGCGCTCCGCCACGGCACCAGCCCCAGCGCGACGAGCAGCAGCGCACCGCCCGCGACCCAGTAGCCCTCGGGCACGTCGAGCGGCCGCGCGAGCATCAGCGCGAGGCTGACGACGATGATCGCGAGGAGGAGCACAGGCTCTTCAATGCCTCATCTCGCGAAAGCGCGCGACATCCGATCGGTCACGAGCACGAGGCGTCCGGTGAGCACCACGAAGCGCGTCGAGCACCATGATTGCGATTGCAACAAGCTACCCACCGACGACTCAGCGGCGCCTCAGCCGAGGATCTTCTGCCAGGCCTGAGCGACGATCTGCCTGGCGTCGCGCGCGATGAGGTCGCCGTGCGAGAGGATGACACGCTCGAAGTCCCACGTGAGGATGCGCTCCATGCCCTCGCGCACTCGTGCCTTGTCGCCCCAGGCGAACCGGTACTCGGGTGCCGGGCTGGGTCGGTTCCACATGCCGAGCGCCCGAAAGACGATGCGGAGGAACAAGCTGGTACCGGCCGTGGCTGGCGTGAAGTTCTCGACGAGGTCGGTGAGGATGAGGGTGCGGCTGGCGCGGTGAAGGAAGGCGACCTCGCGCATGATGCGCGTCCCCTGCAACGCGACTTGCGACAGCTCGTCGGCCCACAGCGGCGGGGCATCGTCACCGAGGACGAAGTCGAAGGGGAGACCCTTGGCCCGCTGCTCGACCCCGGGGCAAATATAGGTTGCCGCGTCGGGGAACGCTTGCTGGCACGAGCGAACGTGCAGCCAGTGGAGGTTGCCCGGGGCGATGATCGCCGCAACCCGACCCAGCGCGGCGACCTCCGCGGTGAGCGGACCGTCGAAGGCGCAAGGGGAGTGGACGAGAAGCTCGCCG
Source organism: Polyangia bacterium (assembly GCA_039923495.1). Classification (GTDB taxonomy): domain Bacteria; phylum Myxococcota_A; class Polyangia; order Palsa-1104; family Palsa-1104; genus JBDTCO01. The sequence goes on from JBDTCO010000051.1 coordinate 1,066, forward strand.
CTCCGGAGCTTGATCACGGTCATGCGCGCGTTGAACCGGGCGCCCCCCAGTCGCACGAAGTACTCCCGCAGCCACAGCGCATCGGGAACGAAGACTTCGAGGGAAGGGGCCATTCGCAGCATCTCCGGCGATGTTCTACGCGCAGTTGAATTCCGATGCCGACAGCTCGGGTGTTTCTACACGCCCCTCGCTCGTGGTTCAACCGCGCTGCTCGTGGCGGCATCGAGAACGCGCCAAACCCATGTGCACGGCGGGAGCCTCGACTTTGCCGGTGCTATCTGAATAAATGTTCAGTACCCCGATGGTCCCCCCGCTCCACTTCGAAGCACGGCTCGCGAACGCGCTCGTCCGACTGCCCGAGCTCGCGCAAACCGACGAGCCGCGCTTCTGCCTCGACGAGCTGAGCGGGCGGCTCACCGAGCTACGCCACGCCGGCGGTGCGCTGTCGTGGGTGTTCTCGCTCGTCACCGAGGTCCAGCAGCGAGGCGAGGTGGCCGCGTACGTCTGCGGTCCAGGCGCCACGTTCTATCCACCCGACGCATTTGCCGGCGGGGTCGACCTCGCCGCGCTACCCATCGTCCTCACCGAAGATCTCGCCGCACGCGCGCGCGCGGCCGACGAGCTGCTGCGCTCCGGTGCGTTCGCGCTCGTCGTCGTCGACCTCGTCGGCGCCACGGGTCGTGTCTCGCCCGCGCTGCTCACGCGCCTCCATGGTTTGGTGCAGAAGCACCACAGCGCGCTCGTGTTCGTCACCGACGAGGCCGCCGACGGCACCATCGGCTCGCTCGTCTCGCTGCGCGCCGTCGCCCGCCGCACGACCCACCCCGACCTCACGCGCTGCCGCATCACGCTCGACGTGATGAAGGACAAGCGCCGCGCGCCCGGCTGGAGCGCCGAGCTCGTGCGCTCTCTCCCCCCGGGGCTGCGCTGATGGCCACGACGCGCATCGCCTGCATCGACGTACCCGCGTTTCCGCTGCAGCTCGTCCGTCGGGCGCACCCCGAGTGGCGAGGCCGCGCCGTCGTCGTCATCGATCGCGACAGCCCGCGCGGCCTCGTGCTGTGGGCCAACGAGCAGGCGCGCAAGGTCGGCGTCCTGCCGGGCCTGCGCTATGCGGCGGGGCTCTCGCTCGACGCCGATCTGCGCGCCACCGTCGTGCCCGAGAGCATGCTCGCCCTGGCCATCGGCGAGCTGACCGAGCTTTTGCGGCGCTTCTCTCCGACCGTGGAGCCGAGCCCGCTCGACGCCGATCCGGGGCTGTTCTGGCTGGACGCCGAGGGTCTGTCGCTGCTCTACCCATCGCTGGCGGCGTGGGGCGAGGCCGTGCGCGAGGCGCTCGGAGGGGTGCAGCTCCGCTCCGGGATGGCCGTGGGCTACACGCGCTTCGGCAGCTACGTCACCGCGCGCGCCCGGGCCGGCCGAGATCTCGTCGTGTGGCAGAGCCTCGACGACGAGCGCCGTGCGACCGCGCGCGTACCGCTGCATCGCACGAGCCTCGATCCCGCGTCGCGCGAGGCCCTGACCCAGCTCGGCGTCGACACCGTCGGACAGCTCGCGAACCTGCCGGCCGCGGGGCTGCGTCGGCGCTTCGGAGCCAGCGTGCACCACCTCCACCAGCAGGCGAGCGGCACGCTCGACGAGCCGCTCACGCCGGCACGCCCCGAGGAGCGTTTCGAGAAACGCCTCGACTTCGACGACGCGGTGGCCGATCGCGAGGCGCTCGGCTTCTTCGTGAAGCAGCTCCTCGATCCACTGCTCGCGCGGCTCGCCTCGCGCGGACAGGCGCTGCTCGAGCTCACGCTCGTGTTCACCCTCGAGCGAGCCGCGCCGCGCACCGAGACGCTGCGCCCGGCCGTGGCCACGCTCGATTCGCCGCAGCTCCACGGGCTCGTGCGACTGCGCCTCGAGAGCGCGCCCTTTGATGCAGGTGCAACATCCATCGAGCTGCGCGTACTCGGCCAGAAGGCCACACGCGAGCAGCTCGCGCTCTTCTTCGAGGCGAAGGGCACGGAGCGTCGCGATCGGCCCGCGGGGGATCGTGCGCTCGCGCGCCTGCGGGCCTCGCTCGGTGATCGCGCGGTGGTGACGGCCCGGCTGCGAGAAGGACACCTCCCCGAGGCGGCCTTCTCGTGGGCCCCGCTCGATCGCATCGTCGATCCCCATCCGAAGCGGGTGCTGTCACCACCGACGGTGCGCCGCATGAGCACCAGGCCCGAGGCGCTGCCGCCGCGTCCCCGTCACGAGCCCGATGGCTGGATGCTGCGCGGCCTTGCCCACGGCCCCGTCGAGAAGCTCACCGGTCCGTTCTGCGTGTCGGGTGGCTGGTGGAACACGACCGAGGTGCGCCGCGACTACTACTTCGCGTCGCTGTCACATGGTGATCTCTGCTGGATCTACTTCGATCACCGTCGCAAGCGCTGGTACCTGCACGGCGAGGTCGCATGAGCCAGGCTCCGTACGTGCCGCTGTGGGTGAAGAGCAACGGCTCCTTCCTCGAGGGTGCGAGCCAGCCCGAAGAGCTCGTGGAAGAGGCGCACCACCTCGGGCTGCGGACGCTGGCCATCACGGATCGCGCGGGCGTGTACGGCGTGGTGCGCGCGCATCAAAAGGCGAAGGAGCTGGGGATCCACCTGCTCCTCGGCGCGGAGATCACGCTCGAGTCGCAGCGGCTCGTGCTGCTCGCGCAGGATCGACGCGGCTGGGCGAGCCTGTGCGAGCTGCTGTCGGTGGGACGGCGCCGCGTCGACAAGGGCTCGTGCCTGCTCCACGCCGACGACGTCCTGAAGCACCACGCAGGCCTGCTCGCCCTGTTCGCGGGCGAGCCCGTCGAGGGCGACGTGCCCATCGAGGATCGCGTCGCGCCCGACTCTCTGCTCGCGAAGCTGCGCGACGTCTACGACGATCGACTGTACGCGCTCGTCACGAGGCACCGTCGCCCGGAGGAGGTGGCCGCCGAGGCGCGCATCAGGGCGCTCGCGGCACGGCACGGCATCCCCGTCGCTGCGGGCAGCGAGGTGCTGTACCACTCCCCTGCCAGGCGGCCACTGCAGGACCTCATGACGTGCATCCGTCACCAGGTGAAGCTCGTGGAGGCGGGTCGGCTCATCCGTCCCAACGACGAGCACGTGCTCAAGAGCACAGCCGCGTTCGCGGCGCTGTTCGCGGACGATCCCGCCGCGGTCGAGCGCACACAGAAGCTCGCGGCGCGCTGCACGTTCTCGCTCGATCAGCTGCGCTATCGCTACCCGTCGGAGAAGCTGCCCGACGGCCTGACCTCGTCGCAGCACCTGCGCAGGGAGACGTTCGAGGGCGCGCTCGGTCGCTACGACGTGGACTCCATCGAGGCGCTGCCCGAGGCCGTGACGACGCTCCTCGACAAGGAGCTCGGGCTCATCGACGAGCTCGACTACTGCGGCTACTTCCTCACGATGTGGGAGGTCGTCCAGTTCTGCAGGCGCGAGAACATCCTGTGTCAGGGCCGCGGCTCGGCGGCCAACTCGGTGGTCTGCTACTGCCTCGGCATCACCGCCGTCGATCCCGTGAAGATGGGGTTCCTCTTCGAGCGCTTCATCTCGCGCGAGCGCGCGGAGCCACCGGACATCGATCTCGACATCGAGCACGAGCGCCGCGAAGAGGTGATCCAGCACGTCTACAAGAAGTACGGGCGCGATCACGCGGCCATGGTCGCCAACGTCATCCGCTACCGACCGCGCTCGGCGCTGCGCGACGTGGGCCGCGTGCTCGGGATCGACGAGACGACGCTCGATCGCCTCGCAAAACTGCTCACCCACTACGACGGGGCCACCATCGACATCGCGCGCCAGGCCGGGCTCGATCCCGACGCGCCGGTCACCAGGCAGCTGCTCGAGTGGTCCGAGGCGCTGCTCGGCTTTCCGCGGCACCTCTCCATCCACCCGGGCGGCTTCCTGCTCGGGCACGACCCGGTGTTCACCATGGTGCCCATCGAGAACGCGACCATGGAGAATCGCACCGTCATCCAGTGGGACAAGGACGACGTCGAGGCGCTCGGGCTCTTCAAGGTGGACCTGCTCGCGCTCGGAGCTTTGACGCACCTGCACAAATCCTTCGGCATGCTGGCGGCGCAGGGCGTGAACCTCAGCCTCGCCACCATCCCGCAGGACGACAAGAAGACCTACGAGCTCATCTGCCGCGGCGACACCGTCGGTGTCTTCCAGATCGAGAGCCGCGCACAGATGAACATGCTGCCGCGCCTGCGACCGGAGAAGCTCTACGACCTCGTCATCGAGGTGAGCATCGTGCGCCCCGGGCCCATCACGGGCGGCATGGTGCATCCCTACCTGCGTCGCAAGCATGGCGAGGAGGAGGTCACCTACCCGCACGAGCTCCTGAGGCCGGTCCTCGAGAAGACCCTCGGCGTGCCCCTGTTCCAGGAGCAGGTGATGCGCGTCGCGATGATCGCGGCGGACTACACGCCCGGCGAGGCCGATCAGCTCCGCCGCGACATGGCCGCGTGGCGACGGGGCGGCAGGATCGAGCAGCACCGCGAGCGGCTCGTCTCGCGCATGATGCAAAAGGGCATCACGGCCGAGTTCGCCGAGAACGTCTACAAGCAGATCTGCGGCTTCGGCGAGTACGGCTTTCCCGAGAGCCATGCCGCGAGCTTCGCGCTCATCTGTTATGCGGGTGCATACCTGCGCGCGCACCACCCGGTCGTGTTCACGTGCGGGCTCCTCAACTCGCAGCCGATGGGGTTCTACACCCCGTCGACCATCGTCGAGGACGCGCGTCGTCACGGCGTGCGCGTGCTGCCCATCGACGTGAACGTCTCCGACTGGGACTGCACCATCGAGGACGGTGCGCTGCGCATGGGCACGCGCTACGTGAAGTCACTCCAGCAGCTCGACGGCAAGGCGCTGATGCGCGCGCGTCCGTTCACGAGCATCGACGAGGTGGCCGCCCGCGCGCGGCTCGACACGGGCGCGATGAACGCGCTCGCCGAGGCCGGCGCGTTCGAGTCGCTGCGCATCGACCGTCGCACGGCGCTGTGGCAGACGCGCGCGCTCCACAGGAGCGCACCCGTGCCGATGGCCGTCGAGGAGCGCTCGCTCCCGCAGCTCGTCAGGCTCTCGCGCTTCGACACGATCACGTGGGACTACCGCCGCACGCGCCACAGCACCCGGGGACATCCCCTCGATCCGCTCCGCCCGCAGCTGCGCGCGCAGGGCCTGCCCGATGCAGCGACGGTGCTCACGCTCCGCAACGGCCAGCGCATCCGCTACGCGGGCCTCGTGATCTGCCGGCAGCGGCCCGCGACGGCCTCGGGCGTCACGTTCATGTCGCTCGAGGACGAGACCGGCCTCGTGAACGTCGTCATCTGGCGCCAGGTCTTCGAGCGCTTCGCCACCACCGCCAAGCGCGAGTCGTTCCTCGGCGTCTCGGGGCGGTTGCAGATCGAGAGCGGCATCGTGAACCTCGTGGCCGAGTCGCTGTGGCGACCCGATGTCGGCGTGCCGGTCGAGGGCGGCGCGAGCCGGGACTTTCATTAGAAGAACGACGCGATGGTACGGTCGGTGCCATGACCTTCTCGTTGAACGGCGCACGCTGTCTCGTCACGGGCGCATCTCGCGGCCTCGGCCGCCACATCGCGCGGTCGCTTGCCGGGCGCGGCGCGGTGCTGCACCTGCTCGCGCGCTCGAAGGAGGACCTGCAGAGCGTCGCCGCCGAGCTGAGCGGCAGCACCGTGCACATCCATGCGATCGACATCACGGATCGCGCGGCGATCGAGGCGCTCGTGGCCGAGCTACCGCCCATCGACGTGCTCGTGAACAACGCGGGCATCGAGACGATCTCGTACTTCCACGAGATACCGGTGCCCGAGCTGCTCAAGATCCTCGACGTGAACCTCACGTCCGCGCTCGTGCTGACGCGCCTCCTCGTGCCCGGCATGGTCGAGCGCAAGCACGGGCACATCGTGAATATCGCGTCGCTCGCGGGAAAGACGGGACCACCGCTCGCCGAGACGTACGCGGTCACCAAGGCGGGCCTCATCGCGTTCACGCAGTCGCTGCGCGCGAGCTATGCGGGGACGGGCGTCTCGGCCTCGGCGGTGTGCCCGGGCTTCATCCGTGGCGAGGGCATGTACGCGGACCGCGCGGCGCGCACGGGGGGCAAGCCGCCCGCGCTCGTGGGCTCCTCGCCTCCCGAGGAGGTGGGCGAGGCGGTCGTGCGAACCATCCTTCACGACGAGCCCGAGCGCTTCGTGACCCCGACCCCGGCGCGCCTGCTCGCGGCCATCAACGCGGTTTCGCCCCGGCTCATCGGCTGGCTGGGCGAGCGCCTGCAGCTCCGCGCGATGTACGAGAAGCAGGCGGAGCACCACGAGAAGTCGTAACCGGGCGCACAGGCCAAACCGGCCAAAAAACCCCGGATGTGGTATGGCAGCAGCCGATGCCCGCTCCCCAGTTCCACCTCAGCTTCGGACTCTCGATCGAGGGCGATCCGCGCGTTCCCACACGGATGCGCGACGCCTGCCGCAACGAGCCCACGTACGTGAGGCTCGGCTCCATCATCCACGACCTCCCCTACTACGGGAACATGATGGTCGAGGCGATCCGCTATGGCCTCGGCTCTCCTGCCGTCGACGAGCCGTGGGCGTATCGCATGCACTCCGTGGATCCGGCACGCTTCGTCGCCTCCTACATCCGCGCCGCCAAGCAGGCGCCGGGCCTCACCAACGACGAGCGCCTCGCGCTCGTCGGGGGCCTCGTGTCGCACTGCGCGCTCGACCTCGCGTTCCACCCGCTCGTGAACTACTGCGCTCGCCGCGACGCCCGCGAGCTCGGCGGTCACGAGTCGATGCACCACCGCGTCACCGAGAAGTACCACGCGCTCTTCTTCCACGTGGAGCGCCACGGGGACGATCCCGTGGGCACGGCCGAGTTCCGTCGCTGGACCCAGGTCACAAAGCAGGGCGGCGCGCTGTGGGCCAAGGTCGAGCCCGCGCTCGTCGACTTCATCCGCGAGGCGTATCGAGGCGCGTACGGAGACGCGCCCCAGGCCCACAAGTGGCAGAACTGGGTGCGCAGCTTCCGGCACTTCGGCCTGCTCGTCGGCTCGCCGCTCGCCGCCAAGAACTCGCAGATCGTGCGCCACGACGCGTCGTTGAAGGCCCGCTACTTCCAGAACGACGTCTTCGACTTCTGGGCGTTCTACGAGGGTGCCGAGCGCAAGCTGTCGACGCTCACGCACCTCGCCACGGACTACTTCGAGGCGGGCGACTTCTCCCCCGAGGCCGAGGCCGCCTTCGTCCGCGACTCGCGCATCGACGATCTCGCCGAGCCCATCGCCAGCGACGACCTGCCCGTGCTGCCGCTGCTCACCGCGGTGTGTACCCCCGGCATCACGCTGCCCGCCGGTGAGAGGCCGTGGCGCAAGCTCGCCCGCAAGCGTCAGGCGCGTCGAGCGATGGCAACGCCCCCCGCGTCCGTGTGACACTGAGCGCAGACGGTGACACCCGGTCCATCGTACGTTCTATTTTCGCCGCGTTCCCGATCACGACGAGGTCACTGATGAAGAGCCTGCTTGCCGTTCCAGTCCTCGTGATGGCCATGCTGCTCGCGGGCTGTCCCGCCGCTCCGCCCACGTTCTCGCAGACGAAGCAAGACGGCGGTCACACCTCGAACGGAGCGCTCGATCTCTCCGGCATCGGCGCCGGCAGCTGCAAAGCGGCGGAGCCGTGCTGCGAGGGGCAGACCTGCGAGACGGCGGGCCTCACGTGCTCTGCCAAGGGCGTCTGCTGTGGTGGCGGCGGCTACGCCTGCACGGACGGCAAGGAGTGCTGCGCCGGCTTCGCATGCGCGTCGGACACGCACCTGTGCTGCGTCGGCATCTCGTCGGCCTGCCAGACCCAGTCCGAGTGCTGCAGCGGCCTCAGCTGCGTGGACGGCATCTGCGACAAGACGGCGTCCGGTGGCGGCGCCGGGGATCCGTGCAGCGCGTCGACGGACTGCTCCTCCGGCTTCGAGTGCTCGCAGGCAGGCACGTGCGCCGCGTGCGGCACCAACGGACACGCCTGCTGCGTGACGCAGGCGGCGTGCAACCCCGGCCTCTCGTGCGGCAGCAACAAGCTGTGCGCGACGGCCTGCGGCGCCACGGGCGCGGGCTGCTGCCCCGGCAACAAGTGCAACGTCGCGACCGACTCGTGCACGAACGGCAAGTGCACCGGCTCGGGCACACCGGGCACGCTCAACAACCCGTGCAACATCGGCTCGAAGTGCAACACCGGCCTGAACTGCGTCGGTGGCACGTGCCTGGCGCCGTCGTCGTGCAACACGGTCAACGCGATGTGCTGCGCCGGCAACGCCTGCACGGGCGGCCTGCAGTGCGCCGAGAACGGCACCTGCCAGACGCCGAAGACCTGCACGCCCCTCGAAGGCGACTGCACCACCTCGGCCACCTGCTGCACTGGCTACACGTGCTCGCTCACGGTCGAGCCCGCGGGCACGCCCAACAAGAACACGTGCTGCGTCGGCGCCGGCACTGCCTGCCCCGACGGTGACTTCGACTGCTGCGGCTACCTCCGCTGCGTCAACACGAAGTGCACCGCCAACGCCGATGGCGACTACTGCCTCTCGAACTCCGACTGCGCGCGCGCAGACTGCGACGCCGCGACCGGTGTCTGCGGCGGCGGCGCGCTCCAGTGCGGCACGCTCACGCCCATCGGCGGCACATGCAACTCCGACTCGGAGTGCTGTGACGGCGTGTGCCGCGCGCTCGCCTCCACCGGCAACGACACGTGCTGCGAGGGCGCGTCGGTCATGTGCACCTCGAGCAAGGACTGCTGCGGCCGCATGGTCTGCGGAAGTAACGGCAAGTGCACGCCGCGCCAGCCTGGCCAGAGCTGCCTCGACTCGGTCGAGTGCACCGTCGACCACAACTGCGTGAACGGCACCTGCGCGAGCAACTCGGTCAGTGGCCTCGGCGGCTCCTGCAACGTCGTCACCGACTGCGTGAGCCCCGGCAACGGCACCGACTGCGAGAACGGAGCCTGCTGCAGCACCAGCGCGCTCGACCCGTGCGTGAACGACTCGTACTGCTGCAGCGACTACAGCCTGACGTGCAACTTCGTCACGGGCTTCGGCAACGTCTGCTGCGAGAAATCCGGCAACTCCTGCAGCACGTCGAGCGACTGCTGCAGCCTGTCGTGCAACAGCAACGGCTTCTGCGACTGAGCCGGTCGCGTGTGAGGCACGCGACCATGAGAACCCATGGCTCGAGGCCGCGGGCGTCCATGGGGGACGCCTCGCGGAGG
>JBDTCO010000052.1:0-27658 GCA_039923495.1 Polyangia bacterium
CGAGCAGCTCCACGGTCGCCTCGCGCACGGCGAGGCGGCAGCGCTCGGATCGCGGGCGGCCACGCGGGCGACTCTCACCGGGGCGTGCTGGAATCTTTTCAGCTTCGGTCGACATCGATATTCAAAGTAAACGCCACGTCTCGTTTTTCAACTCTCTTCGCCAAGTACTGACAGCCGGAAACGCGAACGTGTCGCTGAAAAACGCGCGAATCGTTCACTGCAGCGGAACGGACACCAGATCGACGGGGAGGTTGGAGCCGCCCGCGGAGAAGAGGTCGAGCACCGACGATGTCGCTGTGCCCCAGCGGCCGAGCACCGTCATGCTCGACGTGCTCGCGATGCTGGAGCCATTGCCCGGGAGCAGCGGCACCGTCGCGCTGGAGTCGAGGCCCGGGGGTACGCGCGCGGCGCCTCCCCAGGCCCCGCCGCGTGGCGAGAGCGCGAACAGGAACGGTCCCCCCGCCACGGCGACGCGGTACCGCACGCCGTAGTTGCCGAGCAGCGCGACGGCCGTGTTGCCATCGACGGCGTCGATGCCGACGAGCTCCGGGTCGGTGTCGCCCGAGCCGAGGCGGAGGTGTCGCATGCCATCGCTCGGCCAGGTTCCATCGTCGGTGTCGGGGACGAGCAGGAAGTCAGCGCCGGGGAACGTGCCGCGCTGGTGTGCACCGTCGTTCGGGAGGAGCGAGAGGCCCGCAGTGGCCTGCGCCGCGTCGGTGCTGGCGTCGACGGTGACGACCGAGAGCTTGAGCGGCCCGTCGATGGAGAAGTCGAGCTGCGCGACCACGAGCTCGCCAGGCGCCGGCCGCAGGGCGTCGAGACCCTGATCCACGACGACGCGCTGGCCGGAGGGTACGGTGAGCATCGAGCCGGTGCTCGACGTGAGCCAGGCGCTCGCCGCCGCGCGTCCCGTGGCGATGTAGGTGGTCGAGGGTCCTGCGACGCCGCGCGCGCCGAAGGTCATCGTGACGTCGCTCTGCCCCGGTGCGAGCGCAACGAGCGAGAACTTCCGCGTGCCCGAGGCGGCGCCGTTCGTGTGGTAGACGTACACGCGATACCGGCCGGCGTTCACCGACGCTGCGTAGAGCACGCCGCTCGTCGCGGGGGACTCCGGCTCGTCCGAGAAGATCAGGGTCGGGGCGTCATCGGGGCGGCACACGCGCGTGGGCAAGCACGGCAGCTGGCCCTCTGCGGCGGGCGCATCGATGGTGTCGCCGCGGGTCGCGGCCAGGCACTCGCTCTTCAGTGTCGACGGCGCGGCGCTCGCGGTCGCGACGCACGTGCGCCTGGTCACCAGCGACGATCCTATCGGACAGGGCGAGCCGGCGAGGTCCACGTTCGCGAGATCGACGGTCGCGAGATCGACCGTCGCGAGGTCCTGCGCACCCGCATCGCCTCTCCTTCCACCGCCATCTCCGCGCGAGACCGTGCCGCCACTGTTGGATGGCGCGCACGCGGAGACGAGGGCGAGCAGCAGCAGGCGTCTCATGCGACGTGGTCTAGCCTGTTACGACGGCGCCACGCCAGCTGCAGCTCGAAGAGCACCATCAGCAACGCGACCATCGCGACTGTACACACCGTCGACAGGAGCCATCCCTGGAACACGAGCTTCGGTACGCCCGAGCGGATGAGCGTCGGGAGGAAATGGCCGGTGATGAGCTGGAAGCCCGCGGTCTCCGTGGCTGCACCAACGAAGACGAGCGGCCCGAGCGTCAGCCACGTGTAGCGCGCCTTGCCCTGGTTCACGAGCATACCCGTCACGGCGCACAGCGCGATGCACGCGAGCAGCTGGTTCGCGATGCCGAGCAGCGGCCAGAGCAACGTGATCTGCCCCGTCCACACGAGGTAGCCCCAGCTCGCGCACACGAGCGCGGTCGAGAACAGCGCGCCCGGCAGCCAGTCGGTGCGACCGAGGCGCGGGCTCACGTAGCCGAGCTGCTCCTGAACGAGGAAGCGAGCGACGCGCGTGCCGGCGTCCACCGTCGTGAGGATGAACAGCGCCTCGAACATGATCGCGAAGTGGTACCAGTACGCGACGAGGTGACGCAGGCCGGGCAGGCCGACGAAGATCTGGCTCATGCCGACCGCGAGCGAGACCGCGCCGCCCGCACGACCGGTGAGGCGCTCGCCGATCTGAGCCGAGAGCTCGGGCAGGTGCTCCATGCTGAGGCCGAGCTGCGCGAACCGGTCGGGCGCGGTGTTGATGGCGAAGTAGTCGCCCTGCGAGAGCGATGCTGCAGCGACGAGCGCGACGATGCCGACGATCGCCTCGACGAGCATCGCGCCGTACGCGATGGGGCGCGCGTCGGACTCCTTGTCGAGGAGCTTGCTCGTGGTGCCGGACGCGACGAGGCCATGGAAGCCGGAGATCGCGCCGCACGCGATCGTGATGAAGAGGAACGGCCACAGGCTGCCGGGCACCACGGGCCCACCGTGCACGAAGCGCGAGATCGCCGGCACGCGCAGCTCCGGATCGACGACGAGCACGCCGATGATGAGCGCACCGATGGTGCCTATCTTCATGTACGACGACAGGTAGTCGCGCGGCGTCAGCAGCAGCCAGACGGGCAGCACGCTCGCGAAGAAGCCGTACGCGACGATCGCGATGGTCAGCTTGTGCTCCGAGAGCAGGAACGCCGGGCCGAGCGAGGAGCCCGCGATCGCCTTGCCCCCGACGACGGCAGCGAGCAGCGCGACCACACCGAAGATCGTCGGCCCCGTGACGCGGTGGCCGCGACCGCGCATGAAGAGGCCCATCACGAGCGCGATGGGGATCGTGGCGCCGATGGTGAACGTGCCCCACGCGCTCTCGGCGAGCGCGCTCACGACCACCTTGCCCATGACCGCGATCGCGAGCACGAGGATGAAGAGGATGGCGACAGTGGCGACGATGCCGGCGCGGCGGCTCAGCTCTATGCGGGCGATGTGCGCGAGCGACTTGCCGTCGTGACGGATGGAGCCCACCAGCACCACGAAGTCGTGCACCGCGCCACCGAGCACCACGCCGACGAGGATCCACAGGTAGCCGGGGAGCCAGCCGAACTGCACGGCGAGCGTCGGGCCGACGAGCGGGCCTGCCCCCGTGATCGCGGCGAAGTGGTGACCAAAGACGACCCAGCGGTTGGTGGGCTGGTAGTTCTGTCCGTCGGCGAGGCGATGCGCGGGCGTGATGCGCGCGTCGTCGAGCGCGAGGACCTTGGTCGCGATGAACGCCGCGTAGTAGCGGTACGCGATCGCGAAGATGCAGATGGCAGCAACGAGCAGGGAGCGCGCGTGCACGGGGCTACTGCGCCACCCAGCCACCATCCACGCTGTACGCCGCGCCGCGGATCTGCTGCGCCGCGTCCGACCACAGAAAGACCGCGAGCGCGCCTAGCTGCTCTGTCGTGACGAACTCCAGCGATGGCTGCTTCTCGGCGAGGAGGTCGTGCTTGGCCTGCTCGACCGGCTTGCCCTCGTTCGCGGCGCGCGCCTCGATCTGCTGCCGGGCCTGCCGAGGTCCGCGCCGTGGTGGCCCGACCGTCACCCCGTGCTTGACGGCGAGCGTTGCGCGCAGCGTGCCGATCGCGTCCTCGTCGCCGAAGCCGTTGAGGAGTAGGTTGGCACCTGCGCCGGCGAGCGCGTCCGCGATGCCGAGGCCAATCCTAGAGGTCGAACCCGTGAGGAGTGCCAGCTTGCCCGCGAGTGACATCAACGCTCCATCGATCCGGAAGTCGGGTCGCGCATCATGACACAGCCCCGCGCAGGCTCCATCCAGTGCGAGTCGCCGCTCGGCGCCCACCGGATGGCGTTCACCGAGTGGGGCGATCGCGACAACCCGCGCGTCGTCGTGTGCGTGCACGGCGTCTCTCGCCTCGGGCGCGACTTCGATGTGCTGGCGCGTGCACTGTCCGACGAGTTCCGCGTCGTGTGTCCCGACATCGTCGGCCGTGGCCAGAGCGACTGGCTCGCGAACGTGCCGGACGCGTTCAACCACTACGTCGTGCCCCAGTACGTCGCCGACTGTGCGCGCCTGATGGAGAGCCTCGGGGTGGCCCAGGTCGACTGGGTCGGCACGAGCATGGGGGGCCTCATCGCGATGGGGCTGTGGTCCCTAGGCAACAAGCCGTTCCGCAAGCTCGTGCTCAACGACATCGGTCCCGTCGTGCGCGGCCTGGCGCTGCGACGCATCGCGGGGTACCTCGGAATCTTGCCCCGCTTCACGTCCCGGGAGGAGGGCGTGGCCTATGTGTCGACCGTCAGCGCGCCGTTCGGTCCCCACTCGCCGGCGCAGTGGCGCGCGCTGTCGGCGCCGCTCGTGGTCGAGCGTGAGCCCGATGCGAAGGGACGGGCCTTCACGCTCCACTACGACCCTCGCATCGGTGATGCGTTCCGCGTGCTGGCCACCGGCGAGGACATGGAGCTGTGGCCGTTCTACGACGCGATGGACTGCGAGACGCTCTCCATCCGCGGCGCGCTCTCCGATCTGTTCCCGCGCGAGGTGCACCAGCAGATGGCGGTGCGCGGCCCACGCGCTCGGCTCGTCGAGCTCGAAGGGGTCGGTCACGCCCCGGCGCTCGTACAGCAGGATCAGGTCACGCTCGTGCGGCGCTTTCTGCTAGGCGATTGATTGCGGGCGAGGGGATGGCATACGCTCCCCCGATGCGAAGCCTGCTCGGCCTCACCCTCGTCGCGTGCTTGCTCGGCGCGCTCCCCGCCCACGCACAGACGCAACCGCTGCCGCTCGGCCCGGGTACGAAGTATCGCGTGCGCATCGACTCGAGCCCGCAGCAGGCGGCCATCTACGTCGAGGGCAAGCAATACGGCATCCAGGGCTACACGCCGTCGGTGCTGCGCCTGCCGAAGGGGTCGTACAAGGTGATCATCGAGCTCCCCGGCTTCAAGCCGATGGAGCGCCAGGTCGACGTGCGGCGCGCCGGCGGCACGCAGCCGTTCCTCTTCACGCTCGAGCGCGCCGTGCGTCCGGCCGTGCTCGACATCCGCTCGACGAGCGGAGACTCGGCGTCGGGCGGCCAGCTCTTCGTCGACGGGACGGCCGCGGGTACGGTGCCGGGTCGCGCCGAGCTGCCCGCGGGCAAGCACGTCGTCGAGGTGAAGAAGCCAGGCTTCAAGGACTTCCGCGACACCATCGACGCGCAGGAAGGCGACACGCGCACGATGATCATCGAGCTCGTCGCCGAGGCGAAGAAGGGCAGCATCCTCGTCACGGCCGACATCGGCGGCGCGGACGTCTACGTCGATGGCACGCGCCGCGACGCCGCGCCGACCCTCGTCGCGGATCTCGTCGAGGGCGATCACACCGTCGAGGTCCGCAAGGATCCGCTGCCGCCGTTCCGCCAGGTCGTGCGGGTGGTCGGCAATGCGCAGCAGAAGGTCGAGGCGCGCTTCTCCGACAAGCTCGGCGGCACGCTCAGGGTCGTGAGCTCCGTCCCCAATGCCGATGTCGTCCTCGACGGCGAGCTGAAGGGCAAGGTCAACACCGACATCCAGATCACGCGCCCGGGTCAGCACATCGTCGAGCTGCGCGTGCCGGGGATGGCCGGGCAGTCGCAGGAGATCACCATCGCGCAGGGCGAGTCGCGCGTCATCAAGATGGATCCGCAGGGTCCCTCCGCGCCGAACCCGAACCTGCCGCCGCCGCTCGACGCGGTCGGTCGTCTGCGCGTCGTCACGCCCGAGCCCGATGCCGAGGTCTTCGTCGACGGATCTTCCATGGGCATCGGGTCCATGGATCGTCGCGACATCCCGGCGGGGAAGCACTTCGTCGTCGTGCGCAAGCAGGGCTTCGCGGAGTGGAAGCGCGAGGTCGAGCTGAAGCCGGGCGAGTCGATGTCGCTCACCGCCGATCTCGCATCGTCGGGTACCCTGAAGGTGCTCGCGAACGTGACCGGCGCGGAGGTCTTCGTCGACGGTCAGGCGGCTGGCACGACGCCCGTCACCGTGCCGAACGTGTCCGCCGGTGATCACCTCGTCGAGGTCCGCGCGCCAGGCTTCCACGAGGCGCGTCAGCAGCTCCACCTCGGTGGTGGCGAGCAGAAAGTGCTCTCGGCGGATCTGCAGCCGCGCCACGAGGGCCCCAGCCCGCAGGACATGATTCGCCGCATCCGCGCGAGCTCGTCGTTCTCGGCCGTCACGCTCGATCCGGGCCGCTTCACGTTCGATCTCGGCGTCGGCTTCATCCCGTTCGCAGAGGCGCGCCTCACCGTCGGCGCGTGGCGCAAGGGCATGTTCGGTATCGACGCTGGCGTCGGCGTCCGCACCGATGGCTACCTCACCGAGGTGGGCGTGCACGCCAAGGCGCAGCTGCTGCGCGCCGGCCCCGTCGCGATCGGCACGCAGTTCTACCTCGGCGGGGGCGGTGGCCCCGGTGGCCGCAACGACTTCACGTTCGAGTGGGGCCTGCCCATCTCGCTGCTCTTCGGCGAGATCGTCCGCGTCACCGGCAATCCCTACCTGCAGGTCGCGACCGATCGCCTCTGCCCGACGTCCTCGACGCCGACGGTCCACGGCGGCGGTGAGTCCGACATCTGCAGCACCGGCTACGGCGCGCAGCCCGCGGGTCAGACCAACTACGACGCGCGCTGGCACCACGGCACGCGCGACCGCTTCGTGTCCGCCCGCCTCATGCTACAGGCCGCGATCGAGGTCTCCGTCCACCGCGTGGCCACGGTCTTCTTCATCTTCGAGGGCGCACCAACGGGAGAGCGCGCCTCGCTGAGCGGTCACGGTGGCTACGGCTACAACGACGGCTTCGCGTGGAAGCACGACCCCCAGCTTTACGGCAGGCTCGGCGTCACCTTCAAGTTCTAGGCGCGTCCGAGAATCGTCGGTTAGCGTTCGCGCCGCAGCACGAAGAAGAACGGCTGCTCCATCCCGCGCAGGTCCATGAGGCCGAGCGCGGTGTCGTCGTCGACCTTGCGGAAGACGTCGCAGATGGGCAGCCGGTCGTAGATCATCGCCGCGGTGCTGACGCCCCGGTGCTCGATCGTGCGGAGCCGGGCTGCGGGATGACGCGTGCGCGCGAGGCGGCCGACGAGCGCGAACAACGATGGGATCGCGCGCGCGTGCAGCAAGCGTGCGTGGCGGACGACGAGGCTCATCGGCACGAGCGCGGGCTGGATCGGCGAGACGGTGTCGCCGAAGCGGAACAGCAGCGGGTGCACGGACTCATCGCTCTCGAAGTGCTTGCCGTACCAGCCCAGCTCCTCGAGGAGGCCGTCCATCGGGTGGCTCGTGGGCAGGCCCGAGCCCCGCCAGCGTCCGATCATGGATGGCGCAGGCATCGAGGGGAGCGAGTCGAACCACGCGAGCGCGCGCTCGGTGGTCGTGCCGCGCTCGAGCTCGTCGATCAACGAAGCATCCCGGTTCGCGCCTCTTCGGCGTAGCGCGTGAGCTCGATGTCGCCTCCCGCGGCGACAAGGCCGTCGAGCTGCGCGACCGCGTCGTGCACCCACGCCTGGGTCCCACCGTGCTCGATGAGGTGGCCGAGCCCGTGGATCGCGGCGCGTCGTGCGGAGCGCGTGCCGTGCGCGATCAGCCGGGCGAGGGCGTCCACGATGTCGCGGGCGCGCAGCGGGACGAGCGGGTGGCGGGCGCGCGCGAAGAAGAAGTCGAAGGCCATCTCGACCGTCACGGCGCGGGGTGAACCGGCGATCGCCTCCTGCCCGGCGCGCTCGACGAGGCTCGTCGCCCCGAGGAACAGCTCGTGCGCGCGGTACACGTCGACGCGACGCGACAGCTCACCGGCGGCGAAGAGCACGTTCCACAGCCCACGTTCGCCGAGCTCGTCGACGCTGGCGTGGCGTAGCACCGTCGCGATGCGGTCTGCCTCGGCCGGCGTGCCCTCGAGCTCGAGCGGCCCGTCCGCGTTGCACGCGCGATCGAGGAGGACGCGTGCGTCCGCGGAGAGCATCAGCGCACGAGCTCCGACAGCGCACTCTCGCCGATGACGAAGTCCGTGAACTGCGCGCCGAGCCGACGATCGCCGTCGTGTGCGTCGATCCACACCACGCGAACGCGCGCGCGCACGGCCACGGCACCGTTCGGATCTCCGTGGTGGAGACCCGTCACCACGAGCGCCACCTCGAGCACGCTGTGCAGCGCGAACGACACGGGCGCATGCACGCAGAAGCCGCCGAGCGAGACGTCGCGCAGGCGGGCGTACAGCGTGCTCTTCCCGTCGGCGATCCAGCAGCGCACGAGCGGCGACTGGCGCGGGTGGCGTCGCTTCTCCGAGTACGGCACGGTGGCCGAGCGAGCCGCAGGACGTGCGCCGAGATCGCGCATCACTTCACCTTCGTGCCGCGGAAGGCGAGCACGGCGTCGAGCGGACCCGACGACGTGAACGCGCCGGCGGTGATCGAGTCGGTCACGAGATCCCCGTTGCTGTCGACGAGCGTCGCGCTGCCGACGAGCGCGAGCCCGGCGTCCCCCGCGAACGTGGCCTCGAGCGCATCACCGACGCTGGTCACCGCATCTGCGCAGGGACCATCGAGCGTGCCAGCGCAGCCCGTCGCGCCCGTCTGCTCGCAAAGGAGAGCCGTGATCGCAGCGCAGCCGGTCTTGCCGTCGTGCTGGACCGCAGCGACAGCGCTCTGCAGCCAGCCGCTCCACGTCGCGTCGGTGAGCGCAGGCAGGCGCGCGGCCACGCTGGCGGTCGAGAACGTCTCGCCCCACAGCACGGGCAGCTCGAGGCCGAGGACGTGCCTGCCGATCCCGAGCCTTCCTGCCGCCGCGGTGACGTCGATGCCGTTGGCCGAGCGCGCGGGGACGCCGAGCGCGGCGAGATCGTGCGGCGTTCCGAGCGAGAACCCGACGGTGGTGGCGGTGTGTGTGCCGACGTAGCGCGAGCCGACGGCCGGTGGGTCTGCTGCGTGCGCGAGCGTGGCGGCGAGCGAGAGCGTGGAGGTGAGCGTTCCCGATCCGAGGATCGTGTCGAGATCGCCGACGAGTGCCGCACGCTGCGCACCGTCAGTGGTCGCGTCGATGAGCGCGCCGAGCTGGGCGTCGAGCGAGTCGTCGGTGCCGACGAGCGCGGGGCGACAGCTCACGGTGGAGGTGCCGGACGTGCTCGGGGCTGCGGCGCCACGCTGCGCATCGAGGAGCGTCTGCCGCGCGGTCGGCGCCTCGCTCGTGATGGCGTCGAGGAGGAGCTGCGCCACATGACCCGGGCAGCGATCGACGATGTCGACCGGCCCGAAGCGCGAATCACTGCGCGCGCTGCGTGGTGCAGCAAGCGACGTCGAGAGGGTGTACGACCCGCGAGGGTCCGGGGAGATCGCGACGAGCGGCACCGGCACGGAGAGGAAGGTGCCCGGCGGCACGACAGCCGCGGGCAGGTCGATGCAGCCGTACGCGACGAGATCGCCCATCGACTCGACCCGACCGACGAGCGCATACGTGCCGGACAGGAGCTTTTGGAACGAGAGCGTCGCGCTCGCCGCGGGCGCCGCGCTCACCGTGCGCGAGGCACCAACGAGGGTCGGCGCCGCCGGCACCTGCGCGCACGTCTTGCCCGCGAACAGCGCGGCGGCGAAGCTGCGCGTGCCGGGCTTCGGCAGCGGATCGACGAGGACGGCGTCGACGTTCACGAACTGGAGCTTGGACACGCTCACGTCGAAGACGGCGTCCGCCGCGCCAGCCGCGCTCGCGTGCACGCTGAAGCTCGTACCTTCCTGGCTGCCCGCGGTGAGCGTGACATGGGCGGTGCCGGTGCTGTCCGTCTGGACCGTGTCGCGGGAGAGCGTCGACCCGCCGGGGTCACCGAAGAACGAGAAGCGCACGGAACCACGCACGCCTTCCTGGCCTACGTCATCGAGCACGTAGCGGACGCCGAGCTGGACCGCCTCGCCGTAGCGGAGTCCGAGCTGCGCGGCATCATCCACGATGACGAGCTTTCGCCCGACGCCACCGTCCACGTGAGGCGTCGAGCCACGTTCACACGCGCCCATCACCAGGCAGGTGAGCGCGAGTGCAGCGCTGCATCGGACCCTCACAAAATTACAGCCTATTCAGATCATCACACCCGGTCAATGACGGCCGTGGAGCCGGCCACCTACACTTTGGGCGTGGTAGACCATGAGGCCCGCCATGTCCTCCTTCACGCACCTGCACGTCCACTCCCAGTACAGCCTGCTCGACGGTGCGATCCGTCTGGCCGACCTGTTCAAGACCGTGCGCGGTCACGGCATGGACTCGGTGGCGCTGACCGACCACGGGAACATGTACGGCATGGTCGACTTCTACAAGCGGGCCAAGGCCGAGGGCGTAAAGCCCATCTTCGGCTGCGAGACGTACATCACCACCGATCGCACCGACCGCACCGAGCGCAAGAACTACCACCTCATCCTCCTCGCCAAGGACCAGGTCGGGTACCACAACCTGCAGTACCTCAACTCGAAGGGCTTCCTCGAGGGCTTCTACTACAACCCGCGCATCGACAAGAAGCTGCTCCGCGAGCGATCGGAAGGCCTCATCGGGCTGTCGGCGTGCCTCGGTGGCGAGATCTCGCAGACGCTGTCGCGCAATGGCTACGAGGCCGCGAAGGAGGTGGCGAAGGAGTACGCCGACATCTTCGGCAAGGGCGACTTCTTCCTCGAGATCATGGACAACGGCCTGCCGGAGCAGGCGGTGCTCAACGGCGAGCTGCGTCGCATCTCGAAGGAGACCGGCATCCCGCTCGTCGCCACCGGCGACTGCCACTACGTGAAGCGCGAGGACGCGCGCGCACACGAGGTGCTGATGGCCATCCAGCAGGGCCGCACGCTCACCGACGAAAAGCGCCTCAAGCACGACGTCGACAGCTACTACATCAAGAGCGCGTCCGAGTTCGAGAGCGCGTTCCACGACATCCCGGAGGCGCTCGAGAACACCGTCGCCATCGCGAAGCGCTGCAACGTCGAGCTCAAGCTCGGCGAGACGTACCTGCCGACCTACGCCGTGCCGCGCGAGCTCATCGCCGGCGACAAGGCCACGAAGGAGGAGCTCGATCAGTACACGCGCACCGTCGCCACCGAAGGCCTCGAGCGCCGCTTCCGCGAGTTCACGGCGCTCGGCCTCAAGTTCGATGCCGACCAGTACAAGGAGCGCCTCGAGGTCGAGCTCAAGGTCCTCTTCGGCATGGGGTTCTCCGGCTACTTCCTCATCGTGTGGGACTTCATCAATCACGCGAAGAAAACTGGCGTGCCCGTCGGTCCGGGGCGTGGCTCGGGTGCCGGCAGCATCGTGGCCTACGCGATGCGCATCACCGATATCGATCCCATCCCGTACAACCTGCTGTTCGAGCGCTTCCTCAACCCCGAGCGCGTCTCGATGCCCGACTTCGACATCGACTTTTGCATGAACCGCAGAGGCGAGGTCATCAAGTACGTCATCGACAAGTACGGCAAGGACAACGTCGGGCAGATCGTCACGATGCACCAGCTCAAGAGCCGCGGTGTCATCCGTGACGTCGGCCGCGCGATGGGCCTGTCCTTCGGCGACGTCGACAAGATCGCCAAGCTCGTGCCCGAGCCCGTGCAGGGCAAGGTCCCCACCATCCAGGAGGCGCTCGACGCCGAGCCGAAGCTGCGCGAGCTCTACGAGGACAAGACCGGCCCGTATCGCGAGCTCATCGACATCGGGCAGAAGCTCGAGGGTCTCAACCGCCACGCCGGCATGCATGCCGCCGGCATCGTCATCGCCGAGAAGCCGCTGTGGGAGTACGTGCCGTGCTCGCGCGGTCCCGAGGGCGAGATCGTCTCGCAGTTCGCGAAGGACGAGGTCGAGCTGGCAGGCCTCGTGAAGTTCGACTTCCTGGGCCTGAAGACGCTCACCGTCATCGACATCGCCGTGCGCCTCATCAAGAAGGAGAAGCCCGACTTCGAGATCATGGCGGTAAAGCTCGACGACAAGAGCGTGTACGACATGATCGCCGCCGGCGACACCACCGGCGTGTTTCAGCTCGAGTCGACCGGGTTCAAGGAGCTCTTGAAGAAGCTCAAGCCCGACTGCTTCGAGGACATCATCGCCGCCGGCGCGCTGTATCGCCCGGGTCCGCTCGAGGGCGGCATGGTCGACGACTTCATCAACCGCAAGCACGGCCGCACGAAGGTGACGTACCAGCACCCGTCGCTCGAGCCCATCCTCAAGGACACGTACGGCGTCATCGTCTATCAAGAGCAGGTCATGCAGATCTCGCGCGCGCTCGCGGGCTACTCGCTCGGCAAGGCCGACCTCCTTCGCCGCGCCATGGGCAAGAAGAAGAAGGAGGTCATGGAGAAGGAGAAGGCCGGCTTCCTCGAGGGGGCGGAGGAGCTGAAGGTCGACGCGGCCATCGCCGACGAGGTCTTCGAGCTCATGGCGAAGTTCGCCGCGTACGGCTTCAACAAGTCGCACTCGGCCGCGTATGGCCTCGTGACGTACCAGACGGCCTACCTCAAGCGGTACTTCCCCGAGGAGTTCATGGCGGGCCTGCTCACCTGCGACAAGGAAGACACGGACAAGGTCGTGAAGAACGTCGCCGAGGTGCGTGGCCTCGGCATCGAGGTTCGCCGCCCCGACGTCGACGAGTCGGAGATGGATTTCAGCGTCGTGCGCGAGGAGCGCGTCGCGCCGCCCAAGGGCGCCAGGCCCGACACGCGCAAGAAGCGTGTGAGCGAGAAGGCACCCGAGCGCGACCCGAAATACATCCGCTTCGGGCTCTCGGCGGTCAAGGGCGTCGGCGAGGGCGCGGTCGCGTCGATCATCGAGGCCCGCGACAAGGGCGGTCGCTTCAAGGATCTGTGGGACGTCTGCAACCGCATCGACATCAAGCGCGTCAACAAGAAGGTCCTCGAGGCGCTCATCAAGTCGGGCGCGTTCGACTCGCTGCACCCCGATCAGAACCGCGCGTCGATGCTGGCGACGATGGACTCCGCCGTCGACGAGGCGCAGAAGGCCGAACGCGAGCGCCTCAGCGGCCAGACGTCGCTGTTCGGCCTGCTCTCACCACCGGCGGAGAAGGGGACCGTGGGCCTCGCTGGTGGACCGCCGCGCAAGTACCCCGACGTGTTCGACTGGGCACCAAAGGAGCGCCTCGGCTTCGAGAAGGAGGCGCTGGGCTTCTACATCAGCGGTCACCCGCTCGATCGCTACGCCGCGGACCTCAAGCGCTTCGGCGCGATCAACACGGCCTCGGTGCAGGACCTCGAGGACTGGCAAGAGGTGCAGGTCGGTGGCGTCGTCTCCGGCTGGAAGGAGTGGCCGCTCAAGAGTGGCGACGGTCGCATGGCTGTCTTCAACCTCGAGGACGCGCTCGGCTCGGTGAAGGTGGCGTGCTTCAACAAGGCCTTCCAGCAGTTCGAGGCGGCGCTCAAGAGTGACGAGCCCGTGCTCATCGTCGGCAAGATCAAGCCCGGCCGTCAGATGGACGACACCGACGACGCGCCGCGCGCTGCAAAGGAGCTGAACATGTCGGAGGCGATGCCGCTGTCGCGCCTCCGCACCGAGAAGACCAAGCAGATGACGTTGACGCTGCCCATCGACGCGCTCTCGGGTGATCGCATCGATCAGCTGAAGGCCACACTCGAGCGCCACAAGGGTCCGGTCTCGACCGTGCTGCGCGTCGTCGTCCCTGCGCGCTCGTACGCCGACTGCTTCCTGCCGCCGTCGTTCAACGTCACACCCGACGACGAGCTGCTGTCGCGCCTCGAGAAGATCTTCGGGGCCGAGGTAGCGCGGCTTCGATAGCGCGGGTCGATGAGGCGGCATACGATGCCGCCGTGTCCACGCCTCCCACGCACTCGCCGGACGTGCCTTCACCCGTCACGACGCCTCCGAAGGCTCCTCCGCGGGTCGAGCAGCACGCCGGTACGTTCGCGCTCGCAGCGGGTGCGGTCGGCATCGTGTTCGGCGACATCGGCACGAGCCCGCTCTACACGCTGAAGGTCTGCCTCCAGTCGATCGTCGAGCACACGCACCAGGATCCCACGCGGGCCGACGTCCTCGGCGTGCTCAGCCTCATCTTCTGGGGCATCGCGCTCGTCGTGACGGTGAAGTACCTCGCGTTCGTCATGCGAGCCGATCACCACGGCGAGGGCGGCATCTTCGCGCTGCTCGGCATGGTTCCCGCGAAGTTCCGTCCCATGTCGCCGTCGAAGTTCGGCTGGGTCCCGATCCTCGTCATCATCGGCGCGGCGCTGCTCTACGGGGACGGCGCCATCACCCCCGCCATCTCGGTGCTCAGCGCGGTCGAAGGGCTCAAGCTCGCCGCGCCCAGCCTCACTCCCTACACCGTCCAGATCACGTGCGCGATCCTGCTCTTGCTCTTCTACATCCAGAGCCACGGCACCGCGACGGTGGGCAAGCTCTTCGGCCCCATCATGAGCGTGTGGTTCGTGACCATCGCCGTGCTCGGGGCCATCCAGATCGCACACCACCCGAGCGTGTTGTGGGCCGTCTCACCCCTCCACGCGCTCCACTACTTCCAGATGCACGGCGTCCGCGGCGCCACCATCCTCGGAGCCGTCGTGCTCGCCGTGACGGGCGGCGAGGCGCTCTACGCCGACATGGGCCACTTCGGTCGCGTGCCGATCCGGCTGGCATGGGTCTGTTTCGTGTGGCCAGCGCTCCTGCTCTCGTACTTCGGGCAGGCGGCGCTCGTGCTCTCGAGCGCCAAGCAGCTCGAGAGCCCGTTCTTCGAGATGGCGCCGCGCGCGCTGCTCGTGCCGCTCGTGATCCTCTCGAGCTTCGCGACCGTCATCGCGTCCCAGGCGCTCATCTCCGGCGCGTACTCGCTCACGCGACAGGCCGGGCTCCTCGGCTTCATGCCGCGCCTCGGCGTGCGCCACACGTCGGAGCAGACCGAGGGCCAGATCTACATGCCGCAGGTGAACTGGTTCCTCGCGGTCGCCTGCATCCTCATCGTCGTGACGTTCGGCTCGTCCGATCGCCTCGCGTCCGCGTACGGCCTCGCGGTCACAGGCACGATGGCGATCACGTCGATCGTGTTCGGCGTCGTCGCGATCTACTCGCTCAAGTGGCGGCCAATCTTCGTCGTGCCGCTCGTCGCGTTCTTCCTCGCGTTCGACATCCCGTTCCTGGGCGCGAACCTCACGAAGTTCGTCGACGGGGGCTGGCTGCCTGCGCTCATCGGTGCGCTGCTCACGGGGATGATGCTGTTGTGGGCGCGCGGCCGTCGCATCGTCCACCAGATGGTCCTCGACGGCGCACCGCCCATCGACACCGCGCTCCCCGAGCTGCGCCGCCATGTCATCGCCACGATCCCGGGCACCGCGGTGATGCTCGCCGCCTCGGATCAGGTCGTGCCACCCGTCCTCGTGCAGTTCGCGGAGCGCTTCCACGTGCTGCACGAACGCATCGTGCTGCTCAACGTCGTGACCGAGCCCGCGCCCTACCTCGACGACGAGCACCGCGGCGAGGTGCGCATCCTCGACAGCGGGGCGCACTACGTCCGCCTCCACTTCGGCTTCATGGAGATCCAGGACGTCCCCGCCGCGCTGATCTTCGTCGCCAAGCAGAACAACATCGCCGTCGACCCGGAGCGCATCACGTACTTCATCCGCCGCGAGAACGTCATCGCCGGTCCCGGTGGTCAGATGGGTGTGATCGCCGAGACGATGTTCGCCTTTCTGCTCCGCAACGCCACGCCCGCCGACAAAGCGTTCTTGCTCCCACCTCTGCGCGTCATCGAGCTGGGCTGGCAGATCGACCTGTGAAGCGTTTCATATCGAGGCAAGTGGGTCGCACCTAGGGTGCGCCTCGTTCCGCGGCACTCCGGCTGCGGACGTAGAGGAGACCCACCCATGAAGCGCAACGTGCTCGTCGTCTGTCTCTCCCTCCTGGCCGCGGCATGTGGAGGAGGCGGGCGTTCATCGCTGTCGTCGTGCGAGGCGCTGGCGAAGTGCTGCGATTCGCTGCCGTCGGCATCCGCCGGCTCGTGCGGCTCCTTGGCGAGTGCGACCGACCAGGCCGCGTGTGACGCGTCGCTCAAGTCGCTGCAGTCCGCGTCGTACTGCAAGGGCGTGACGACCTCGCAGGGCCCTTCGAGCAACACGAAGAACGGGGGCTGCGATCAGTACCTGGCGTGCCTGCTCATTGCGCAGCCGCAGGCGTACGCCGCGGCGCTGCCGCTGTACGGCAAGGACTCGGCGTGCTGGGCCACGAGCGCTCAGTCCGCCGGCTGCACGCAGGCGTGCGACGCGGCGTTCGTGGATATCGGTTCGGCGTGCGAGTGCACGGGATCGAGCTGCACGGCCTGCAACGCGCCCTCGGGAACGTACGAAAACGCAGACCACGGATCGAGCCAGCAGACCTGCAACGGCGACGAAGACTTCTCCCTCACGTCCTTGAGCGTGGAGTCGCATCAGGATCACTCGGCCGAGGTGACCCTGGCGATCCAGGACAACGGCTACGGCTACGGCGAGCCTTCGATCGTCCTCGTGGGTACCCTCGTGTGCTCCGGAACCTCGACGCTCACGACGATGTCGACCGATAGCTACGGCTGCTCCGAGATCTGGACGGCCGCGCTCACCCCCGCGTCCGACGGCAAGTCGCTCTCCGCGCAGATCACACGCACGTACAAGGCTTGCTCCGGCGTGAGCAACGGGAGCTGCGTGCGCAGTGGCACGTTGACGGCTTACTGACGGAAAAAAGTACGGGCGGACACGCGGTGCGTGAGCGCGAGGCGTGCGCCGTCCGCATGGCGGCGCAGCGCGGGCAGATCGAGCACGCGGTAGCCGTCGGAGTCGCGCACGAGGATCCCTTCGTTCTGCCAGGCGCCCATGTCCTTGGCGACCGATCGCCGCGTCGCACCGATCGCAGTGGCGAGCTGCTCCTGGCTCGCGCGGATGAGCGGCACGGTGCCCGGGGGCGCGAGGTCGGCGAGATCGAGCAGGTGGTTCGCGAGTCGCATCGTGATGGGGTGGAACGCGAGCGACTTCTCGTCGTACGCGGAGATGGCGAGGCGCTGCGCAACGTCGGCGAGCAGCCGGATGGCCGCGCGCGGCTTCTGCTCGAGGTACGCGACGAGCGTGTCGAGCGGCACGACGAGCGCGGTGCTCGCCTCGGTCGCGCGCACGTTCTCGACGAACGGGATGCCTGCGAACGACTCGGCCTCACCGAACACCGCCGGCGCGCGAAACAGCTTGATGAGAACCTCCTCGCCGGTGTCGCTCGCGTGGTAGACGCGCACGGCGCCGTCCAGCAGGAGCCACACCTGCTCCGCATCCTGGCCCTCCTCGAGCACGAGCTCGTCCGCGGCGTACGAGTGCACGCGGCTCTCCGCGAGGAGCACGCGCACCGAGTCGGCCGTGGCGTCCGCGAAGATCGGGTTCGCGCGCAGCCGCGTGAGGAGCTCGCCTTCGGTCACGGTCGCGCGCCCGGATCGGCGTCGGGCACGATCTCCGTCTCTTCTCGATGAGCCGAGCCGGGGACGAAGAGCTCGGGCGTCCCGCCGGAGATGCCGCGGCCGACGATGAGGCCGTGGTCGTCGATCCGCCGGACGAAGAGATGGTCGGGCTGCTTGAACGGGGTCGGTCTCTTGCCCTTGAGCTCCGACTGGACGATCTCGAGCCCGATCGCGATGGCCGTGCGCTCGACCTCACCGCCACGCGATGGCGTGTTGCTGTCCTTGGCGCCGAGCCACACCGCGACGACGACGTCTGGCGTGTAGAGACCGAGCCACGTGTCGCCGTTCTCGGTCCCGGTCAGGCCAGCCGAAGGGCGGCCGAGCGGGCTCCGTACCGGCTTCGACAGCAGCGAGCCGACGAGGTACGTCGCCTCCGGCGTGAGCGCGGAGATGCGCGCCTTCTCCGGCAGCGGCACCGGCTTTTGGCCCGGCACCGTGACGGAGCGGATGAGCACCGGCTCGCTGCGATCACCGTCGCTCGCGAGCGTGGCGAGGAGCTCGGTCGCATCGGTCATCGTGATGGGCGCGTGGCCATCGCACACGTCACCCGCGCTCGGCGAGCCCGGGATGCCTGCGCGCGTGATGACGTCGAGCACCGGCGCGCCCGGCAGCCCGGCTGCGAGCAAGGCATCGGCGGTGGCGGCGGGGGAGCGCGCCGTGGCCTCGCGCAGCGTGAGCTTCATGCCGTTCTGCACGAGCGGCGAGATGGCGGTCCACTTGAGGGAGGCGAGCGCGCTGCCGATGACGAAGGGTGCCCGCAGCACGCCAACCGGGTGCTTCGCATCGTGCACGCCGGTCAGCGCCACGAGCTCGTGACCGGGGAGCCGCATGACCGCGGCGGCCGCGCTGAGCCCCATGCGATCGAGGTGCTGGCGCGCGATCGCGTCGAGCACCGTCTTCGTACGATCGATCTCACACGTGGTGACGACGCGCGCCCCGAGCCGCGCCAGCACCTCGGGCGGGTAGTGCACCCCGAGCCTGGCGATGGCGATCTCACCGCACGGAGCGGCGATGGACGGCGTCGTCGTCGGGCGCATGCCGGGCTCGTCGCGATCGTGCGCGACGAGCTCCGCGAGCTGCTTCGCGTCCAGCTTATCGACGGGGCTTCCGAAGAGGCCGTAGGCGCCGACCTGCGCGCCGTAGCCACCGCCACCGAACGCGAGCTGGTCGAGGTAGATGCCGACGATCTCGGCGCGCGTGAGCCGGAACTCCATGCGGATGGCGACGAGCCAGTCGCGCATGAGGTGCGCGACGCCATGGTCGTCGACGCCCCAGCGCTCGCGCGTGAGGCTCGTGGCGAGCTTCACCGACAGCGGCGGCGCCAGCTCTTTACCGGTGAGGCGTGCCCACAGCGCGCGGAGGAGCTGGCGCTGACCGAGCGGCGGACGCTCCATGAACTTCGGCTCGACGTGCGCAAGGAGCGCGTTCACCAGCGCGGGCGTCTGCCCCTTCGTGCCGAGCACGAGCCGGTGCGCCCCCCCGACCTCACCGACGAGCTCGCCGGACGTCGTGAACAGCTGGGTCGTCGAGAGCGGGTGGTAGTCCTCGAGATGATCGATGTGCGGCAGGTTGCGATCGGTGACGACGACGACCTCGGCCACGACGAGGCCGAGCGGGATCGCGATGATCAAAAGGAAGGTGCCGAGGAGGATGGGCCAGGCCTTGCGCCACCACGATGGCCGCGGTGGACGGTAGGTCGTCACGATCTCGCTACGTGGCTCGAAGTCGCCGGGCTCGGTCATGGGCCCCGCGATTTTACAGGATGCGGCAGCTCCGGCCTAACGGTCCTTGCCGATATCCGAGAGAGAGACGCGGTGCCCGGCGCTGTTGTGCTGCCACGCGTAGAAGGCGGCGGCGAGCGCGGACAGAGGCGCTGCGATGCCGAGCAGCGGGAGCAGGAGGAAGTGAGGGAGGATCATCGTCACGAGCATGACGAGGCCGATCGCGGGCAACGCGTCCTTGAGCGGCGCCGCGTACAGCCAGCCGAGCGGGCCGAGGAAGAAGCCGAGCGCCGCCGAGGCGACGACCGACTTCTCTTCTGCACCGCCACGGCCCAGCGCCACCGACCCTCGGCGCGCAAGCGCGGTCCCGGCGACGCGTGCGAGCGCGGTCGAGCTGCTCGGTAGACTGCTGCGCAGACCGTCGAGCTTCTTCAGATCGGAGACGGAGGTGGTGCCCGTGCGGCTGCGCTCGGCGCCGACGACCGACCACTCGAGCTCACCGACGTCGTCGCTGTCGACCTCGAGCATCTCCGAGCCGACCATCTCGTCGAGCCAGCGCTCGAGCTTCTTGCGTGGAACGCCCGTCAGCACCTGCAGATTGACCCGGTTGAGTGGCACTCGTGTACCGACCCAGAGCTCGAGGATCCGCTGTTCGAAGACGGCTCTGCGCACGGCGTTACTCTAGCCCCAGCTCCGCCATCGCGCTCTCGTCGAGCCCGAAGAAGTGCCCCGTCTCGTGCAACAGCGTGACGCGGATCTCGTCCTCGAGGTCCTCGACGCTGGTCGAGGCGCGCTCGAGGTTGCGCGTGTACAGCGTGATCTGCTGCAGCACAGGCGCATCGCCAGTCGAGGGCTCGGCCGGCCCCGCGAACAGGCCGAGCGAGCGTGGGTCGAGCCCCTCGTGCACCTGCGAGCGCGTGGGCCGCGACTCGACGACGATCGGCACGTTGGCGAGCAACTCGCGCGCGCGGTCGGGCAGCTCGCCGATCACCTCGTCGACGAGGGCCTCCATGCGCTCCTCGGAGAGCGTCCAGCTGGGCTTGCCCTCCTTGCTGTCGAGGCGCAATACCTCGGAGAAGCACTTGTCGACCTCCTCCTTGAGGCCGCGCGCCTCTGCGACGAGCCCGAGGCCGTAGACCGCGTCGGCCGTGAGCGCATCATCCTCGCCGGGCTTCACCTGGGCGCGCGCGCTCTCGAAGTGCTTCTGCGCATCGGCCAGCGCCTGCTTGCCCTCGGCACCCTCGATCAGCGCGGCGGCCTGACGGAGCGCATCGCCCGCGCGCAGGTGATCGTTGGGCTCGGGGAGATCGACCGGTGGTAGCTCGGTGAGCACCGTGACGGCGGCGTGACCGTCGCCCTCGGCGAGCTCGAACTCGGCGCGCGCGAGCAGCGACTCGACGAACTCTTCCTCTTCCTCGGCGAGGTCCGAGGCCTCGGTGAACAGGGCACGGGCCTTCTCGATGTTGCCCTGGGCGTGCTCGAGCTCGGCGAGCGCGATGACCGGATCGAACGCTGCCGGGTCGGCCTTGCGCGCGGCGGAGTAGGCCAGGATCGCACCGGCGAGGTCGTCCTCGCGCTCGGCCACGGCGCCGAGGAGCGTGTGCGCCTCGGCCACGGTCGAGTCGATGGCGAGGGTGGCCTTCGCCGACTTCTTGGCTGTGGCGAGGTCACCCATCTCGAGGGCTTCGTAGCCCGTCTCGAGGTGGCGGTCGATCTTGGCGTCGTCGTTGTCGCGGCTCATGACTGTCTCCGTCGTCGTCGTTTTGCGGACGATTCTTTGCTCTGCTAGCGTGCGGACGATGCATCCCGACCCGCCGCAGCGCAAGTGGATGCTCCTCGGTCTCGGTCTGTCGATGCTGCTGACGGGATGCCCGCACCGGTTCGACTCCCGCGCCGATCCCATCCCGGCGAGCACGGATCCCGTCACGGAGCGCGAGTACCGCCAGGCGCGGGCCCGGCTCGAGGCGGGGGACGCTGCCAGTGCCGCGACGCTCTACGCGGAGTTCGTCGCGAAGCACCCCGACGATCCGCTGACTCGCTCGGCCAAGATCGGCGAGGCGCGCGCGCGGCTCTCCCTCGGGCAGAACGAGGAAGCAAAGACGCTGCTCGTGCCCATCGCGAGGCCCGAGGAGCCGGCCGATCCGAAGGCCGATCCCGTGCGCGGTCGGGCGCGCTTCCTGCTCGGCGAGGCGCTCGTGCGGTCGGGCGAGTACGCACGCGGCCGGGCGCTGCTCACGGAGTTCAGCGACGTCGCAGCCACGAGCGAGGACGAGATCGAGCTGCACGCGCTGTTCGCCAGCGCGTCGCTCGGGCTCGCGGACTGGTCGAGCGCCCTCGTCGAGCTCGGTCGATTCTGGGAGGCGGCGCGTCCCGCGGAGCGTCGCTACATCCTCGGCCGTGCGCGCGAGGCCGCCGACAAGCTCGCGCCGGAGGAGCTCGAGCGGCTGTGGCGCGGCGATCACAACGCGCTCCTCACCGCGTTCGTGGGCCCTCGTATCGCCGAGCAGCGCCGTCAGCTCGGCGACATCGCCGCCGAGGCGCGCATCGAGGCGGACGTGGCGACGGCGCAGAGCAAGCTCGGCATCGGCGTGGCACACGCGGCGGAGGGCGGCGCGATCAAGAGCGTCGTCGGCTGCGTGCTTCCGCTGTCGGGCAAGGCGCACGCGCTCGGTGATCGTGCGCTTCGCGGCGCGCTGCTCGGCGCGGAGCTCCTCGGCGGAGGCGGCCAGGGCTCGCTCGCGCTGGAGATCCGCGACAGCGGCTCGGATCCACAGCGCGCGAAAGAGGCCGTCGAGGAGCTCGCGCGCCTCGGCGTGATGGCGATCGTCGGTCCACCCGATCGCGCGGAGGCGCCTGAGGTGGTCGCCGCGGCCGCGCCGTTCGGTGTCCCGCTGTTCGCGCTCGGTCCCGACGAGGGGCGCACCTCGGGCGCGCTCTTTCACGTCGCGCGACCGCGCAGCGACTCCGCGCGTGCCGCCGCGCGCCTCATCGCGGAGGACGGCCTGCGTCGCGTCGCGGTGCTCGCGCCCGATGGCGCGTCGGGACGCGATCTCGCGCGGGTCTTCGTGGAGGCGGCGCGCGCGCGCGGCCTCGAGATCGTCGCCGACGTCCGCTTCGGCGAGAACGCGACCACCTTCGTGAAGGAGGTGAGGCAGGTCGAGGCGACGCGGCCACAGGCCATCTTCTTGCCCGCGACCGCGACGCAGCTCGACCTCGTCGTGCCGCAGCTCGCGTCGTCGGGCATGGTGGCGATGACCAACCTCAAGCCGTCGGGGCACGAGGCACGGCTCTACGCCACGGCCGATGGCCTGTCGGGTAAGAGCCTCGTGCGCAGCGGCAAGTATCTGCAGGGCGCGACGCTGCTACCGCCGTTCTGGATCGATCCCGCCGACCCGCGTGGTCAGGCGTTCCTCGAGCGCTACCACGACGCATACGGAGACGAGCCGTCGGTGCTGGACGCGCTCGCCTACGACGCGGTGCGCTCGCTGCGCCTCGTCGTCTCGCAGCGTGGTGAGCCGCACGCGTGGGCCGACGTGAACGCGGGTCTGCGCGAGCTCGACGCGGGCGGGCTCACGGGCCCCATCGGTTACACGGCCACCGGCGATCGCAGCGGTGAGGCCGGGGCGTGGATCGTCGAGGGCGCGACGCTGCGCCCGCGGACGCTACGCCGCGCGGCGCCGTAGCGCGACGACCAGCAGCGCGAGCATGGCGAGGAGGGCGAGCGTGCCGCGCGGGCCCGGCGTGCCATCCGGGCGCTCGCCGGGAGCGATCGAGCAGTCGCCGGGACGGCTCCCGCGCAGGTGTCCGCGCTCACCCCCGTCGAGCTGCACCGACGCGTCCGCCGCTGCATCGGGGGCACCCGCATCGCGGACCGACGCATCGACGACGCCACCATCGATGGGACGCACGAACGGGCCATCGGCGCCGCCGCACAGCTCGAACTCCGCGCCGGGCGGCTGATAGCACATGTCACCAACGGGTGGCGCGAGGTCCGTCCCCGCGAGATCGAAGTAGAAGCCGAGGTCCTCGTGCGTGACGCTCATGTCGACCGCTCGGGCGAGGTCCGTCGACGGTCCGAGATCGTCGACGCTCGCGAGATCGACGTGCGACATGTCGACGATGACGCTCATGTCCGGCTTGCACGTGTTCAGGAACAGACAGCCGAACTGCGGCTGGCACACGCCGATGTGGCACCCGTTGCTCGGGCACATGATGGGCGTGCCGTTGGTGCACGCGCCGTTCATGCAGACGTCGTTCATCGTGCAGCGGTTCTCGGAGATGCAGCTCGAGCCGTCCGGCTGCAGCTTGGTCGCGATGCACGCGTTGGACTTGCACGTGCCCTCGAGGATGCAGGCCGTGGCGCACGCCGTGCCGTCACCGAGCCCGTTGCACGAGCTGGCGGTTGCGTGCGCGGTCCCGCTCCACAGGCACAGCGACATCACCAGGAGCGAAGCGAGGCGTGACAGCAGACGCGCGAGGCGTGACGTCATTTCCCAGGCTCCTTGCCGAGCAGGATGTCCGCGGCGGACGGAGGCTCGCCCGACTCCTCCGATGGTACCGGGTCTGGAGCCACTTCGGGGGCCGGCGGCGTCTGTGGCACCGGCGTGATGCGCGTGGTCTCCGTGTCGGTGAAGAAGTGCACGCGCCGGTTCTTCTCGTTCGACTCCCCGCGCGGCGACGGCACGAGCGGGCGCGCCTCGCCGTAGCCGACGGCCTTGAGGCGCGACGCCGCGATGCCATGGGAGGTGAGGAACTGCGCGACCGAGTCGGCGCGGTTGCGCGACAGCTCGAGGTTCCAGCGCACGGGGCCGGTGTTGTCGGCGTGGCCTTCGATCCAGATGGTCGTGAAGTCGAGCCGGCGCTTGAGGACGCGCGCGAGCTGCTCGAGCTCGGGGAAGTAGCGGTGGTGGATGCGACGACGATCCTTGTCGAAGAAGATCGGATCCGCGAGCTCGATGCGGCCACGATGCACGGCGATGTCGGGTTCGGACGTCGTGATCTCCGGCGGCGGCTCGGTCGGAGGCTCCTCGGGATCGAAGGTCATCTCCTCGGCCTTGGGCTGCTCGAGCGGCGGCGGTCTTCGCTTCACTGGCGGCACAGGGATGATCGTCACCTCGGGGGGCGGCGGCGGCGGCGGGTTCCACAGACGATACTCGACGCTGGCGACCACACGCGCGCGCGGCGAGCCGAAGCCCTCGACGAGGCCGAAGCCCGCGGACAGGCCCGCGCGCAGTGACTGCCACTGGCCGAACACGCCCGTGATGAGCTCGAGCGGCGAGCGCTGCGTGGTCGCAAAGGTCGTGTTGAGTGCCGTATCGCCGTGGAGCTCGAGCACCGCCGTGATCCACGGACGCGGTGTGTACGCCGCCGCGAGGGTGAGAAACGCTTCGTTGCCGACGCGCAGATCGAGGTACGTGCGCTCCTGCCGGATGCGCACGCCGACGTTGGTGCCGAGATCGAGCTTGCCCAGCTTGACCTGCAGCGCGAGACGCGGCTCGAAGACGACCATGCCTTCGCCGATGAGCCGACCGCGCGCGCCCGTCGGGACGCGCAGGTCGAGGAGCGCCGCGAGCCCCACGCGACCCTTGTGCAGGAGCTCGACACGAGGCGCGAGGCGTACATCGCCGAGCGCGGCGCCGTGAGCGACGTCGGGCGACCCGCTGTCGCCGACGACGAGCGGTAGCTCGAAGCCGAGCCCGACCCACTTGCCGAACTGCACCGCGCCCTGCAGCGCGACGGTGGCGCGGCTGCTGATCACCTCGATGCGCTGACCGTCGCGCTCGAGCACGAGCGGCGACTGGATGAAGCCGAACGCGGCCGCCACGCGGTAGTCCCAGCGCGGCGGTGCGTCACCGCCCTCGGTCGCGATGAACGTCGAGCGCGTGAGCGCGAGCTGCATGTGGTCGATGTCGAAGGACTTCGACTCCGCGCGCGCCTCTCCACCGGCGAGAAAGCAGCTCGCAGCGATTCCCATGGACAGTGCGACAGGCAGGCGGAGCAGGCGCAAGACGCTCCATCGTAACGCGCCGCGTGGGCGTCTTCCAAATTGTGTTCCTCGGGCCGCGGTGCGACGCGCTATAAGGCCATCCGCCCATGCGCTACTCGCGTCTCCTCATCCCCACTCTCAAAGAGGCTCCTGCCGAAGCGCAGGTCGTCTCGCACATCCTCATGATCCGTGCCGGCTACATCCGGAAGATCGCGGCGGGCCTCTACACGCTCCTGCCGCTCGGCATGCGCGTCGTGCAGAAGATCCAGAAGATCTTGCGCGAGGAGCTGACGCGCGCAGGTGCGTGCGAGGTGCTGCCGCCGTTCGTGCAGCCGGGCGAGCTGTGGGTGGAGTCGGGTCGCTGGCAGAAGTACGGCCCCGAGCTGCTCCGCTTCAAAGATCGCAAGGGCACCGACTTCGTCCTCGCACCAACGGCGGAGGAGGCGTTCTGCGACATGGTCCGCAAGGACGTGCGCTCCTATCGCCAGCTCCCGCTGAACCTGTTCCAGATCCAGGACAAGTTCCGCGACGAGATGCGTCCGCGCGCCGGCCTCATGCGCGGCCGCGAGTTCATCATGAAGGACGGGTACTCGTTCCACGCGAACGTCGAGGACGCGCACCGCGAGTACCGGGCGATGTACGACGCGTACACCGCCATCTTCACGCGCTGCGGGCTCGACTTCCGTGCCGTCGAGGCCGACACCGGCGCGATCGGCGGCAACATGAGCCACGAGTTCCAGGTGCTCGCCGACTCCGGCGAGGACGCGCTCGTCTCCTGCGACAGCTGCGACTACGCCGCGAACGTCGAGAAGGCGGAGGGCCGTCGTCCCGAAGGGCAGAAGGCAGAGGCAAAGGCGCCGCTCAAGGTCGTCTCCACGCCCGGCACGGCGAGCATCGCCGACGTCGCGAAGCTGCTGAAGGAGAAGGACACGAAGTTCGTCAAGACGCTCATCTACGTCGCGGACGGCAAGCCCGTCGTCGCCGCGGTGCGCGGCGATCGCGACGTCAACGAGCTCAAGCTGAAGGCGCTCGTCAATGGTGGCCTCGGGGCCGAGACGCTCGAGCTCGCGTCCGACAAGGTCGTCGAGGAGGTCACCGGCTCGAAGGTCGGCTACGCGGGTCCGCACGGCATCGTCACGAAGGTGCCGATCTACGCGGACCTCGAGGTGGCCGCGCTCGCCTTCGCCATCACGGGCGCGAACCAGGCCGATCACCACGTGCTCGGCTTCAACCTCGCGCGGGAGGCCCCAGACGCGCACATCGTCGACCTGCGCACCGCCGCAGCGGGCGATGCCTGCGCTCGCTGCGAGGCGGGCCACTATCGCGCGCACCGCGGCATCGAGGTCGGCCACGTCTTCTATCTCGGCCAGCGCTACTCCCGGCCGATGAACGTCACGTTCCTCGACGCCGACGGCAAGGAGAAGGTGATGGAGATGGGCTGCTACGGCATCGGCGTGACGCGTATCGCGGCGTCGGCGATCGAGCAGCACAACGACAAGGACGGCATCCTCTGGCCGATGGCGCTCGCGCCGTTCCACGTCGAGATCGTGACCGCCGGAATCGAGCCCGAGCTCGCCGAGGCCGCCGAGAAGCTCGAGCGCGAGATGGAGGCGCTCGGCATCGAGGTGCTCTACGACGATCGCGACGAACGTGCGGGCTCGAAGTTCAAGGACGCCGACCTGCTCGGCATCCCGCTGCGCATCACCATCGGCAAGCGCGGGCTCGCCGAGGGCAAGCTCGAGTGGAAGGTGCGCGGCCAGCAGGCGGACGCCGAGCTCGTGCCCTCGACCGATGTGGCGGCGCGCGCGCAGGCACACATCAAAGCGGCGCTCGAAAAGCGCGCATGAGCTCGATCGCCGACCCGTCGCGCCGGCTCTTCGTCGCGCTCGATCTCGCCACGCTCGACGAGGCGCTCGTGCTCGACGCGATGCTGGAGGCGCCTCGTGTCAAGGTCGGCCTCGAGCTGTTCTGCGCCGCGGGGCCTCGCGCCGTCGCCGCGTTCGTCGAGCGCGGTCGCGAGGTGTTCCTCGACCTCAAGCTGCACGACATCCCCGAGACGGTGCGTCGCGCCGCGGCGGCCGCGAGCCAGCACGGCGCCAGCTTCCTCACGGTCCACGCGTCCGGCGGACGCGCGATGCTCGAGGCAGCAGTGGCCGGCGCGGGTCGCTGCGGCGTGCTCGCGGTGACCGTGCTCACGAGCCTCGATCGCGTGGATCTCCAGGTCGACGGCAACCCGCTCGATCCCATCGCGCTGTGCGTGCGTCGCGCGAAGCTCGCCATCGACGCCGGCGCGCGCGGCGTCGTGTGCTCGGCACGCGAGGCGCAGCAGGTTCGAGCCGCGGTCGGACCTGCTGCTCTCATCGTCACGCCGGGTGTGAGGCACGCGGGCAGCGCCGCCGGCGATCAGAAGCGCGTCGAGACGCCGGCCGCCGCCCTGGCCGCGGGCGCCGACGCCGTCGTCGTCGGGCGGCCGATCCGCGATGCGGCCGATCCGCGCGCGGCACTGCAAGCAATCATGAAGGAGCTCCACTGATGTCTCGCATCGTGTACGGCGTCCGTCCGGTC
>JBDTCO010000053.1:0-4120 GCA_039923495.1 Polyangia bacterium
CGCGAAAAGCTGTTCGCGGCGCGTGCCTCACGTGTTCGTCCCGGCACCGACGACAAGATCCTGTCGGGGATGAACGGGCTCGCGCTCACGGGCCTCGCCGAGGCAGCGCGCGTGCTCGACGATCCGACGATCCTCGAAGGCGCGCGCCGCACCGCCGCGTTCCTGCTCGACAGGCTCCGCGGTGCCGATGGCCGCATGCGCCGCACGTGGAAGGGCGAGGCACGGCTGCCCGGCACGCTCGACGATCATGCGTTCGTCGCCGAGGGCCTGCTCGCGCTCTACGAGGCGACGTTCGAGACCCGCTGGTTCGACGCCGCGGTCGCCCTCCTCCGCCAGGCCATCGCGCTGTTCTGGGACGAGGCGCAGGCCGCGTTCTACGTGACGGCGCCCGACGAGGCGGAGCTGCCGGCGCTCATCGAGCGGCCGCTGTCGGGACACGACGGCGCGATCCCGTCGGGCGCGAGCGTCATCGCGGAGCTGCTGCTCGTGGTCGGCGATGCGCTGAAGGACGAGACCATGACGGGCATCGCACGGAGCCTCCTCGAGCGCCGCGCCGCGGGCGCGCTCGAGCAGCCGTTCGCCTACGCGCAGCTCCTCGGCGCGATGGACACGCTGCTCGAGGGACCGACGCAGATCGTGCTATCGGGCGCAAACACGCATGCGCTCGAGCGCGCCGTGGCGACCGCGTTCGTACCGGGACGACTGATCGTGAAAAGGGAGGGAGCGCCGGGCGCGCTGGTGTCGCTCGTGGGCGACAAGGAGAGCGAGGGTGAGGCGGCGTTCGTGTGCCGCAGCCAGCGATGCGAGGCGCCCGAGCGTGACCCGGGCCGCCTCGCATCGGGACTCGCTAGTTGATGGTGATGGGGCCCTGGATCGCGCCCGTCAGCCACTGGAAGTTGTCGATGAGGGCCGACGAGTCGTAGATGTTGTCGCCCTCGTCGTACACGAGGAAGCGCAGCTTGATCTTGTCACCGGGCGTGACGGGAACCGTCGTCGTGAGCCAGCCCGTCGAGCCGCCGACCGGCGTCGAGCTGAAGTCCATCTGCTCGTAACCGGTGCCGGAGATGGCCGACACATCTTTCGTGCAGTGCTGCGTCTGCGGCTTCGAGCTGTCGTTCTGGCAGATGGTGAAGAAGCCGTTGTTGACCGAGATGGGGTTCTTCGAGTCATCGAAGGCGACCTGCTGGAGGTTGCCCGTACCGTCGTCGACGATGACGAGGAAGCGATCGTTGTACGTCGTGCAGACGAACTCCGGATACTCGGCGGAGAAGAACTGGAACTGGAACGAGAACGAGTTGACGTTGTACGGCACGGTGAGGTCGACCTCGAGCTCCGTGTAGTCGTTGACGGTGTCCGGCGGCCCGTTGCCGCAGCCGTTCGTGGGCGGGACGGCGAGACCAGCCGAGTACGGACTCTGGTAGCTCGTGTCGACGCCGCTCATGCTGAGGTCGGTGCCGGGCTGCGGGTTGTACGGGCCGGGCTGGGCCGAGCCGGAGGACATGAAGGCCATCGCGGAGCCCTCGAGCTTCTGCACCGAGCCGAACGCGGAGAACGTCTCGCGGCCGTCGTCGACCGAGGGGCCGACGAACTTCGTGCCCGTGATGAACTTCGTGGCGCAGAGGCCGATGGCGGCCGTCATCGCGGCGGCCGTCTTCTGGCCGACGATGCCCGTGTCGCACGCGGTCGCGTTATCGACCTTGCCATCGCAGTCGTCGTCGACGCCGTTGCCGTTGATCTCGACCGAGTTCGGCCCGATGACCGCGGACGAGTCGTTGCAGTCGCCCTGGTTCGGGGTGTAGCCGTCGCCGTCGGAGTCGACATCCGGATTGGTGTTGCCAGGCTGCGAGGTGCCACCGTCCTTGTCCTTGCCGGTGCCGCGACCGGTGCCGCCGGAGCGTCCACTGCTACAGGCAGCGAGCGCGAGGGCCAGGATGGCGGTATGACGGACGGTCATTGGGACTCCTTGGTTCAACTACGGACTGGGCGAGCTCGACCGGCGTGGATCTCTGGAATTTTCCTACATCCAGACCGGTCTGCGCACTCTGCGACGAGTCGGGCCAGCGAATCAAGACGAATTTGCGTGAGCTCGATTACGTATTTATTCGCACGGTAAATCTCGCGGCTTTCGCTCCGGGGCAGGGCCGGCTATTGGTGCTGCCGTGAACCTGACCTTCGTCGTGCCACCCAAGGTGTCCGGTGAGCGAGCACCCACGCTCGCCGCGGCCCTGCGCGCAGAGTCACAGATGACCTGGGGCAAGGCGCAGACGCTGTGCGAGCGCGGCAAGGTCTCCGTCGATGGCGTCGTGGAGCTCGATCACGCGGCGCGCGTGAAGCCGGGCTCGACCATCGTGGTCGACGAGCGCCGGCCCGCACCGAAGCCGCAGACCGTGCCGATCCTCTTCGAGGACGCGCACATCGTCGTCATCGACAAGCCAGCCGGCATCTCGAGCGTGCCCTTCGAGAAGCGCGACGGTGACACGGCCATGGACGCGATCCGCGACGCCTGGCGCGTCCTCGGCAAGCGCGCCACCGAGCAGCCGCTCTTCGTCGTCCACCGCATCGACAAGGACACCTCCGGCGTCATCGCGTTCGCCAAGACGAAGGAAGCCGAGAAGGGCATGCAGACGCTCTTCCGCGCCCACGACGTCGAGCGCACATATCTCTGCGTCGCGCACGGGACGCTCGATGACCGGCGCATCGAGTCACGCCTCGTCGAGGATCGAGGCGACGGGCTCCGCGGCTCGACGCGCCTCCCCGGCAAGGGCAAGCGCGCCGTCACGCACGCCAAGCGCATCGAGGCGCTGCCGGACACCACGTTCCTCGAGGTCAAGCTCGAGACGGGCAAGACGCACCAGATCCGCATCCATATGTCGGAATTGGGGCACCCTCTCGTCGGTGAGCGCGTCTACGTGCGCGACTACACGCGCAAGGTCGGCGAGCCGATCCCGTCACCGCGGCTCCTGCTGCACGCGGCCACGCTCGGCTTCGTGCATCCGATCACGAGCGAGCACGTGCGGCTCGAGTCGAGGCTGCCCGTCGAGTTCACGCGGATGCTCACGATGCTGCGTCGCCGGCAACCCGCGCCTCCGAAGGTGTACGCCGTCCCCGAGAAGAGGACGCCACAGGAGCCGGTCGTGAAGCGGGCCAGCGTCGCCACCAAGCCGACCGACAAGAAGCCGGCGAAGAAGAAACGAGCCTAGTTACAGTCGAGCTGCCAGAGGCGGAGGCCGCTGTTACCGAGCGAGACCGTGGCGCCGCTCGGCGCGCGAGCGAGTGGCTCCTCGTTAACAGGGAGCTCGAGCGGACCCGCCGCGGTCGCGCACATGAGCTTCGCTTTGCGCGCGCAGCCCTCCACCGGCAGCACGCGGGCTATCGTCGTGGATGGGCCGACGTCGCCGAGCGGCCGACCGCGACCATCGACCGCACGCTGGAAACGGCCCGTCTCCTCGCTCCACGACACGACGTAGCCCGCGTCGTCCTTCGCGATCGATGGTGCCGACACCTCGACGCTGCGATCGGCGACCTCCGCGCTCGGGCTGCGCGGCGCACCCAGCGGATCGACGACGAGGAGGCGCAGCGCATCGTGCTCGTCGGCGCGCTCGACCCACACGATCGCGAGCCCGTCCGTGAGCGACGTCAGCGCCGCGAGTCGCGCGTGACGCGACACCGGCGCCAGGGCGCGCTCGCGCACGCGGCAGCGCGACGCCACGATGCGCGGGATCGGCGCTGGCGTTGGCGCGACCGTGTGCGTTGTCGCGCAGGCCCCCAGCGAGACGGCGGCCAGGGGCAGCAAGAGGACGCGACGCGAGACGTTGTGCACGGCAACGCCATGTAACACCCCGCGCGCCTTGATCTGCAAATGCCGGGGCGTTAAGGATGCCGGCTTGTCCGTCATCGTCGTCAGAGATCTGGTGAAGGAGTTCCGCGTGGCCGAGCGCGAGCCCGGGCTGTGGGCCGCGGCGCGATCGCTGTTCCACCGTCGCTACAAGGTCGCGCGCGCCGTCGACGGCATCGGCTTCTCGATCGAGCGTGGCGAGCGCGTGGGCTTCCTCGGCCGCAACGGCGCCGGCAAGACCACGACGCTCAAGATGCTCGCGGGCCTCCTTCACCCCACGAGTGG
>JBDTCO010000054.1:0-13564 GCA_039923495.1 Polyangia bacterium
TAGCCGGGGTGAAGCTCGAGCGCGCGCACCAGGCACCCGCGTGCATCGCCGGTCCGGCCGAGCGCCGCGAACGCCGCGCCGAGGTGGGCCCAGCTCGGGTGGTGCCGTGTCTGGAGGCGTAGCACGGCCTCGAAGCCGAGCCGCGCCTCGTCGGCACGACCCTCCTCGAGCGCCGCGTGCGCCTCCGCGAACAGCGCCTCGCCACGCAGCGAGTCACCGAGAGAGACGCCAGGGTGCGCGTGCTGCAGCATCTGCTCGTAGCCGCGCACGAAGCGCCGCGCCTCCGAGAGACGATCCATCGCACCGTCGCTGCGATCATCGGACGCGAGATAGCGGCGCAGCGCGAGGTAGCAGCCGCCGACGCGATCGGCGCTCTTCATGGCCGAGGCGACGTTCCACTGGTGTAGCGGCTCGTCGGGCTCGAGCTGCGAGGCCGCGGAGAGGTGCACGATGGCGCCGTCGAGCTGCTCGAGTTCGAGCAGGCACACCCCGAGCGCGGAGCGGACCTCCGCCCGATCGGGCGAGCGCTGCGCGAGCTTCTCGAGCGTGCGTCGCGCGCGCTGCGTCTTGCCGGCCTCGAGATCGTCGAGCGCGCGCTCGAGCGTGGCACGCGTGGGACGGCGCGCCTCCTCGTCTTCCTCTGACGGATCGCCGTCGAGCAGGGCGAGGATCTGGCGGATCTCCGCGCGCGTCTCGGGTAGCAGCGAGACCTGAACCGCGAGCCGCTCGATCAGCGACCGACCACGCGGGTCACGATGACGCGCGAGCTCGGTCGCGATCTGCGGCAGCTCGCCTTCGGGGATCTGGCTGACGATGAGCGCGATGGCCTCGTCGAGGTCCTCCGGCTGCTCGAGCCGCCCCACGAGCGCCGAGACCGACTTCTCGAGGAGCGAGGACTCGGCCGGCGCGGGTTGCGCGCTCTCCAGCTCGACATCCAGGTCCGACAGGAGCGCGAGCGCGCGAGCCCGCGTCGCCGGCGCGACCTCACGATCTTCGACCAGCGCGGCGAGGCGATCGGTGACGCGCGCGCCACCCAGGCGCCCGAGCAGGAACGACGCCCAGCTGGCCTCGCTGTTGTTGGTGGAGGACAAGGCGCGGAGCAGGGTCGGCAGGGCAGCGTTGCCCGCGGCACGCACTCGACGGACGTACTTGCTGCGAACCGAGCCAGCCGGGATCGTACCCGCCGCTGCGAGGCGGAGCGAGCCGTGGATGTCGCGAAGCGGACCGAGAGATTTAGAGATTCCAGTGGGTTGCGCCGTATTCACCGGGACTCCAGGGCTGGGGAATGAACGTACGCTACGATACGTGTATCGTCATTCGTGTCAACAAATCGCGTCTCACGTGAGATGCGATCCAGCCCTGCATTGTCGGTCAGGCGATCCGGCGGCGGCGCACCACGAACCCGAGGAGCGCGAGGAAGAAGACGGTCGTCAGCGGCGTCGGGTCCGAGCCACCGACCGCGCAACCCCCACCGCTGGTGCCGCCACGCGTGCTGGTGTGAGCCATGTCGGGGTGATGCACGGCGGCGTCCGTCGGCTGGATGCCGGTCATGTCGAGCGGCTCGGCGAAGTCGGGCTTCGGCACGGCGGCGTCGTGCGTGCCGTTCGACATGTCGACGATGACCGTCGACATGTCCACCGGCGGGACGAGCGGATCGTCGTTCAGGCGACCGGGTGACATCGTGGCGGTCGCAGGACCACCCGAGCAGGCGGAGACGTCGTTGAGGCCTTGATCGAATGGACCGCCGACCGCCTGACCCGCGTACCACGCGGTGACATCGCTGGCCGTCATGTTGCCGACGATGCGGAACGCGCCGTCCACGGGGCTCGCGCCCGCGCCGGCCGGGCAGGCTGTGAAGACCGCCGGGCCGAACGCGGCGCCGGTCGTGTCCTTCGCGGCGATGGAGTCGAAGACGGTGAGGCCGGTCAGATCCGTGTACTTCGTGGTGCCGGCGACGATCGTGAGCGGTGCGTCCGAGTGCACGAGCAGCACGGTCTCGGTGCCATTCTGGATCGGCGAGGCCTTGAGCGCGGTGTCCTCGACGAGGTTCGTCTCGGCGGCGGTTCCCGCGAACGTCGTCGTGGAGCCCTGCACGAGGATGAGGCCGTTCGAGCCGAACGCGGTGAGGCTGAGGTCGTGCACGAGGTTGATGCGGCCCGTCGCGGTGGTATCGCCGTCGACGGACAGGAGGTACGTGTACGGCGGCAGCGCGCCTGCGCCGATGAGCTCGACGAACTCCGCGCCCGTGTCCGCACCACCCGGGTTCCACTTCACCTCGTTGATGAGGTACGGGCCGGCGCCGAAGTCGACGCTGGAGAAGTCGGGCGCGGCCTTCATGTCGGACGCCTTGGCCATGTCGACGCGGGTCTGGAGGTCCGGCTGAGCGCCTGCATCGTCGTCCGGCTGCAGCAAGTCGGCCGTCGCGCAGTCGACCAGACCGCTCGCGGCGTTGCGGGGCGCGGGCGCCTCGACCGTGAAGTCGTTCCCGTTGTTTCCCGTGTCGATACATCCACCGCCGCGGCGGAGGAGAGCGCTGGTGTTCGACGTGAGCGGTGCGTACGCCGTCTCGAACTGGCTCGCGGTGGGTCCCCAGCCGACGAAGTCGATCGCCGTGTCGGACGTGCACGCGCCGAAGTCCAATGTGCACGGACCGACGGTGGAGTCGGCGACCGCGAGCTTGCCTGTGCTGCCGCTGATGTTGATGGCGGTGCTGGAGACCTGCGACGTCGGCAAGCTCGCTCCGGTCGTTCCGCCGGCGAGCTGTACGAGGTAGCTCGCGCCCGCAGCGATGTTGCCCATGAGCGCGACGGAGGTCGCGGACTTGCCCGTGGCGCTTCCGTAGAGCAGCTGCTTGCCCGTCATCGAGACCGGCGACGTGCCGCGGTTGAAGAGCACGACGAAGTCGTTCTTGTACTGCGCTCCGGTGTTGCCGCCGCCGCCGTAGACCTCGGCGATGACGAGGTCCGGCGAGACGAGCTGGGCCTCCGTGGAGTCGCCGACGCGATCGACGGTGCA
Source organism: Polyangia bacterium (assembly GCA_039923495.1). Classification (GTDB taxonomy): domain Bacteria; phylum Myxococcota_A; class Polyangia; order Palsa-1104; family Palsa-1104; genus JBDTCO01. Next base: position 3,016 of record JBDTCO010000054.1, read on the forward strand.
GCCGGCGGCGAGGAGGGCCAAGACGAGCGCTTTTTTCATCTCCAAGACCGTATCGCGTGGTGCAGACGCCGACCAGTGCCAAGACCGGGAAGTTCACTGTCGCGATTCACGACATGTCGCGCTAAACGAGCGCTTCTGCTAGAAGCGCTCAACCACTTGCCAGATGGCGCGTGCCTTGCGTGTGCGGACGCCCTTCGGCCAACCCTGGAGCCCTCGTGCAGCCCGACCGCAACCCCTTTTCCGAGCTCAGGCCCGCACTCGAGCGGGATGAAGCGCTGGCCGAAGCCAACCGCTGCCTCTACTGCTACGACGCGCCGTGCACGCGCATCTGCCCGACGCACATCGACGTGCCGGCCTTCATCAAGAAGATCGCGTCCGGCAACCTGCGCGGGTCGGCGCGCACCATCTTCGAGTCGAACGTGCTCGGGGCTTCCTGCGCGCGGGTGTGCCCGACCGAGGTGCTGTGCGAGGGCGCGTGCGTGATGAACGATCACCACGCGCGGCCGATCCAGATCGGACAGCTGCAGCGCCACGCCACGGACTGGGCGCTCGACGCGGGCATGCTGCCGTTCCAGCGCGCCGAGGTCATGCGCCCGCAGCTCGGCACCGTCGGAATCATCGGCGCGGGTCCGGCTGGGCTCGCGTGCGCGGCGGAGCTCATGCGGCTCGGCATCGAGCCCGTCGTCTATGAGGCGAGCGGCGCGCCGGGCGGCCTCAACGCCACCGGCGTCGCCGAGTACAAGATGACGAGGCTCACCGCCCTCGTCGAGGTCGACCAGCTCGTGCAGGCCGGCATCACCGTGAAGAGCGGCACGCGCGTCGGCACGGACATCAGCATCGCTGCGCTGGAGAAGCAGCACGCGGCGATCTTCGTCGGCGTCGGCCTCGGCCACGTCGGCAAGGTCGGCGTCCCCGGTGACGAGCTCGCCATCGACGCCATCGACTACATCGAGCAGCTCAAGGTCGACCGACCTGCCGCGGAGAAGCAGACGCGCGGAAAGCGCGTCGCGGTCATCGGCGGCGGCAACACGTCCATCGACGTCGTGACGCAGGCCGCCCGCCTCGGCGCCGAGGCCGTGTGGCTGCTCTACCGTCGCGCGGAGTCGGAGATGCCCGCGTACCACCACGAGGTCGAGCTCGCGCGCCACGACGGCTGCCGCTTCCTGTTCTCGACGCACACGCGCGGCATCGAGAAGGGGGACGGCGGGCTGCGCCTCGCGCTCGAGTCCACCGATCCGAAGCTCCCGGCGACGCTCGACGTCGACCTCGTCGTGCTCGCGACCGGGCAGAAGCCGCACCTCGGCTTCTTCGCCGACATCAAAGATCTCGTGGTGCACTTCACGCGCGTCCAGGTCGATCCGACGACGATGCGCACCGACAACCCGATGTACTGGGCCGGCGGAGACTGCACCTCGGGCGGCAAGGAAGTCGTGAACGCCGTCGCCGAGGGCAAGCTCGCGGCGCGCAGCATCGTCGCCCACCTGGAGGTGACCCGTGGCTGATTCGCCGTTTCGCAAGAACCTGCAGACCACGTTCTGCGGCATCTCGATGCCGAACCCGTTCTGGCTCGCGTCTGCGCCACCGACGAACACCGGCGGCCAGATCATGCGCGCCTTCGAGGCGGGCTGGGGGGGCGCGGTGTGGAAGACGCTCGGTCAGCCCGTCGTCAACGTGTCCTCGCGCTACAGCACGGTCGATTACGACGGCAAGCGCGTCATGGGCCTCAACAACATCGAGCTCATCACCGACCGTCCGCTCGAGGTGAACTTCCGCGAGATCACCGAGGTGAAGAAGCGCTACCCGAAGCACGCGCTCATCGTCTCTTTGATGGTCGAGTCCAAGCGCGAGACGTGGCACGAGATCGTCAAGCGCGCCGAGGGTGCAGGCGCCGACGGGCTCGAGCTCAACTTCGGCTGTCCGCACGGCATGAGCGAGCGCGGCATGGGCTCGGCCGTCGGTCAGGTGCCCGAGTACGCGTGCCAGATCACGGAGTGGGCGAAGGAGGCCGCGAAGACGCCGGTCATCGTCAAGCTCACGCCGAACATCGCCGACATCCGCTTTCCCGCGCGCGCGGCCAAAAAGGGTGGCGCCGACGCGGTGTCGCTCATCAACACCATCAACTCGGTGACGGGCGTCGACCTCGACAGCTTCGTGCCGCGCCCCGACGTGGGCGGCAAGAGCGCGCACGGCGGCTACTGCGGTCCGGCGGTCAAGCCCATCGCGCTGTCGATGCTCGCCGAGGTCGCGCGCGACGCCGAGGTGCGCCTGCCCATCTCCGGCATCGGCGGCGTGCAGTCGTGGAAAGACGCTGCGGAGTTCTTGCTCCTCGGCTCCTCCACCGTACAGGTGTGCACGGCGGTCATGCACTACGGCTATCGCATCATCGAGGACCTCTGCGATGGCCTGTCGAACTACATCGAGGACAAGGGCATGTCGTCGGTCTCCGAGCTCGTGGGCAAGAGCATCCCCAACTACTCGAAGTGGGAGGACCTCGATCTCAACTACAAGGTCGTCGCACAGATCGACCAGGACAAGTGCATCGGCTGCGGCCTCTGCTACACCGCCTGCGAGGACGGCGCGCACCAGAGCATCTTCGGCACGCCCGACCTCGAGAAGAACCGCACGCACTGCGAGATCAACCAGGAGACCTGCGTCGGCTGCAACCTGTGCAGCCTCGTGTGCCCGGTGCAGGGCTGCATCGACATGAAGAAGATCGACACAGGCCGCGAGAAGCTCACGTGGAAGGAGTACAGCCAGGATCCGGCGAAGCACCCGCACCTCGGACCGCACCACTAGGGGGAGACGTTCCCGTCTCCCCTCGCTCGGCACCGCCTCGCGAGCCTCCCCACACCGCGCGCTGACCGCGCGAGTTTCTCGAGAACACAGTCCGCGGAGGACTTGACCATGAGCAACGACAAGCACAAGACCATCGGCAACTTCATCAACGGCGAGTGGATCACGGGCTCGCTCAAGACCGTCGCGAACATCAACCCGGCAAACGAGCAGTCGATTGGCGACGTCGTCGTGTGCACGAAGGCCGACGTCGAGGCGGCCGTCGCTGCGGCCAAGGCAGCGTTCCCGGCGTGGAAGCGCACGCCGGCGCCGAAGCGGGGCGAGATCCTTTTCAAGGCCGCGGCCGAGATGGGTCGTCGCAGGGAGGAGCTCGCGCGCGCCATGACGCTGGAAGAGGGCAAGACGCTCGGCGAGTCGATGGGCGAGATCCAGCGCGCCATCAACAACATCGAGTACCAGGCGGCCGAGGGGCGTCGCTTCGGCGGCCAGACCATCCCATCGGAGCTCCCGTCGACGTTCCTGTACACGCAGCGCGAGGCGCTCGGGGTCGTCGCGCTCATCACGCCGTGGAACTTCCCCGTCGCGATCCCGATCTGGAAGCTCGCGCCCGCGCTCCTGTGCGGCAACACGGTCGTCCTGAAGCCCGCGTCGATCACGCCGTGGTCGGCCGCGATCATCGGCGAGATCTTCGCCACGGCCGGGTTGCCCAAGGGCGTGCTCAACATCGTCTTCGGGCCGGGCTCCGTCGTCGGTGACACGCTCGTCACGCACAAGGACGTTCGCGCGATCTCGTTCACCGGTTCGAACGAGGTCGGCACGCGCCTCTACGCGCTCGGCGCGCAGCACATGAAGAAGGTCCAGTGCGAGATGGGCGGCAAGAACGCCGTCATCGTGCTCGACGACGCGGATCTCGAGCTCGCCGCCACCGCCACGGTGCAGGGCGCGTTCGGGGCCACGGGGCAGCGCTGCACGGCGACGTCTCGCGCGGTCGTGCAGGAGAGCGTGCTCGCCAAGTTCACGCAGCTCGTCATCGACAAGGCGAAGCTGCTCAAGGTCGGCGACGGCACGGAGGCCGGCGTGAACATGGGCCCCGCCGTCGACAACGGTCAGTTTCAGACCGTGCTCGACTACATCAAGATCGGCAAGGAGGAGGGTGCGAAGGTGGCGCTCGGCGGCAACCGCATCGGCGACAAGGGCTTCTACTGCGAGCCCACCGTGTTCGTCGACGTCAAGCGCAGCATGCGCATCGCCCAGGAGGAGATCTTCGGCCCGGTGCTCGCGATCGTCTCCGTGAAGGACTTCGACGAGGCCATCGACGCGGCCAACGACAGCCCGTTCGGGCTGACGTCGTCCATCTTCACGAACGACGTGAACAAGGTGTTCCGCTACAACGAGCACATCGAGACGGGCATGACGCACGTCAACTCGGCCACCGTCGGTGGCGAGGCGCAGATGCCGTTCGGCGGCCTGAAGGCCACCGGCGTCGGCGCCCGCGAGTGCGGCCCGACCGCCGTCGACTTCTTCTCCGAGTGGAAGTCGATCTACGTCGACTACACCGGTCAGAAGCGGACCTCGTCCATTTACTAGGGATTCCAAGTACTCGAAATCAGGTGATGTCGTCCATGGACATCGCGGTCTCGGTCGATTTTCGAACATGACCTTGGAAACCTCGGGGAAAATGTCTTATACGTCCCTCACGTGCAGGGCACTCCGCCCAATGACCCGAGGTCAACTCGGAGCAGCACGGCTCATCAGTACCGGTTTCCTCTTCACGGAGGGCCGGACAACAAGGAAACGAAAATGGCCAAAGGCACTGTGAAGTGGTTCAACGACGCAAAGGGTTTCGGCTTCATCACCCCCGAGAGTGGTCCGGACGTGTTCGTCCACCACACGGCGATCACGAGCGAGGGCTTCCGCAGCCTCACCGAGGGTGAGACGGTCGAGTTCGATACCGTCCAGGGTCCCAAGGGTCTGCAGGCGGCAAACGTCTCGAAGTCCAAGTAACTAAACTTCCACGTTTGTAATCGAAGGGCCCGGTTCGCCGGGCCCTTTTTTTATGCGCAAGGGGCCGTCGCCAGCGCGAGTCGCTGCTGCATGCTCTCGCTGACGTCGAGCCACTGAAGGCCGTAGCCAGTCTGCGTGTCGTCCTTGCCTAGCCGCTGCCAGCGCACCACGGCGCGGAGACGGACCGCCTCCTCCTTTTGCAGCGGCAGATCGACGAGCACCTCGGTACCGATGGCCAGACCGATGGGGAGTCCGGCAGGTAGCACGACGAACGCGCCTCCCGGGCTGAGGTTCTCGGTGACGCCCACCTCCAGCGAGTCGTCGTCGCGGTGCACCTTCACCGCCAGCTGGACGGGCACCCGCGGGTGCGCGCGTGCGACGGTCGAGACGATGCGGCGCGTGACCGCCGGCGCAGCGCCGGTGCGTCGAACCGGCCCGTGCGTGGAGCGCGCGACGCGACGGACGCGCATGCCCATCATCGACATGAGCGTGCGCAGCTCGAAGAGGAAGGCCTCGGCCGTCTGTGGCCTCTGCGCGGGGTCGAACGCGATGGCGCGCATGATGACGTCGTCGGTGCGCGCCTCGAGCCGCTCGTGCATGAGCTCGGATGGTGCGGGCGGCGCCGAGCCGCTGAGCTGCTGGTCGACCATGTCGAGGATCTGGCCCTCGTAGGGTGGTCGACCCGTGAGGATCTCGTAGAACAGCGAGCCGAGCGCGTAGAGGTCGGCCGCGGGGCTCGGTGGCGCACCGCGAAGGCGCTCGGGCGCGAGGTACGGCGGTGTCCCGGCGAGCGAGTAGCTCGGCTCCGTCGGATGGAACGCGAGGCCGAAGTCGATCAGCTTCACGTGGTTGCGACGACGCGACTCCTCGTCGAACTCCGCGAGGAAGACGTTCTCCGGCTTCAGATCGCAGTGCAGGACGCCGCGCGAGTGGATGTGCCGGAGCGCCCACGCGCACTGCTCGACGATGTCGCACGCCACGCGCGCGCGCATCGGCTGCTCGTTCATGCGATCGCGCAGCGTATGACCCGCGAGGTGCTCCATGACGATGAAGTAGCCGCGCTCTTCGTCGATGCCGAAGTCCGTCACACCGACGATGTTCGGGTGGACGAAGGAGCTCGCGATGCGCGCCTCGTGCATGAAGCGATCGCGCAGCTCGGCGTCGGCGCGCGCCGTCGGGCTCATGAACTTGATGGCCACGATGCGGTTGAGCTGACGGTGGCGCGCGCGATGAACGCTGCCCATCCCCCCCGAGGAGAGGAGCTCCAGCAGCTCGTAGCGTCCTTCCAGTGTGGCCACCTGTGTATTCATCATCACATGCGTCGATCGGGCTCGACGAGCAGTAAGAAGCGTTCGCTCCCTTTCAATTTGATGAGGTGGGCCTGTTTCCGCTATGTAGCTGGTCATGACATCTGCGACCACACCTCGGACGATCAAGTGCGGGCTCATCCAGGCCGGAAACCCGATCAACGACGAGACGCGTCCCGTCGCGGAGATCAAGAAGGCGATGTTCGAGAAGCACCTCCCGATGATCGAGGAGGCCGGCAAGAAGGGCGTGAAGATCCTCTGCCTCCAGGAGATCTTCGATGGCCCGTACTTCTGCCCGTCCAAGGATCAGCGCTGGTACGACGCCGCGGAGTCGGTGCCCGGGCCGACCACGGAGAAGCTCGCCGTCATCGCGAAGAAGTACGGCATGGCGATCGTGGTGCCCGTCTACGAGCGCGAGATGGCGGGCGTGTACTACAACACCGCCGCCGTGCTCGATCACGACGGCACGTACCTCGGCAAGTACCGCAAGAACCACATCCCCGACTGCAACCCCGGCTTCTACGAGAAGTTCTATTTCAAGCCCGGCAACCTCGGCTACCCGGTGTTCAAGCTCTCGTCGGGCGTCACCATCGGCGTTTACATCTGCTACGACCGCCACTTCCCCGAGGGCGCGCGCCTGCTCGGCCTGCACGGCGCCGAGATCGTGTTCAACCCGTCGGCCACCGTCGCTGGTCTCTCGCAGTACCTGTGGAAGCTCGAGCAGCCCGCGCACGCTGCGGCGAACGGCTACTTCATGGGCTGCATCAACCGCGTCGGTACCGAAGCGCCGTGGAACATCGGCAAGTTCTACGGCACCTCCTACTTCGTCGACCCGCGCGGCCAGTTTGTCGCCACGGCGTCCGAGGACAAAGATGAATTGCTCGTAGCCGATCTGGACCTCTCCGTCATCGAAGAGGTCCGTCGGGTGTGGCAGTTCTATCGTGACCGTCGTCCCGATTCGTACGAAGACATGGTCAAGCAGCTGCCCTGACGTTCAACGCTCGACTCGGCGTCCGAGTCACTTACTCGAGGAGCTTCACATGAAGATCGCAATCGTCACGCTCGCACTCTCTCTCGGCCTCTCGGCCGTCAGCTTCGCGGAGCCCGCCACGGCCGGCGAGAAGGCCGGCAAGAAGATGGACGAGGCCGCCGACGCCACGGCCGACACGGCCAAGAGCGCCGCGCACAAGACGAAGAAGGCCGCGAAGAAGGCCAAGAACAAGACTGGCGAGGCCGTGGAGAAGGCCGGCGACAAGATGCAGGACTGATCTCGTCTCACCTTTCTTTTTTCTCGAAGCACCCCAAGAAGGCGGAGCGATGATCAAGGTCGGAGACAAGGTCCCGGATGCCACCCTGCAGGAGTCCACGGAGTTCGGTGACGCGTGTCCGCTCGCGCCGAAGCCCGTCGCCGTCCAGGAGGCCACGAAGGGCAAGCGCATCGTCGTGTTCGGCCTGCCCGGCGCGTACACACCGACGTGCTCGGCGCAGCACGTGCCTGGCTACCTCAAGGAGTACGACGCGCTCAAGCAGAAGAAGGTCGACGAGATCTGGTGCATCGCGGTCAACGACGGCTTCGTGATGGCTGCGTGGGGCCGCGACGAGAAGGGCCTCGGCAAGATCCGTTTCCTCGGCGACGGCTCGGCCGACTTTGCGAAGAAGCTCGGTCTCGAGGTTGATCTGTCGGCGGTCGGCATGGGCGTGCGCATGAAGCGCTTCTCGATGTTCCTCGACGATGGCGTGGTCAAGCAGCTCAACGTCGAGGAGGGTCGCGACTTCAAGGTCTCGAACGCCGAGACCATGGTCGGGCAGCTGTAGCTCTCGAGGTCAGCCCGACGCCGCACAGACGCCGATCGCCGGATCGTTCGGCGAGGTGGTGCCGACGGCCGCGCACGACACGCCCGGTTCGCAGTCCGCGTCCGAGTGGCAGAGCACGAAGCTGTTCGGGTTGGGCATGCGGCAGCGCGTGCCCGTGAGCGTGCCGTCGCGCGATCGTGAGGACGATGGAGCGCAGCGTCAGTTGATCGGCGGCGCGGCGGCGCAGAAGCCGTTCACGCACGTGTTCGAGGCATCGCAGCAATCGGCCGCGGTGGTGCACTTGTCCTGCACGTTGGCGCAGACGGCGGTGTTGCCGCAGACGAGGCTCTTCGGGTTGCCCGGATCGGGCTCGCAGAAGCCGTTGCAGCACTGGTCACCGGACGCGCACGACAGGCCGTCGGACTTGCAGGGGTCGAGGACCCAGAACCCGCGCGAGTTGCCGGCGAGGATCTCCTGCGCGGGGAGATAGAACGCAGGGTGGCTCGGGTCGGTGCCCGGGGCCGCGTTGAGATCGATAGCGGTGACCCACAGCTTCTTCACGGGCGCCTGCGCGAGGCTCGTCGTGTCGTAGTCGGCGGGCCAGCTGTTGTACGGGTACTGCGTGAGCTGGTTGCCGTAGAGCCGGCGGCTCGTGAACACGACCCACGCGTAGCCACCCTCGATGACCGGCAGGACCGTGGGCTCGTAGTTGAGCGAGGTGTCGTCCCACGTGGCGGTGGTGTCGCCGCACCGCGGATCGCCGGCCTGGTAGATGCCGTGGTTCATCGCGGCGGTCGGCAGGTAGCTCGCGGCACCCGTGTGGCCGTTCGCGGCGTCGAGCGCGACGTTCATGCCGGTCTTGTTCCAGTACAGCTCCGAGCGTGCGCAGCTGCGCGTCGTGACGACGGTGTCGCCGCCGTGCTTGATCTGGTGCTCGAAGACGACCGCGCTGTTGTCCGGCAGGAAGCCGGGATAGCCCGCGGCCTCGTTGTTGGCCGGCGTGTAGAGCGTCTGCTCGTTCGAGAACGCGTGCGTCGTCGCGTCGTAGCTCGCGGACTTGAGCGGCCGGTTGGCGAGCGTGGCGTTCGAGCCCGTCACGTCGACGAACGCGACCTGCGTGTCGTCGGGCGAGTAGCTCGGATAGCCGGCGGCGAGGCCGGCGGTGAGGCCGGTGAGCGGCTGCACGAGCGGCGACGGACCGAACTGCCAGAACTGGCTGGTCGCCGTGTTCGACGATGCGTTGAGGATGCCCGGGTTCGACGACGACGGATTCACCGCGTTACCGAGCGCGTACGAGCCGTCGCCGACCATGCCGGCCCACGCGAACGTACCGTCGGGGGAGAGCAGCGTGCCCGAGCCCTGCACGTCGGTGGCGTTGAGGTCGTAGAGCCAGCTGTTGCCGTTGTTGGGCGTGCCGGCCTCGGCCTGCGCGATGATGAAGCGACCGCGCGACGCGACGATGTGACACACGCGGCAGCCGCTGTCGTTGGTCGGGATGCCGTTGGAGCCGAGCGGGCTGTCCTTGCCGATGACGAGCTTCGGCCCCGTGTCGCCGGAGCGCACGCTGAGGATGGCGGCGCCGACCGGGTGGCCGGCCTTGTCCGCCGTGGTCCAGTTCTTCACGAGCTTCGTGCCGTACGAGTTGTAGTAGACGGTGCCGGTGAGGTGCACGGGCGCGACGGGCCACGTCTGTGTGACGGGGCCGTAGCCGACGCCGCTCCTGGCGAGCGTGACCTTGACGATGAGCTTGTCGGCCGCGCCGTTGACGGTGCCGCCGGCAGTCTCGGTCGCCGCGGTCCACACATCCTGTGGGATGGGGTGACGGATGAACGCCGACGCGAACTGCGGCTTGGCGAAGGTGCCCGACCACGAGAACGAGCCGCTCGTGGTGGTGAGGTCGATCTTGATGGCGTCGGCGTCGGACTGCGACCACGTCCACATGAGCAGCGGTGCGAGCATGCCGCGCGGCCAGATCGTGCCGTCGTACGGATAGACGAGCTTGAGGTTCTGCGACGCGCCGTTGTCGGTCGGGGCGCCGAGCGCGGTGATCGTCGCCGGATCGGTGACTGGGCCGCCGAGGCCTTCACCACCGACACCACCGACGCCGCCGCCCGAGCTGAGATCTCCCACGCTGGTCGGGACCTGCTTCTGCTCGTCCGGATTGGTGGCGTCGAACCCATTCTGCGGCGTCGAGACGAGCTTGATGAGCACCTGGCGCACGATCGTGGTCTGGCCGAGGCGCGCGGTGACGTTCAGCAGGCCGCCGGTGGTGCCCGTCGGCGTGACGGTGCCGGTGGAAGAAGGGCCGGCATCGATGCTCGCGAGATCACCGCGATCGACGGACCACACGACCTCGACAGGGACCGTGCCGAGCAGCGCGCTGAACGCGATGGTCGGTGTCTGCATGCCGCGCGTGACGGTGAGGGTCTGCTGCGAGTCGGGTGTGACGCTCAGCGTCGGGTTCGGGCCCGACAGGTCGGCGCCGGCGAGGTCGGTGACAGCGCTGGCGAGGTCGGCGACGCCGAGGTCGCCGTCAGCGGGGTGAGCGTGATGACACGCGGCGAGAGCGAAGGGCAGCAGGAGCGAGAGCAGGAGGCTAGGCGAAGTGAGAGCACGCATGCTGTCGATTTTGTCACGTCGCTTTGCTATGC
>JBDTCO010000055.1:0-32749 GCA_039923495.1 Polyangia bacterium
GGTCGCGACCGTCGCCACGCCCGCGGGCCTGCGACTGCCGAGTTACCTCCTGTGGCACACCGGGATCGGCGCGACGCGCGTCATCGAGGAGTTCCGACACGCGGACCTCTACTCGGACCCGTGGTTCTTCGTGTGCATCGTGGTCGCGCTCGTCGGTGCGGTGCGCGCACGCTGGCTCGCGCGCGCGGTCCCTCTCGTGATCGTCGGGCTCCTCGCGTGGCGCTCCGTCCGCTTCGTGGCCGAGTGGGCGTTCCTCGCGACGCCACTTCTGGCCCGCGCGTTCTCGCGCCCGATGGACGGCGCGCTCGCCGGCTGGCGAAGGCCCGTCGGCGTCCTGATCGTGTGCGCGTGCCTGGCGGGCGTCGTCGTCGAGCGTCGCCAGGTGCCGTTCTCGATCGAGCTGTCGCCCGAGGTGGTGCCGCTCTCTGCCATCGACTACGTGACGCGCAACGGCCTGCGTGATCGCATGTACGAGGATCTCGACGTGGGCTGCTACCTGCTGTGGGAAGGGTGGCCGAGGTGGCAGGTGTTCCAGGACGCGCGCCTGCCCGCGTATCCCGACGACTTCCACCGCACGCTCGATCACACGCCGCTCGATCCACCCGCGTTCGACGCGCTGCTGCAGCGCTACGGTGTGGACGTCGCGTTGCTCTCCGAGCCCGACGTGAACATGCGGGCAGGATCCTTTGATCCCGAGGTGTGGGCGCTGGTGTACCGCGCCGACGACGCGATGGTCTTCGTGCGACGCTCGGTACACCAGGACGTCATCGCCCGCGACGAGCTCCCGCTCCGCGTGCGCTTCAGGTGGATAGGCGGCTCCAGCGTCGAGCCGCTGTGGGCTCCGCACGCCGGCATCGACGCCTGCGAGTGGTCGCGGAGGCTCGTGCGCGCGCTCGTGGACGCCGAGCTCCCGGGCGTGGCCATCGAGGCGCACCGACGAGCCCCGGTGGGCTGCAACTTCGACTGAAATGTCGCTTGACGAGGCACGCGATGATGAATATTCATGCGTCGTCGTGAATAGGTATCCACAGGGCCTGGTGCTGCGCCGGAGGGAGACGATCCTCCGGATCGTCGACGCAGAGGCCATCCACTCGCAGGAGGCGCTCGCCGAGCGGCTCGCGGAGAAGGGCTACAACGTGGCCCAGCCGACGCTCTCCCGCGACCTCCGCGAGCTCGGGCTCGCGAAGGCGCCGGGTGGGTACACGCGTCCGGGCGCGATGCCACCCGTCGGCAAGGCGGAGCGCACGGCAGAGCTCGATCGCGTGCTGCGCGAGTTCCTGCTGTCGGCGGTCGCCGCCGGGACCATCGTCGTCGTGCGGACCCCACCGGCCGGTGCGCACCCCGTCGCCCGCGCCCTCGACGAGGCGCCGCCGCGCGAGGTGGTCGGGACCATCGCGGGCGACGACACGATCTTCCTCGCGACCACGTCGGCGAGCGCGGCGCAGCGCCTCGCGAAGCGCCTCACCCGTACGGAGGCCGCGTGATCCGCGTCGCCATCGTCGGTGCCACCGGCTACTCGGGCGGCGAGCTGTGCGTGCTGCTCACCCGTCACGCCGAGGTCGAGCTCGTGTGCGTGCAGGGCTCGGCCGGTCGCAAGCCCACGTCGTTCGAGTCGCTGCACCCGCTGCTTCGCGGTCGCACGGGACCCTCGTGCGGGCCGTACTCCGAGGACGCAATCATCGCGAGCGGCGCCGAGGTCGTGTTCCTCGCCACGCCGAACGAGACGTCCGCCGACATCGCGCCTCGACTGCTGTCGCGAGGGCTGCGCGTCATCGATCTCTCGGGGGCGTTCCGCCTCGCCGATCCGGTCGAGCACGAGCGCTGGTACGGCTTTCCGCGCGCGCGAAGCGAGGCGTTCTACTCCGTGCCGGAGCTGCTCGACGACGCGGGTCGCGACTGCCTCCGGGCGGCGCGCCTCGTCGCCAACCCCGGCTGCTACGCGACGTCGGTCATCCTCGCGCTGGCGCCGCTCGCGTCCTTGCTCCACCCGACCGAGGCCGTCATCGCCGACTGCAAGAGCGGCGCGTCCGGCGCGGGCAAGCGCAGCGAGCTTGCGTACTCGTTCAGCGAGCTCGCCGGCAACTTCAAGGCGTACGGCACGACCGGCCATCGCCACGAGCCGGAGATCCGGCACGCGGTCGGCATGCAGGGCGCCTTCGTGTTCGTGCCGCACCTTTTGCCCGTCGTGCGCGGGATCCTGTCGACGATGTACGTGCCGCTCGCGCGCGACGTCGACGCCGCCGAGATCGCGCGGCTGTACGCCGTGTACGCGCAGGCACGCCACGTTGGCGTCCGTCCCCACGGCGAGCTGCCGCAGCTCATGGACGTGGTGAACACGCCTCGCTGCGAGCTCGGCTTCCAGCTCCTCCCCGGTCGGCGCCTGCTCGTCGTGAGCGTGCTCGATAACCTCCTCAAGGGCGCCGCCAGCCAGGCCGTGCAGCAGCTCGACCTGGCCTACGGCTTTCCCGATCTGCTCTGAAGACAAGGAACGAAAGCGAACATGAGCGAGAACAAGTCCCCGAAGGCTCCCCACAAGGCAAAGAAGGTCGCGCTGGCGTACTCCGGCGGCCTCGACACGTCGATCATCATCCCGTGGCTCAAGGAGAGCTATGGCTGCGAGGTCGTCGCGGTCGCCGTCGACGTCGGCCAGAAGGAAGAGACGTCGGGCCTCGACGAGAAGGCGCGCAAGACGGGCGCCGTCGACTTCCACCTCGTGGACGCACGCGAGGAGTTCGCGCGTGACTATTTATTCCCGGTGCTCAGGGCCGGCGCCGTGTACGAGCACGACTACCTCCTCGGCACGTCCACCGCGCGTCCCCTCATCGCCAAGAAGCAGGTCGAGATCGCGCTCGCGACGGGCTGCGACGGGCTCGCGCACGGCTGCACGGGCAAGGGCAACGACCAGGTGCGCTTCGAGCTCGCCTATCAGGCGCTCGCGCCCGATCTCTCGATCATCGCGCCGTGGCGCGAGTGGGACATCAACTCCCGCGAGGACGCGATCGACTACGCGCAGGCGCGCAACATCCCGATCCCCGTCACCAAGAAGGATCCGTACTCGCGTGACCGCAACCTCTGGCACCTGTCGCACGAGGGGGGGCCGCTCGAGGATCCGGCGTTCGAGCCAGAGCAGTCGATGTTCAAGCTCACCGTCGATCCCGCCAAGGCGCCCGATCAGGCCGGCTACGTCACCATCGGCTTCGAGCAGGGGACGCCGGTCAGCGTCGACGGCAAGAAGCTCGGGCCGTACGCGCTCATCGACAAGCTCAACGAGCTCGGTGGCGCGCACGGCGTCGGCCGCGTCGACCTCGTCGAGAACCGCCTCATCGGCATCAAGTCGCGTGGCGTGTACGAGACGCCTGGCGGCACGCTGCTCGTCATGGCGCTCCGCGCGCTCGAGTCGCTCACGCTCGATCGCGACGCGATGCACCACAAGGCGCTCATGTCGGAGCGCTACGCCGAGCTCGTGTACTTCGGTCAGTGGTGGTGCCCGCTCAAGGACGCGCTCGACGTGTTCTTCGACAAGCTCCTCGAGACCACGACCGGCGAGGTCAAGCTGAAGCTCTTCAAGGGCTCGGCCGCCGTCGTCAGCCGCACGTCGCCGCAGACCCTCTACCAGAGCAAGCTCGCCTCGTTCGACATGACGGGCTACGAGCCGAAGGACTCGGCCGGCTTCATCAAGCTCTTCGGCCTGCCGCAGCGCGGTCGTCGTCGTCTCGGCGTCTGATGGCAAAGACACTCTGGAGCGGGCGCTTCAAGGAAGGCACCGCCGACCTCCTGCGCAGGCTCAATGACTCGCTGTGGTTCGACCGCGCGTTGCACGAGGTCGATGTGCGCGGCTCGGTCGCCTGGGCCGGTGCGCTGCAGAAGGCGGCCGTGCTCTCTGCACGCGAGGCGTCGCGCCTCGTCGCGGGCCTGCGCAGGGTCGCGCCTCCTCCGGAGGATGCCGACGACGAGGACATCCACGCCTACGTCGAGCGCACGCTGACGGAGGATATTGGACCGCTCGGCGGCAAGCTGCACACGGGAAGGTCGCGCAACGATCAGGTCGCGACCGACCTGCGGCTCTACGTACGTGATGCGTTCGACGAGGCGCGCGCCCTCGTGCAGCAGCTCGCGACGGCGATGGCCGTGCGCGCCGAGCTCGAATCGGACGCGCCGATGCCCGGCTACACCCACTCGAAGCGCGCCGAGCCGGTGACGTTCGGCCACTGGTTGCTCGCGCACACCGAGCCGCTGCGGCGCGACCTCGAGCGCTTCGACCAGGCGCGCACGCGGGCGAACGTGTGCCCGCTCGGCTCGGGGGCGCTCTCGGGCACGCCGATCGCCATCGACCGGCAGGCGCTCGCGGTGTCGCTCGACTTTGCACGCGCATCCGCCAACTCCATGGACGGCGTCGCGGATCGCGACTTCGTGTCGGACTATCTCTACTGCTCGACGCTCTTGCTCTCGCACCTGTCGCGCATGGCGGAGGACCTCATCTTCTTCCAGACGGACGAGGCGGCGTTCGTCTCGCTGCCGGACGCGCTCGCGACGGGCTCGTCGCGCATGCCGCAGAAGAAGAACCCGGACCTGCTCGAGCTCTGCCGAGGCCACGCCGGGCGCGTGCTCGGCGAGCTGACGGGCATCCTCGCGCTCTTGAAGGGCCTGCCGCTCGCGTACGACAAGGACCTCCAGCTCGACAAGGAGCCGGTGTTCCGCACGCGCGCGGTGCTCGCCTCGCTGCTGCCTGCGGTTACGGCGCTCATCGACGGGCTCCGTCTCGATCGCGAGCGGATGGCCGCTGCGGCCGGCGACGAGCGCCTGCTCGCCACCGCGCTCGCCGACGCGCTCGCCGATCGTGGCGTGCCGTTCCGCCACGCGCACGAGATCGTCGGCAAGCGCTTCCGCGAGGCGGAGGAGGCCAACACCAGCATGGCCTTGCTCGGTGCGAGCGATGGAATCACCGCTGAAGATCTGTGCGCGCTCGAGCTCGGGCGCGTGCTCGGTCGACGCAAGGCCATCGGCGGAACGGCACCCGCGCGCGTCGCGGCGGCTGCGAAGGCCGCGCTGCGCGAGCTCGGAAAGAGGAAGTCGTGAAGCTCCCCGCAGGCTTCCTCGCCTCCGGCATCGCTGCTGGCGTGCGCAGTGGCAAGGGTCCCGATCTCGCGCTCCTCGTCGCGCCCGACGGCGCGGATGCGGCCGCGGTGTTCACGCGCAACCAGATCCAGGCCGCGCCGGTCACGCTGTCGCGCAACGCGCTGCGGGCGAGCCGCGGTCGGGTGCGCGCGGTCGTGATCAACGCCGGCTGCGCCAACGCCGTCACGGGAGCGCCCGGCGAGGCGGCGGCACGCAAGGTGCGCGCGCGCGCGGCCGAGGTCGTCGGGTGCCGGGAGACCGAGGTCTTTCTCGCGTCCACCGGCGTCATCGGGAAGCTCCTCCCCGCCGACAAGATCTGCGACGCGCTCCCCGGCTCATGGGCGCGCCTCTCGACAGGTGGGCTCGAGGCTGCGTCGCAGGCGATCCTCACCACCGACGCGGGTCCCAAGCTCGCCGAGGCGCGCTTCTCCGTGAACGGCAAGCCCTCGCGCGTCGTCATGTTCGGCAAGGGCGCCGGCATGATCCACCCGAACATGGCCACGATGCTCGGCTTCGCGCTCACCGATGCTGCGGTCGCGCCGCGCTTCCTCAAGGTGGCGTTGAAGCGCGCCGTCGACGCGAGCTTCAACATCATCACCGTCGATGGCGACACCTCGACCAATGACACCGTGCTCGCGCTCGCGTCGGGCGCAGCGGCTGGTCCACGCATCGACGGCGGTGCCGCAGGCGAGGCGTTCGTCGCCGCGCTCACGTCGGTGTGCGAGAAGATCGCGTGGTTGATCGTGCGCGACGGCGAAGGCGCCACGCGCGTGCTCGACATCCACATCACCGGCGCGCGCACCGAGCGCGAGGCCGGGCTCGCGGCACACGCCATCGCCACGTCGCCGCTCGTGAAGACCGCGCTTCACGGGGGCGATCCGAACTGGGGCCGCGTGCTCGCCGCCGTCGGCCGCTCCGGTGCAAAGGTGTCACCGACGAAGGTCGCGATGCACCTCGGCAAGCTCGCGCTCGTCAAGGATGGCCTCCCGCAGCGCTACACCGAGAAGACCGCGGCGCAGCTCTTCTCGAAGGAGCGCGTGATGCTGAAGGTCGCGCTCGGTACGGGGCGCGCCGAGGCGCGCCGCCTCAGCTCCGACCTCGGCCACGACTACATCACCTGCAACGCAGACTACCGCTCCTGACTCGAGCGGGCGTCTCTCGCGAGCGTCCCCTCGAACAGGGCCAGGTCGGCGTCGACCATCATCGTCACGAGCTCGGGGAGCTTCACCTTCGGCTCCCAGTCGAGGAGGCGACGGGCCTTGTCCATGTCGCCACGGAGCTCGTCGACCTCGGCGGGGCGGAAGTAGCGCGGGTCGATCTCGACGTACTTCTCCCACGCGAGGCCGACGTGGCCGAACGCGAGCTCGAGGAAGCGCTTCACGGTGAAGCACTCACCGGTCGCGATGACGAAGTCGTCGGCGGCGTCGAGCTGCAGCATGCGCCACATGGCCTCGACGTAGTCGCCGGCGAAGCCCCAGTCACGGCGCGCGTCGAGGTTGCCGAGGAAGAGCTTGTCCTGGAGGCCGAGCTTGATGCGTGCGACGGCGCGGGTGATCTTGCGCGTGACGAACGTCTCGCCGCGCCGAGGAGACTCGTGGTTGAAGAGGATGCCGTTGCACGCGTACATGCCGTAGGCCTCGCGGTAGTTCACCGTGATCCAGTACGCGTAGAGCTTGGCGACGGCGTACGGCGAGCGCGGGTGAAAGCGAGTGGTCTCCGACTGGGGCGCGGGCGAGCAGCCGTAGAGTTCGGATGACGATGCCTGGTAGAAGCGCGGCGTCATGCCCGCCTCGCGTACGGCCTCGAGCAGCCGGATCGCGCCGACGCCCGTGACCTCGGCGGTGTACTCGGGGACGTCGAACGACACGCGGACGTGGCTCTGCGCGCCGAGGTTGTAGATCTCGTCGGGACCGACGTCGCGAAGGATCTTGTTCAGCGACGAGGCATCGTTGAGATCGCCGTACACGAGCGTGAGGCGACGATCGAGGACGTGCGGATCCTGGTAGATGGAGTCGAGGCGAGCCGTGTTGAACGACGAGCTGCGACGGATGATGCCGTACACCTCGTAGCCCTTCCGGAGCAGCAGCTCCGCGAGGTACGAGCCATCCTGACCGGTGATCCCGGTGATGAGCGCGCGACGGCCCTTGCAGTCGATGCGATCGAAGTCGTCCGTCTTCATGAGCGATGCGCCTTCCACCACGCGATGGTCTTGCCGAGGCCGGCGTCGAACGACGTGCGAGCGGTCCAGCCGAATCGCTCCTTCGCGCGCGACACGTCGAGCGCGCGGCGCGGCTGACCGTTGGGCTTGCTCGCGTCCCACGCGAACGTGCCGGCAAAGCCCATGGTCGCGCCGATCTTCTCGGCGAGCGCGCGGATGCTGACCTCTTGTCCAGAGCCGAGGTTCACGGGATCGGACGAGTCGTAGCGCTCGGCCGCGTCGAGGATCCCTTCGGCGCAGTCCTCGACGTAGAGGAACTCGCGCGTCGGCGAGCCGTCCCCCCACAGCGTGACCTCGGACTCACCCTTGCGCATCGCCTCGTCCACCTTGCGGATCATCGCCGGGATGACGTGCGAGGTGTGCAGGTCGAAGTTGTCGCGCGGGCCGTAGAGGTTCACGGGGAACACCACGACGCTGTTCGTGCCGTACTGCTGCCGATAGGCCTCGCTCTGCACGAGCAGCATCTTCTTGGCGAGACCGTACGGCGCGTTCGTCTCCTCGGGATAGCCGCTCCACAGATCGTCCTCGCGGAACGGGATGGCCGCGAACTTCGGGTACGCGCAGATGGTACCGACGGCGAGCAGCTTCGAGAGGCCCACCTTGCGCCCCTCCTCGATGAGCTGCACGCCCATCATGAGGTTGTCGTAGAAGAACTTGCCGGGGTTGTCGCGGTTCGCGCCGATGCCGCCGACCTTGGCCGCGAGGTGCAGCACGAGGTCGGGCTTCGTGTCGCGATAGAGGCGCCGCACGGCCTCCATCTCGACGAGATCGTACTCGCTCGAGCGCGGCACGATGATGTCGGTCGCACCGCGGCGACGGAGCGCCTCGACGACGAACGATCCCAGAAAGCCCGCGCCGCCGGTGACGACGACTCGCTTGTTCGACCACGTCATGAACACCTCACGGCTTCACCGCGGTGAAGCACAGGTAGAGCCACGCGAGCTCGGGCACGACGCGCTCCGCGAGCCGGGTGAACGCCAGGAGCGCCTCGCGCACCGGCGCATACCGACCGAACGACGGCAGCCCGAAGCGCGGGTTCAACACGACGCGCTCGATGGGAAATGGCTGGGCGTGGTGAAGCTCGATGTGCTTCCAGCCCGTGGCCTCGAGCTCGTCGCGCAGGCGACGCTCCGTCGAGCGGAGCACGCCACGCTCGGCGCGGACCGTCGCGGCCTGAAGGAGCGCGAGCGGCGCGCGCGCGTTCGGCTCGAAGAGGTGCAGCCGACCGCCGTGCCTGGTGACCCGGTACGCCTGCGTGAGCACGTCGAGCCGCGTGGGGACGTGGTGCAGGAGGTCACGCACCAGCGTGACGTCGAAGGACTCGTCGGCGAACGGCAGCCGCGTGGCATCGGCGCATGCGACGATCGCGCCGGCGCTCTCCTTCGACGCGGCGCGCGCGCGCGCCAGGGAGAAGTCGATGCCGAAGCGCGCGCCTGCTCGACCGCGGAGGTGCCAGAGGTTGCCGCCTTCGCCGCAGCCGATCTCGAGGAGCTTCTCGCCCGCCTCGAGGCGCACGTTCGCCAGGAGCTGTGCCTCGGTCTCCGAGAAGTAAGCGCCCTCGCGCTGCCACGCCGCATGGTCGAGGTCGGCCTGGCGGTGGTAGGCCACCTGCAAGGCACGCTCGCTTCGATCCCCTGACGTCTCGCTCGACACCGGCTTGGCTCCTCGGGGCCACCCTAGAGGAACGCGGCACCGTCGTCCAGACGCTCGCGCTTGTCGCGAAATACTCGACGCTGCTATAAGCGCGCGACGAAAGACCGATGGACGAACCTCCACAGCTCAGCGTCGTCATCCCGGCCTACAACGAGGCGCGGCGCATCGAACGATCTCTCGCCGAGACGCTCCGCTATCTGGCGACCCGCGGCCAGTCGAGCGAGATCGTCGTCGTCGACGACGGCTCGAAGGATCACACCGCCGAGATCGTCGAGGAGTACGCGGCGACGCGGCCCGAGGTGCGGATCGTTCGCCTCCCGGTCAACCGCGGCAAGGGCGCTGCGATCCGCGCGGGTGTGGCCGTGACGCGGGGCTCGCGCGTGCTCGTGATGGACGCCGATCTCGCGACGCCTATCGAGGAGCTCGCGTTGCTCGAGCCCGCGCTCGAGACCGGCGCCGAGATCGTGACCGCGTCGCGCGCAGTCGGCACCTCCGATGTGCGACGTTCGCAGTCGCCCGTGCGCGTGCTCCTCGGCCGCCTCGGCAACCTGTGGATCCGTGGATGGGCCGTGCCGGGCATCCTCGACACGCAGTGTGGCTTCAAGCTCTTCAGCGGCGACGTCGCGCGTGACCTGTACTCGCGCTGTCACGAGGATCGCTTTGGCATCGACATCGAAGTGCTGCACCTCGCGCATCGGCTGCGTCACCCCATCGTCGAGGTCGGCGTGCGCTGGGAGCACCAGAGCGGGTCGAAGGTCCGACCACGCGACTACCTCGACGTCCTCATCCGCGTGCCTCGCATCGTGTGGGCGGCGCGCTCGGTCACGCGTTGACGATGCAACGTCTGCGACGCCTGCTGCTCGCCGATGGTGGGCTGCCGATCGTGTGGCTCGTCCTCACCTGCTTCGCCCTGTACCCGGTGTGGCACCAGCGCCTCCTGCCCATGCTGGACACGCCGAACCACCTCGCGCTCGCTCGCGGCTGGCATGACTTCCACGATCGCGCCTCGCGCATCTCCGAGTTCTACGACCTGCGCGTGCGCATGGTGCCGTACTGGCTCTTCTACGGATCAATCGACGTGCTCATGTACGTCGTCGACGTCGAGACCGCGAACAAGCTCTTCCTGTCGGCATACCTCGTGCTGTTCCCGCTGTCGGTGCTCGCCGTCGCGCGCGCGCTCGGGCGCTCGGCGTGGCTCGCGCTGTTCGCGTTCCCGGTCGCGTTCAACCAGAACTGGATCTACGGCTTCACGTCCTACCTCATGAGCGTGACGCTGGCGCTCTTCTGCCTCGCGGCGCTGCTGCGCTGGCTCGAGACGCGACGTGCCGTGTACGTCGTCGCGCTCGGCGTGTGCGTCACCCTCTGCTACCTCGCGCACATCATGCCGTGGTTCCTCTTCGGCCTCTGCGCGATCGCCATCCTGCTCCTCCACGCGCGCAGGTGGCAGCCGGGGCTCGTCGCGGCGGCCGCGATGCTGCCGTCAGTGGTGATGGCGCTCACCGCCGTGCTCGACGATCGGCAGAACCGCACGTACATCAAGGGCTCGACCTTCTCGGCCACATTCACCGACTTCCCCGCGGCGGTCATCGCGTTCCCGAAGCGCGTCATGGAGATCGTGCCGGGACCGTTCGATCTGCGCGTCCTCGTGACGCTCGTTCTGACCCTCGTCGCGCTGTTCGTGCTGCCGCGCTTCGTCCCGAGGCTGCGACGCGAGCCGGGCCCGCTCGTCACGACGCACAAGGTGATCCTGTGGATCCTGGTGCTCGCGTACCTCTCGCTGCCTTACGAGATCACGAAGCCGATGTCGTGGTGGTACGTGGGGCCGCGCCTCCCATCGCTGATCCTCGTGCTGCTCGCGCTGTACCCCGCCATCGCGCTCACCGGCTGGCGACGGTTGATCCTCTTGCCGGTGGTCGTGTGCGGCATCGCGCTGCCGCTCAAGCTCGCGCGCCTGTATCGCAGCTTCTCGAAGAGGAACATGCCCGCGGTGAAGCTCATCGAGGACACGCCGCGCGGCTCGATCACGCTCCTCGTCGTGCGCAACATGGTGCTCGGCAAGGGGGCGGAGGAGAGGAGCGGCGACTCCGCGACGTCGGCGCCCGTGTACTGGCACTTCCCCGAGTGGCCGATGGCACTGCGCGGAGGCTACGGTCCGTACACGTTCGATCAGGGCATCCCGATCGTGCCCAAGAAGAAGCTCACGACCCCCGCGTTCGGCACCACGGACACGTTCAACTTCCGGCAGGCGCCCGAGTACGAGTACTACATCGTCCGCGATGCCACCGAGGAGATGGACCGCGAGCCGTCGGTGAAGCTCGAGCGACGGCTCGGCGAGTGGACGCTCTACAAGCGCATCCACGCCATCACGGACGAGCCCTAACCGTCGTCGCGCAATGCGTCGCGCACCCCGATCACGAGCAGCCCCACGATCGTGGCGCCAACGAGCAGCAGCGTGACGATGCCGTAGGCGAAGAGCGCTGGCGTCTTCCATGCCAGCGGCTTGAGCTGGCTCATGCGTGCTGCGAGCAGCGAGACGTCTGCCTTGATGCGCAGCTTCACGAGCTCGTCGAGGAACGTGCGGAGGAACCGCACGACGCACAGCGCCGCGACAAAGAGCGAGAGCAAACCCCAGCGAAGTGCTCTGTTCTCAGCCGACATATTCGTAGGCCACCACCGTCACGAGAGAGCCGGCCGCGAGGAGCACGATGCCGATGGCGACGATCGCTGCGAGCAGCGTTCGCAGCCGCGCCGGAACGATGGTGCCGAGCACGGTGGCGAAGAACGCCGTCGCTGCCGGAAGGACGACGAGGAGCGCCCGGCCCTGGACCGCGCGGACCGCGAGGAAGTAGGTGCGCGCGTAGTACTCCGCGAAGAGGATGACCATGAACCCGGTTGCGGCGGTGAAGAACGAGAACGCGACGGGGCCCGGATCCCAGAAGCGCCGCGTGTCGGGGAACAGCCACGCGATGGCCGCGGCGATGCCGCACGCGATCCACAGCACGAGCGCCGCCGAGTGCAGGTCGTCCTGCCACGCGGAGGACAGGTGCACGTCGAGCCAGCAGAATGACCCCCAGCCGGTGGAGAACAGGTAGTCGATGAACTTGTCGTCGAGGTCCCAGAGAAACTTGGCGAAGCCCAGCGGGCCGATGCTCGGGTGAGCGACGACGCTCGCTGCGGCGATGCCCGGCGCCATCCGGTCGCAGATGAGGTGCACGAGCACGCGCATCACGATGAAGCTGGCCACGCCCACGGCCAGCGCGACCTGCGTCGAGCGACGCCTGCCAGACGCGAGGAGCGCGCGCAGGACGAGCAGCATCGTGCCCGGCACGAGTGCCCAGGCCTGCGGCTTCGTGTCGAGCGCGAGCGCCGTGACGCAGCCGAGGAGGATGAGCCAGCCGCGGCTGGGCGTATCGGCGGGACGTCGCAGCAGCGCGAGTTGACCCACGAACAGGAGCGCACACAGCGCGATCACCGCGGCGTCGTTGTTCACCGCGACCGTCTGCTGTGCGGCGAGCGGCTGAAAGATCGCGAAGAGCGCACCAACGAGGGCGAGCGACCGGTCGCGCGCGGTCCAGCGCACCGCGAAGAACGTGCACACGGCGAACAGGGTGCCCCACGCGAGCGATGCGACCCGTACCGCGAGCACCCGCACGAGGACGCTGGCGCGCGAGAACAGGAGATACGGAATCGTCGCCACGGTGTACGCGAACCCGGGGTAGACGATGGCCGAGCTCTGCCCGTTGGTGACGCGGCTCCCGGGGTCGCTCGCCATGTCTCTCAGCGTGCGCTCCTCGGGCACGGCGTGGCGTCGCGTGGTGAAGCCGGCCTGCCACAGGTGCTGCGTGGCGGCCCACAGCGTCGATAGCTCGCGGGAGGCCGTCGGGCTCAGCACGGGATTGATCACCTTGTCGCCGGCTCGCGGTGCACGCAGCGCGTGCTCGGCTCGATACTGGATGTCGTCGAAGTGCGAGGGCTCGTCAGCGATCTTGAGCGCGGGATACACGCCGATCCAGAACAGCCCGCGGAGGATCGAGATGCTCACGACGAGCACGACGAGGACGAGGTCGAGGTGGCGCTTCATCGTCGCGACGCTCTCGCGATGCCGACGATCCAGATGGCGCTGAGCACGATCGTCACGACGACGATCAGCGCGCTGGCATCGATGCCGAGCCACGGTTGACGCAGAGGCGCCTCGTGCAGCCAGGACATGCGCGCGAAGAGCTCTGATGCCGACAGGGGTCTGGCCGCCTCGTGCTCCGTCTGGAGGAGCCCCCAGAACAGCGACACCGTACGCAGCTGCACGAGCAGCATGAAGAGGCCGCCATACGTGGCGAGGTTGCGGAGACGATCAGTGCGCATAGTGGTGCTGCGCGATCGTCGAGATCGCGGCGAGGTGGAAGAGGAGCGCGCCGGTGACGAGCAGCGCGGCAGACAGTCCACGGAGCCGTTGCGGCACGAGCGCGGTGATCCCGACTGTCGTCCAGATCGCGAAGGCGGGCAGCATGAAGAGGAAGTTGCGACCCTGGATCACGCCGACGACCCCGGTGAGCCGGAAGCGGTGCTCCACGAAGAGGATGAACGCGATGCCAATGAGTGACGTCGCGATGCAGAAGGCGAAGCGACCTCCGTGCAACCAGAAGGGCAGCGCACGATCGCGGATCGTCCACGAGAAGAAGGCGACGATCGTGCCCACGGCGACGAGCTCGAACGCGCCGCGGAGCAAGGTCACCCACGCCGTGGTCATCGAGTACTCGAGCCAGCCGAACTGCCCCCAGCTCGACTTCACGAGGTACAGCACGTACGTGTCGTCGAGGCTCTCGAGGAAGGTCCAGAAGTCGGAGTAGCCGCGCGCGGCCGGATGCGAGGCGTCGCCCGGAAAGAGCCCCGCGAGCGAGTGGCGGAACACGATCACGCCTACGAGCGTGACCAGCGTGCCTGCCGCGACGGCGAGCTGGACGCGGCGCTCGTGGAGATGTGCGACGAGGATGGCGGCGCCAGCGAGCGCTGCGGCGGGCAGGATCCCGTAGCTCGTCGGCTTGGTGAAGTAGAGCGCGACCGCGCAGAGCGCGGTACCCACGACCGTGCCGACCGACGGCCACCCCGGCAACGACGCGAGGCCGCGCAGGCTCAGGTAGAAGAGCAAGGCAGCGATGCCGATGACACCGGCGTCGTTGTTCACGGCGACCGTCATCTGCGACTCCATCGGCTGCAGGACCACGAGGAGCGCTGCGGCGAAGCACAGGAGCTCATCGTCGATGACGAGGCCTGCCGCGAGGTACGTGCAGATCACCGCGCACAGGCCGAAGAGCAGCGAGAGGCAGCGGATGGCCATGATGCGCGTCACGACGCTCGAGTCCGAGAACGCGCGGTAGAACGGTACGGCGGCGCTGTAGTACAGGCCCGGGTAGAACATCGCCGTCGCCTGACCATCGGTGTCGCGGCCGCTCGTCGTCGTCGCGAGGCGCCGTAGCTCGTCGGGGAGCCGCGTGTCCTTGTGTTGCTCGTGGAAGTAGCCCTTCGGGATCGTCGCGTACCAGAGTCGTCGAATCTCCGTCGAGGCCCCAGGGTGCATCACCGGCGCGATGGGGAGGCCGTGGTTGTCGTAGGCCGGAGCGCGGCCGTGCTCGGCGCGGTACTGCACATCGTCGAAGTGCGACGGCTCGTCCGCGATCTGGAGCGGCGGCAGCAGCGCCATCCAGAAGATGGCCTTCAGCAGCATGACCAGCGTCAGCACCGATAGGTGGAGCTTCTTGTGCCTGCGAGCTGAATCGGCCACGACGATCGCGGCGAGTCTCGTCCATGGGCTGCCCGTCGACAAGACCTAACGCGGTCGCCTTGACGCGTGCGCAGCCATCGGGGATAGCTCGGACCTCATGCGGATCGGCATCAACGCGCTGTACCTCATCCCCGGCGAGGTCGGAGGGACGGAGCGCTACGCCCGAAAGCTCGTCGAGCACCTGAGTAGCCGGGACGAGGTCGTCGTCTTCAGCAACGAGGAGGCCGCCGACACGTGGCAGGGCAGCGCGCGTGGTAACCCACGGATCGTGCGGTGTCCCGTGCGCGCGCGCTCGAGGCCCGCGCGCATCGCGTGGGAGCAGACGACGCTGCCGCGGTGGGCGCGTCGCGAGGGCATCGACGTGCTGCACTCGCTCGGCTACACGGCGCCGGCGTGGTCACCGTGCGCGAGCGTCGTCACGATCCACGACCTCAACTATCACTTCCATCCCGAGGACTGGGGCCTGGTCGGGCTGTGGGCCAACCGCTTGCTCGTCCCGCTCGCGGCGCGCAGGGCCACACGCGTGCTCACCATCTCCAAGAGCTCGGCACGCGCGATCCACGAGGTGCTCGGCGTCGAGGCGGACGTGGTCCACCACGGTGTCGACGGGAACCTCGAAGCGCCTGGCGACGCCGGCCTTCCGCCCGGCTTCATCCTCAGCGTCACCGCGACGCACCCGCACAAGAACCTCGACGTGCTGCTCTCGGCTTACGACGCCTTGTGCTCGCGAAGGGCCGCGCCGCCGCTCGTGCTCGTCGGTATCGCGGGTCGCGATCACGAGCGCATCCGCGAAAAGGTCGCGGGTCGCCCGGTCGTGCTGCTCGGCTGGGTCGACGAGGCGCGGCTCGCGGCGCTGTATCGCGCGGCGTCGATGTTCGTGTTCGCGTCGCGCTACGAGGGCTTCGGCTTCCCGGTGCTCGAGGCGATGTCGGCCGGGATCCCCGTGGTGTCGTCGAACGCCACGTCGCTGCCCGAGCTGTGTGGCGATGCGGCGCTGCTCCAGGATCCCGACGATCCCGGTGGCTTCACCGACGCGATGTCACATCTGCTCGACGACGACATGCTGCGAGGGTCCCTGGTCCGCCGCGGCCACGAGCGGGTGAAGCACTTTACCTGGAAGCGCGCCGCCGACGAGACGCGCGCCGTGTACGAGCGCGCGATCGCTCAGACCAAGCGACGCAGCCCCGAGCGCACCGCGAGCCAGTAGGCCCACATCGTCGCCACGCCGAGGTGGGTGCGGAGCTGCTGTGACAGCGGCATCGACAGCGCGGCGATCGCGCGGCGCTTCACCTGGTACGCCTCCAGGATCTGCCGACGCATGTGTGCGACCGACTTGGCGTCGGCGTGGTAGCGCGCGCACGCGATGGTGCGGTGGACCTGGCGCGTGCTCGACGCGGCGGGGAACATGCGGAGCCACAGGTCGTAGTCGAGCGCGTAGTGCAGGCTCTCGTCGAGGCCGCCGACGCGAAGGAACAGCTCGCGGCGGAACAGCAGCGCGGGCTGGAGCACGAAGCTCGCGGGCCACATGACGATGTCGGCGGTCTTCTCGACCGGGTGTGCCGCGTAGCGACCGAGCGCGCCGCCGTGCGCGTCGACCCGCAGGCCGTCGCCGTACGCGATGTCGGCCCCATCCTCCATCACACTCAGCAGGGCATTGATGGCCCCTGGGTCCGAGTAGTAGTCGTCGGAGTTGATCCACGCGATGACCTCGCCACGGGCCATCCGCACGCCCTTGTTCACCGCGCTGGCCTGACCATCGTCGGGTTCCGAGACGAAGCGCACGCGCTCGCCGAAGCGCTGCACGACCGCGGCCGTCTCGTCAGTGGATGCGCCATCGATCACGAGGATCTCGCTGTCCTCGATGCCCTGCTGGAGACAGCTATCGATGCAGGCGCCGAGGTACGCCGCCTGGTTGCGTGTCGGGATGACGAAGGAGATCCGCACGCGGCGAAGGTTTACCTTCGCGTGCACCGCGAGGCAACCGGGCGCCGTGCTACCTTGCCGCCTCGTCATGGAGCGCGTCGGCTACGTCGTGGGAGGAGCGGGCTTCCTCGGCTCGCACCTCGTCGACCGGCTGCTCTCCGATGGGTGGCGGGTCGGAGTGATCGATCCGGCGCTGCGCGGCGAAGTTCCCTCGTTTCGCGGCCTCGTGTGCGCCGAGGCGCTGCGTGTCCTCGGAGCCCTGATCGGCGTCCCGACGCACGTGTTCCACCTCGGCGGCAGCGGCTCCGTCGGACTCGCGGCCGCCGACCCCGATGGCGATCGCCTCCGCACCGTCGAGAGCACCCGGCTACTCGTCGAGGCGCTGCCGGGTGCGCGTCACGTGCTCGTCTCGAGCGCGGCCGTCTACGGCGAGGCGAGCTCGGGTCCCATCGCGGAGTCGACGCCGCTCGCGCCAATCTCGGTGTATGGACGTCACAAGGCAGACGCCGAGGCGCTCGTCGCGGCGCACGCGATCGTGCGGCTCTTCTCGGCGTACGGGCCGGGGCTGAAGAAGCAGCTGTTGTGGGACGCATGCGAAAAGCTCGCGCGCGGAGAGGCGTCGTTCAGCGGCACGGGCGTGGAGCTGCGCGACTGGCTGCACGTCGATGATGCGGTGTCACTGCTGGTCGCAACCGCAACCGCGTCCGGCCCCATCCTCGTCAACGGTGGCACTGGTCGAGGCGTGACGGTCTCGAGCGTGCTCGAGCAGCTCCGCGGCCGGCTGGGCTGCGCTGCGACGCTGCGGTTCTCCGGCGAGGTTCGTTCCGGAGATCCGCGCTCGCTCGTCGCCGACATCGGTCGCGCGCGCGCGCTCGGCTGGGCGCCACGTGTCGCGCTCGCCGACGGCCTCGTCGAATACGCACGATGGTTCGAGGCGCTGTCGTGAGGGTCGGCTTCCTGTTCCAGTGGAACGACGGCTGGCTCGGTGGCGTGAACTACCTGTGGAACCTGCTGTACGCGGTGACCCAGCACGAGCGTGGCCTCATCGAGCCCGTGCTCGTCGCGCCGCCGGGTGTCGAGCTGCACGGCCTCGACGAGCTGGGCGCGCAGCTCGTCCGCGCGGACCTCGGCTCGACCGGCCCCTTCATGCGCACCGCACAGCGGCGGTTGCTGGGGCGCGACTCCACCGTCGCGCGGCTCGCGGAGGGGCTGCACCTCGACGCGATCTCGCACTCGGGCACGTTCGGCTGGAGCTTCCCCGTCCGCACCGTGCCGTGGATCCCCGACCTCCAGCACCACCGCCTGCCGCAGAACTTCTCGGCAAAGGAGCGCGCGCTGCGCACGTACGGCGACCTCTCGCAGCTCATCGAGGGCGACGTCACCATCGTGAGCAGCGCGGCCGCGCAGGCCGATTGCCGTCGCTACTACGGGCCGCTGGCGAGGTACACGGAGGTGCTGCGCTTCGTCTCGCAGCCGCGCGCGGTCGACCTGCCGGACGGCCAGACCGTGCAGGCCGCGTACGATCTGCCGTCGCGGTTCCTGTTCCTGCCGAACCAGTTCTGGCGGCACAAGAACCACACGGTCGTCGTGGATGCGGTCGCGATCCTCGCGCGTCGTGGCGTGAAGCCCGTGGTGGTGATGACCGGCAAGGGCGAGGACTACCGCGCGCCCGAGCACTACGCTGCGCTGATGGCGCGCATCGACCGGCTCGGTCTGTCGTCGCAGCTACGGCACCTCGGCATGGTGCCGTTCGAGATGCTGAGCGCGCTCATGCGGGACGCGCTGGCGGTCATCAACCCGTCGCACTTCGAGGGCTGGAGCACGACGGTGGAGGAGGCGCGCTCGCTCGGCAAGGCGACGCTCCTGTCCGACATCGACGTCCACCGCGAGCAGGCACCGCCGGGCGTCACGTACTTCCCACCGGACGATGCCGAGACGCTGGCGGCCGAGATCGAGCGCGTGTGGCACGGAAGCAACGACCTCGATGCGGCACGTGCCGCGAGGGCCGCAGCAGAGCTCCCGGGACGCACCCGCGCGTTCGCCGCCCGCTACCGCGAGATCGTGACGAAGTAGTCGTATTGCAACGCAGCGGGGCGAGCGCTATAGCTGCCCGTCGCCCGTGGCCAGTCTGTCCGAGCAATTCGCGTCGCTTCTTCCGGTGCGCTACTCCCGCCTCTTCTGGGCGCAGTCGCGCGCGCGCATCCTCGTCATCAGCGTGTTCGCGGTTCTCGCGGGCTGGCTCGAGGCGCTCGGCATCGCCCTGCTGTTCCCGCTGTTCG
This sequence comes from Polyangia bacterium, assembly GCA_039923495.1. Lineage (GTDB taxonomy): Bacteria > Myxococcota_A > Polyangia > Palsa-1104 > Palsa-1104 > JBDTCO01. Next base: position 18,965 of record JBDTCO010000055.1, read on the forward strand.
GGTCGACGGGTAGCACCGGCAGCGACTCGCTCTCCCGCACGCTGTCGCGCGTGGTCGACCTGTTCCACGTGTCGCACACGCCCGCCGGTGTCCTGCCGCTCATCGTCACGCTGTTCGTCGGCAAGGGTGCGCTCTTGTACCTCGTGCACATCGGGCAGGTCCACGCCGCGGAGCAGATGACGCGCGTGCAGCGGCGTCGCCTGCTCTCGGCGCTCGGGCACGCGGACTTCCGCTACCTCGCCGAGCAGAACGCAGGCTTCGCGGCGAACCTCGTCGTGAGCGAGGTGTCACGCGCAAGCCTCGGCCTCGTCTACTTCATCCGCACCATCGCGCCCGCGCTGAACGCGATGGTGCTCTTCACCGTCGTGGTCCTCATCGACTGGCGCCTCACCGCCGTGTGCGTCGGCATGGGCCTCGTCATGATCGGCTTCGTGCGCCTCACCGGCGGCGCGGCGCGGCGTCACTCGCGCGTCGCCTCCGACGACAGTTCGCGGATGTCGAGCCTCGTGGTCCAGACGTTTCAGGCCGCGAAGTACCTTCGCGCCACGGCCGGCTTCGATGTGTTCGAGCGGCGTGTCGGCGATGCGTCGGAGCGCGTGCTCGTCGCGGAGCGCGGCTCGGGACGCGCGGGTGCCGTGCTCGTGGCGCTATCGCAGCCGGTCCTCATCATCTTTCTGTGCGGGCTCCTCTACTACCGCGCGGCCGTGCGCGGCGAGACGCTCGCTTCGCTGTTCGTGGTGCTCGTGTACTTCCTGCGCATCATGACGGAGCTCTTCATGCTGCAGACCTCGTGGCAGTCGTTCTGCTCGCACATGGGCAGCGTCGACGTGGTGGACGACACGATCAAGGCGACCGAGGCGCGCGCCGAGGTCGGCGGCGGCGCCCCGTACACGGGCATCACCGAGGCGCTGCGATGCGATGCGCTGTCCTTCGAGTACGAGGTCGGTCGCCCCGTCTTGCGCGAGGTCTCGCTCACGGTGCCGCGCTGCACGACGGTCGCGTTCGTCGGCGCATCGGGCTCCGGCAAGTCGACGCTCGTCGACCTCATGACCGGGACGTTGAAGCCGACCACCGGCGCCGTGCGCATCGACGAGCGTGCGCTGAGCGAGCTCGATCTCGCCGGCCTGCGTCGTCGGGTCGGGTACGTTCCGCAGGAGGCCATTGTGTTCGACGACACCATCGCCAACAACATCGCACTCTGGCGTCCCGGCATCGATCGAACCGGCGTCGAGGCTGCGGCGAAGAGCGCGCACGCGGCCGCATTCATCGAGGCGTTGCCGCTCCGCTACGACGCGCCGGTCGGTGATCGCGGCACGATGCTCTCGGGCGGACAGCGTCAGCGGCTCGCCATCGCACGCGAGCTCGTGAAGGCGCCGGACCTCCTCGTCCTGGACGAAGCCACGAGCGCGCTCGACTCCGAGTCGGAGCGCGCGATCCGCGCCAGCATCGACGAGCTGAAGGGCAAGATGACCATCCTCATCATCGCCCACCGACTCTCCACGATCCGGTCTGCCGACCGCATCTACGTGCTGGACGATGGTCGCATCGCGGAGGAGGGGAGCTACGAAGAGCTGGTCGCCGCGGGCGGTCGCTTCACGAAGATGGTCGAGCTGCAGAGCCTCGGCGCATGAACTCGCACACGTGCCCACTCTGCTCGACCCCCGCGCCCTGGCTCGCACAGCAGCGCCTGCTCGACCGTCACGACGTCGACTACTTCCAGTGCCCGGTGTGCGATCTGCTCTTCACGGAGCAGCCGCACTGGCTCGGGGAAGCCTACGCGGAGGCGATCTCGCGGCTCGACACGGGCGCTATCGCACGCAACCAGTTCTCGGCGCGACTCACGCTGATCATCGCGTTCATCGCGCGCCTCGAGCGCAACGCGAACGCGCTCGACTTCGGAGCGGGGCACGGCGTCTTCGTGCGTATGATGCGCGACCTGGGGTTCGACTTCCGCTGGTACGACAAGCACGCGGCGAACCTGTACGCCCTCGGGTTCGAAGGCGATCCGCGAGCCTCCCACGAGCTCGTGACCGCGTTCGAGGTCCTCGAGCACCTGGCCGATGTGCGTGGCGACCTCGAGCTCCTGTTCGGGTCCGCGCCGGCATACGTGCTCGTGGGCACGCTGCTGCACGACGGGCACCGTCCTGGCTGGTGGTACTATCTGCTCGACAGCGGACAGCACGTCGTCTTCTATTCGCGTCGCACGATGGCGCATATCGCGGACCGGTACGGATACGAAGCGCTCGTCGGAGCGGAGCACACACTGTTTGTGCGGCGTGATCGTTCGGCTCCGCTGCGCAATGCGCTCCTGCGCCGCGTCGTCGAGCGAGCATCGACGGCCGTGCTCGCGTCGTCGCTGCTGCCGCGTGGCGTCGTGGAGCGGCTCGCGGGCTTCGCGTCACGCGTGCAGACGGACTACCGATCCTTCGTCTCCGGTCGTGAGGAATGAGAGTGCCCAGCTTTCTGCAGCACGCGCAGCGTCTCCTCGGTCGCCTCGGATCCATCGAAGACCGACTGGATCGGGTCCAGCGCGCGGTCGCGCGGGTCGAGCTTCACCTGCAGGATCTGCGCGGGCTGACCGATCCGGTCGATCGAGAAATGCAGGCGTACTCCCAGTGGGGCGAGGACGGCATCCTGCAAGCGCTGGTCCGCAGGGTGCCGCTCGGTCGCAAGCGCTTCGTGGAGTTCGGCGTCGAGGACTATCGCGAGTCGAACACGCGCTTCTTGTTGCAGCACGACAACTGGTCGGGCCTCGTCATGGACGGGTCGGCGAGCAACGTGGAGCGCATCGTGTCGGACGCGATCTCCTGGCGACAAGATCTCTCGGCGCGCTGCGCCTTCATCACGCGCGAGAACATCGATGGCCTGCTCACCGAAGCGGGCTACGACGGCGATCTCGATCTCCTCTCCATCGACGTCGACGGCAACGACTACTGGATCTGGGAAGCGGTGACCGTCGCGGCGCCGCGCATCGTGGTGGTCGAATACAACAGCGCCTTCGGTCCGAAGGCGACGTGCTCCATCCCCTACCGCGCAGACTTTCAGCGCACGAGCGCGCACTCCTCGAACCTCTACTTCGGCGCGTCGGTCGCTGCGTTCGAGCACCTCGCGACCAAGCGAGGCTATCGGCTGGTGTGTGGCAACCGCGCCGGGAACAACCTCTTCTTCGTACGAGAGGATCTGGCCGGCGACCTTCCTCGTCGTCGTGCCGCGGACGTCTGGGTTGCGTCCAGGTTCCGGGAGATGCGCGATGAGCGCGGCGCGCTCCTGTACACCCGCGCGGAGGAGGGCAGGCGTGCGATCGAAGGGCAACGGGTCGTCGATGTCGTGACCGGAGAGAGCCACGCCCTCGGCGAGATCCTCGAATGACCGCAGCCCCGCTCGAGGTTCCCGTCGCGCTGCTGGTCTTCAATCGCCCCGATCTGACCGCGAAGGTCTTCGCACAGGTCCGTGCCGCGGCGCCGCGGCGCCTGTTCGTGATCGCCGATGGCCCGCGTACCGAGGCGGAGCGCGCGACCTGCCTGGCGGTGCGCGCCGAGATCAACGTCGACTGGCCTTGCGAGGTCTCGACGCTCTACGCCGACACGAACCTCGGGTGCCAGGCGCGACCCGCGTCGGGGATCGACTGGGTCTTCTCGCACTGCGAGGAGGCGATCTTTCTCGAGGACGATTGCGTGCCCTCGCCGGCGTTCTTCCGCTACTGCGGCACGCTGCTCGAGCGCTACCGCGCCGACGAGCGCGTGATGTGCATCGGGGGGACGAGCCTGTTTCCCGGGGCGCCGCGACCAGACGAGAGCTACTACTTCTCGCGCTACGGCACGACGTGGGGCTGGGCCACGTGGAGGCGCGCGTGGCTCCACTTCGATGTCGGCATGAGCGATTGGCCTCGCTTCAAGCGCGCGCGCGGCATGCGCGACGTCTTCGAGTCGCGCGAGGAGCGCTGGTTCTGGACCGCCCTGTTCGATGCGCAGTACGAGGGGCGCATCGTGGCGTGGGACTATGCGTGGTTCTTCGCGCGGCTCGCGAACGGCGGGCTCTCCACGGGCCCGTACACGAACCTCGTCGCCAATCTCGGCTTTCGCGCCGACGCGACGAACACCGCGCGCATGCCGGCGCTCTTCGAGCGCGCATGCGTTGCGCACGACGAGTGGACCGTGGCACACCCATCGCACGTGCTGCCCAACCGGGACGTCGATGCATTCAACCTGCACGCCGTGTTCAACCCGCGCGGGATGACCGGCGTCGCGATGAGCCACGTGCGCCGCCTCATCGAGGACGTCCTGCCGAGGCGCGCGCGCTCGTGAGTCCGCTGCGTCGGTTGCTGGCGCGTGGCTGGTTCGTCGTCGAACGGCGCGCGCATGGCCTCCTCGGTGACGCGCGCCAGTGGCTGCTCGGCGGGCTCGCGTCGATCGATGACACGGCGACGCTCCATCTCAGCGCGCGGATCGAGCCGTTCTCCGGGGACCCGACCTCGATCGTCGTCGGGGCGAACACCCATGTCCTTGGCCAGCTGCTGACCACCGCCCATGGTGGGCGCATCGTCATCGGGCAGTGGGGCTACATCGGCGAGGGCTCGCGCATCTGGTCCGCCGAAGCGGTCGTGATCGGAGACCGCGTGCTCATCTCGCACGGCTGCGAGATCCACGACTGGGACGCGCACCCGCTCGACGCCGTGGCGCGCCATGCGCAGTACCGCCACATCGTCGAGCACGGGCATCCGACGCACGACTTCGGCTCGCGCGCTGCGGCAATTCACATCGGCGACGACGCGTGGATCGGCTTCGGCGCCACCATCGGCAAGGGCGTCACCATCGGCAAGGGCAGCGTCATCGCGGCGCGCTCGCTCGTGCTCGAGGACGTGCCACCGCGCACGCTGGTGGGCGGGTCACCCGCGCGCGTAATTCGTTCGCTTTAGCCTCGGCGGCGGCCCGGGTATGCTCCCGACCGCCGTGTCCGCCTCCCGCCTCGAACAGCTGCGAAACTCCCTCCGCCTCGTCCCGCACCCGGAGGGAGGCTATTACCGCGAGCACTACCGCGCGCCTTCCGAGGCCGGCGCCCGCTCCGTCGGCACCGCGATCTTCTACCTGCTGGCCGACGGGGAGTTCTCGGCGTGGCACCGCGTCGATCAGGACGAGCTGTGGCACTGGTACGAGGGCGCGCCGCTCGAGCTGCACCTCCTCGACGACAGCGGCTATCGCGTCGAGCGCCTCGGCCCCGTTGGTGACGGCGGCATTCCTTGTCATGTCGTCCCCGCCCGCACGTGGCAGGCCGCGCGCCCCATCTCCGGGTACACGCTCGCCGGCAACACCGTCTCGCCGGCGTTCTCCTTCGATGACTGGGCCATCGCCGACGCCGCCACCCGCGCAGCGCTCGCCGCGCGCTGGCCCGAGGCACGCCGCGCGCTCGACGAGCTCGGCGGCTGAGCATGCTCGAGGCGGCGTACCAGAGCGCCTGGCAGCAGCCGGGCATCGCGTTCGTCGGCGCGGTCCCGGTCCTCGTACTCGCGCTACTCGGCAGCACACGACGCCGCGCCTTCACCATCCTCTTCGTCGCGCTCGAGCTCGAGATCCTGCTCGATGCCTGGCTCACCGGGCCCCTGTCCCCGCTGTCCGCGCCGCACGTCACGCTCGCGGTGAGCCTCTTCATCGTGCTCGGCGATCTCCGCTGGTTCTACCTGGTCGAGCGACAGCTCCACGCCTCCAGGGAGCGCGCGTGGCTCTCTGCGATCTCGCTCTCGCTCGTGCTGCCGTTCTGCGTGGGGCTCGCGCACGAGCTCGCGCCGGCGCGCTTCTCCGGCACGCTCTTCTTCCTCGTCTACGAGGCGCTGTTCGTCGGCTGGGCGCTCGTCATCGCGCGGGTGAAGCTCGCGCGGCTCGACGGGGATCGAGCGCGCTACGTCCGTCGGCTCACCGCGCTCGTCGTCGCGCAGTACGCGCTGTGGGCCACCGCGGACGCGCTCATCCTCTTGCACCACGACGTGGGCTGGCTGCTCCGCCTCGTCCCGAACGCGCTGTACTACGTCGCCTTCGTTCCCGTCGCGACGATGCGCGTCCCCGACGACGTGCGGGCATGAGGCTTTTGCCACTCCTCGTGCCGCTGATCGTCGCTTGCAACGCATCGCCGCGCGCATCGGCGCTGCCCGAGCGCGACGCGCAGCTGCACTTCACCGACTCGCTCACCGGCACCGAACACACAGCCCAGAAGCGTACGCTCGCCGAGCGGTACGGCCTCTCGCTCGTCACCGGCTTCGATCCGTACTACCAGCGCGAGCGTCGCTTCTTTGCCGTGCCGATGGCACGTGTGCTCACGGACGCGTTCCCCGGCGTCGACCTCGCCCGCGCCAATCTCGTGCTCCGTGCGCGAGACGGCTATGCGGTCCCGATGGTCGGTGCCCGGCTCCTCGATGGCACCGCGTGGCTCGCGCTCGCGGACGCCGAGCATGTCGGGAGCTGGGACGTGATCGGTCCGCGACGCGCCGATCCCGCGCCGTTCTACCTCGTGTGGAGTGGGCCCGATCGCGCGGATCTCGAGCGCTTCCCCCGGCCGTGGGCGCTCGAGCGCATCGAGCACACGCGCTTCGAGGTGCTCTATTCGCACACCGTCCCGACGAGCGGCAGCCGGGAAGCGCAGCACGGCTACGAGCTGTTCCGCGTGGCCTGTATCGCGTGTCACGCCGTGAACCGCGAGGGCGGTCGCATCGGACCAGAGCTGAACGTCCCGCAGAGCATCGTCGAGTACCGGCCTCGCGAGCAGATCCGTGCCTACATCCGCGACCCGCTGACGTTCCGCTACGGCGCGATGCCGGCGCACCCCGAGCTCACCGAGGCCGACCTCGACGCGCTGCTCGCGTACTTCGACGACATGCGCTCGCACAAGTTCGATCCGGAGCGCGCGAAGTGAGCGGCATCGACCTCCTCGCCGAGCGAATCGGCACGATCCCGGCGATGCTCACGATGGCGGTCGCGATCCCGCTGCCCGACGGCATCGAACGCCTCGCCGCGATGGACCGCGTCGTCGTCACCGGGGGTGGCATGTCGGAGGGCCCCGCGCGCGTGCTCGTGGCGCTCCTTCTGCGTGCCGGCCGTCACGCGACGTTCGTCTCGCAGAGCCGCTTCGTCGACTGGCCCGAGCCGCCGGCGCCGAGGACCGCGCTCGTGCTGTTCTCGCAGGGGCTGGCACCGAACGCGCGCTTGCCGCTGCCGTACGCGCGCGGCTTCGGCACGTCGCTGCTGGTCACGTCGGTCAGCGAGGCAGGAGGCGTGGCGATGGTGTGGACGCTGCCGCCCGCGTGCGAGGATCGGCTGCTGCTGCGAGTCGTTGGACCGTCGGTGGCGCTGTGTGCCGCGGTGCGGATCGCGCACGCGGTCACGGGGCGAAGCGAGGACCTCTCGGTGCTCCCGGGTGTCGTTGCGCGCAGGCTCGCCGAGCCCGCGCCGGACCTCTTCGGCGCATCACGCCGACCGCTCGCGCTCGTCGTCGACGACCGCCTGATCGACGTGGCGATGCCGCTGCGCTGGAAGCTGCTCGAGGGGCTGCGCGTCAACGATCCGCCGGTCTGGGACGTGCTGCAGGTCGCGCACGGACCGCTGCAGTCCTTCTACGAGCACGAGACGACGCTGCTCGTCGTTCGAGGCGCCCCCGCGCGGCACGCCGGCTTGTACGACGGGCTGAGGAGCGTGCTCGTGCCGGGCCGGCACCGCGTGGTGGAGCTCGACGCCACGCTCGAGGGGGACGCCGCCATCGTGGAGCTCGACGTCGCACTCGATGCAGCGCTGCTCGCGACTTTGCGTCATCATCCGGTCACGCTCGACGACTGGCCGAGCCGTGGCCTCGATGGTCCCCTTTACGACGTGAGGCCGAAGACATGAGTGGTGACCCGAACAAGCTCGAATCCCCGCGCCTCTGGATCTACGTCGTCATGATCGTCGGCGGCATGATCTGGGGCACGTGGTTCATCTACAAGACGGTCCACGCCGGCTGATGCGCGCGTTGCTCGTGCGGGTTGCCTCGTCGTCGCTCGTCACCATCGTCCCGTAGGCCGCATGGGCTATGCTCCCGCCATGCGCATCACCCACACCCTCGGCAAGGTCGCGGCCGGCATCTTGTTCACCGGCCTGTGCATGGGGTCGAGCTGCTTTCCCACGGATACCACCGACACCACGGACGGTGGCACCGGCGGCGGGGGCCCGTCCATCGAGGTCACGGTCGATGGGGCGCATGCCGGTCCGTACGCCGCGGGCGCCGATGCGTACGCCGACTACACGGTCGAGCGCGACGGCGCCGATCAGGTCGCGTCCGCCACGTTCGTGCTCCACGCGACCGGCGTCACCAAGGCCACGTGCGATCTCACGCTGCAGCGCTTCGGCTCGGCCATCGCGCCGTTTTCCGCCAACGCGTACAGCATCATCGTCCCCACGACGAACAACACGCCCGATCGCACCGCGTCGCTCGCCAGCCGGATCATCGTGACCGGCGGCAACCTCACGCTCACCTGTGGCGGCGACGACTGCGCCGGCCTCTTCGTCATCAACATCCTCGATGCGACGCATGTGGAGGGCTACCTCACCGCGACGATGGCTGATCCGTCCGACGGTCAGACGTCGAGCGTCGTCGTGACGTTCTACGTGCCGTGGCGACACTACAGTCCCTGATCAGAGCACGTAGGGAATGATCGCCTTCCGCGCATCGGGGTAGTCCGGGAATGTGCGGCGGTACCAAAGATGGTGCGAGACGGCGCGCGGCACCAGGTTCGCGAAGGTCCACACGAAGAAGCTGAGCCCGGCGATGGAGCCGGCGGCGAGCGCGAAGCCGAGCCACTCGACGAGCTCGCCGAGGTAGTTGGGGCTCGTCACGAGCTCGAAGAGTCCACCCCGCGGGATCGAGTAGCCGCCGTCCGGGCTGCGCGGGAGCGCGAACAGCCGACGATCCGCGTCCCAGTTCACGACGAGCCCGATGACGAAGAGCACGAGGCCGACGAGCACGCGTGGCGTCGCGACGAGGGCGCGTCCGAGCTCGGGTCCGAACAGGGTGATGCCGCGCGCGTTGAGCCAGCCGTTCATCACGTTGAAGAAGAGGGCGAGCCCGACGACGACGATCGGCATCGGCCTCGTCGAGCGCAGGCGAAACGGATACACGAGCCCGCGGTTCACGTAGTGCAGCGTCCACATCCCGACGAGCAGCCAGCCGAGCGGCCAGCCGTCTGCGACGAGCAGCGGCAGCGCGAGCGCGGGCATCACGACGGCGGCGGGCGACTCCATGAGGAGCCAGCCCCAGCGTGGCGCGATCGTGGGTCCCCAGCCCCGTGCCGCGTGCTTGCCGTAGGGCGCCGCCTTGACGAGGAGGATCACGAACGTCACCGCGGACAGCACGAACCAGCCGACCAGGACGGCGCGATAGATTGCGTGCTCGTGCATGGCCAGACTTTACGCCGGTGTGTGATACGACGGAGGCATGAGCGAGCGAGCGATCTTCGTGGCGGGTGCGAGCGGCGCGGTCGGACGAGCGCTGGTGCAAGAGGGGCTCTCGGCGGGTGCGCCGCTCCGTCCTCACTATCGCAAGCTGCCCGAGGGCGGCCTCCCGCACGGCGGCGTCGTCGGCTCGCTCGACGATCATGACTGGCTCACGGAGCAGCTGCGCGGCATGACGACCGTGCTCCAGCTCATCGGCACGATGAAGAAGCGTTTTGCCGCGGGCGACACGTACGAGACGAGCGATGTGGGCACCACGAGGTCACTCGTCGAGTGCGCCAAGCGCGCGGGGACCGTCGACCACCTCGTGCTGCTCTCGTCGGTGGGCGCCGGGCATGCCGTCGGTGCGTACCTGAAGGCGAAGGCCCGCGCCGAGTCGCTCGTGACCGCGAGCGGCCTCTCGTGGACCACGCTGCGACCGGGCGCGTTCGACGGCGGCGGTCACCATGCTCCGCCCGGCCTCGGCCTCCTCGCGAAGCTCCCCGGGCTGCACAGCATGCGGCCCATTCACGTCGACGAGCTGGCGCGCACCCTCTTGCACATCGCCATCACGCGCGCGCCGCTCGACACGGTGCTCGAGGGCGATGCGATCTTCGGCGTCCTCGGGGCCTCGCGATGACGCCGCCGCCGCGCAAGCGTCAACTGAGGACGTTCCCATCGCTCACCGCCGCGGACTTCCAGCACCCCGACGACGTGCAGGCGACCGCAGCGCTGCGCTCGGTGCCGGGGCTCGACACCGTCGTGAAGAAGGTGCTCGAGTACGGCTTCGAGCGCGTCTACTACCTCGAGAACGTCGCGGGCAACGTGCGCGTGACGGAGAAGATGTTCGGGCGCCTGTATCGCAACCTCAAGTGGGGCTGCAAGATCCTCGGCGTCGACGAACCGGAGATGTACGTCACCGTCGATCCCGTGCCGAACGCGTACACGTACGGGCACACGCGGCCGTTCATCGTGCTGACCTCCGGGCTCATCGACATGCTCGACGACGAGGAGCGGTTCTTCGTCATCGGTCACGAGCTCGGTCACATCAAGGCGAGCCACGTGCTGTACACGATGCTCGCGAAGAACATCTCCGCCATCGTCGCGCTCGTCGGGCAGGCGACGCTCGGCATCGGCTCGATCCTCGGCCAGGGGCTCGTGCTCGCGCTGCACGACTGGTTCCGCAAGGCCGAGCTGACGTGCGATCGCGCGGGGCTGCTGTGCGTGCAGGATCTGCAGCCGTGCCTGCGCACGATGATGAAGCTGGCCGGCGGGACCAAGAGCCTCGTGGCGGAGATGGACGAGCAGGAGTTCCTGCGCCAGATCCGCGCGTACGAGGACACCGACCGTTCGTCGCTGAACAAGGCCTACAAGATCCTGCTGACCGCGTGGCGCACGCACCCGTTTCCGATCCTGCGCGCGAAGGCGCTCGACCAGTGGTTCGTCGACGGCTACCCGGCGCTCGTGGGCGTTCCGGTGGAGTCGCCGTAGAGGTATCCTCTCGCGCATGAGACTGGTCCTCGCTTCTCTGTTGATTGCCTCCACGGCTGCCGCGCTCCCGCCTCCGCGTGACGTGCACGGCGAGATCGTCGCGCTCGAGCAGCGCTACCTCGACGGCCTCTTCGCTGCCAAGCCGCACCTCGCGAGCTTCATGGGCGACCACCGCTTCGACGATCGTATCGTCGACCTGAGCGAAGCCGCGCTGAAGAAGCGCCACGACGAGCTCACGAAGACGCTCGCGAAGATCGCCGCGCTGCGTCCCACCGCGACCGATGACAAGGTCGACCTCGAGATCATGCGCGACGGCGCTCGCCTCGAGTTGCTCTACCTCGACGAGATCCGCGACTGGGCGTGGGACCCGCGGCTCTACGACTCGTTCCCGTCCTACGACCCGCGCGAGGTCGTCGCCGGGCGTCTCGCCGACATCATGCACGGCGACTTCGCACCCGAGGCCGCGCGCAAGAAGAGCATGGTCGCCGAGCTCCTCGGCCTGCCTGCGTACCTCACCCAGAGCGAGGGCTGGCTCGGCAAGCCGTACCGCGGTCAAAAGGTGCCGACCGGCTGGCGCAACCCGCCGAAGGTCTACGTCGAGCAGGCGATCAAGGACAACCGCGGGCGCATCGACTTCATCGGTGGCGAGGTCGGCGCGTTCCTCGGTGCCGACGGCAAGACAGCCGTGAACAAGGCGCTGCTCGCGCTCGACCACTACCAGAGCTTCCTCGAAAAGGAGCTCCTTCCGAAGGCAGACGGCGAGTGGAAGCTCGGTCGCGCCGTCTACGACAAGAAGTTCCCGCTCGCGTTGCAGACGAAGCGGTCGCCCGACGAGGTCGTGGCGCGCGCGCACGCGGAGTTCGATCGCAGCCGCAAGGAGCTCATCGAGCTGTCGAAGAAGCTGCACCTCGAGCTGTGGCCGGCCGAGGGCATGCCCACCGGCGCTGCGCTCGTCAACAAGGTGAAGGACGAGCTGTCGAAGGCGCACGCCAAGCCCGGCGAGCTCGTCGCTGCGCACGCTCGTCGGCTCGACGCGCTGCGCACGTTCCTCGAGAAGAACCACATGGTCGACCTGCCCGGCCGCGAGACGCTGTCCGTCGAGCCGATGCCCGCGTACAAGCGCGGCTCGAGCGCGGCCGAGTACCTCGCGCCCGGGCTCCTCGACAAGCGGCCCGGCTTCCACGCGACGTACTACGTCGACCCGATCGATCCGACGTGGCCCAAGGAGCGCGTCGAGTCGTACCTGCGCGGCCAGAACGACTACGAGGTCGAGCTCGTCGCAGCGCACGAGGCGTATCCGGGCCACCACACGCAGACGTTCCAGGCGAAGAAGAGCCTGAACGCGCTGCGCGCGACGCTGTGGAACGGCCCGATGGTCGAGGGCTGGGCCGTCTACGGCGAGGGACAGGTCGTGAAGCGCGGCTGGGGCGGCCTCCGCAACGACCGCTATCGCTTCTTCGATCTGCGCGGTCGCATGATCTCCGCGAGCAACCTCATCCTCGACGTCGGCTTGCAGCGCGGCACCATGACCGACGCCGAGGCCGTTCGGATGATGGTCGAGGACGGCTTCCAGGAGCCCGCGATGGCCGAGAAGAAGCTGCTGCGCGCCAAGCTCGACTCGACGCAGCTCGCCCAGTACTTCCTCGGGCTCGACGAGATCGAGTCGCTCGAGGGCGAGGTGCTGAAGGCGCAAGGGAGAAAGCCCGACGCCGCGTTCCACTACGACTACAACATGGGCCTCATCTCGCACGGGTCGATCGCGGTGCGCTTCCTGCGCGACTACCTGCTTGCTCCCGCGAAGTGAGGACTGCCTCTTCTGCCGCATCGTGCGCGGCGAGGAGCCCGGGACGTTCGTGTGGCGCGACGAGGCCACGGTCGTGTTCCTCGATACGCACCCGCTCTTCAAGGGCCACGCGCTCGTCGTGCCGGTCGCGCACCACGAGACGCTGACGGACCTGCCAGAGGGCGAGGTGGCCACGCTCTACCGCGTCGTGCAGAGAACCGCAGCCGCGATGGCGACGCTCGGTGGCGACGGCACCTTCGTCGCGCAGAACAACGTCGTGTCGCAGAGCGTGCCGCACGTGCATGTCCACGTCGTGCCGCGCCGCAAGAAAGATGGCCTGCGTGGCTTCTTCTGGCCGCGCGTGAAGTACGCCTCCGACGAGGAGCGCGTCGAGTACGCGGCCAGGCTCGCGCAGGCGTTCTGACGCGCGCGAGCGGTCCCACACGCGGAGAGGGTCGCCCAGCTGCACCCGGGCACTAGTCGTGGTGTTATTCGGCCATGGCCGACCGCCCGTCGTTCGTGAACTACACACCCGTCCCTCTCACGTTCGGCACGAGCGGCCTGCGCGGGCTCGTCGTGGACCTCACGGATCTCGAGGCCTACATCAACGTGAAGGGTGCGCTGCGCTACCTCGTCGCGCAGGGTGACGTGAAGCCGGGAGGCTCCGTGCTCCTCGGCGGCGACCTGCGGCCGAGCACGTCGCGCATCATGCGGGCCTGCGCGCAGGCCATCGTCGACTCCGGCCTCGGCGTCGAGAACTCGGGCACGCTGCCGACGCCCGCGCTGGTGCTGCACGGCATCGAGACGCAGCGCGCGAGCGTCATGGTGACGGGCAGCCACATCCCGTTCGATCGCAACGGCATCAAGGTGGGCAAGAGCGTCGGCGAGCTGCTGAAGAGTGACGAGCCGGGCATCCTCGCCGAGGTCGCGCACGTGCGCGCCGACGAGTACGGGAGGTCGGCCACCGACTCGGTGTTCGACGCGCACGGCATGCTGCGTTGCGCGGCAGAGCTCCCGGCCGTCGATACGAGCGCGGAGCAGCGCTACATCCAGCGCTACGTCGCC